>NZ_CP196822.1:0-302250 GCF_051912485.1 Nitrobacter sp. JJSN | reverse complement strand
GAGGCATGACTGTTGCGCCAAACTGATCCGCAAGGGCCTGCGCCCTTTCCATCGTGCGGTTAGCGAGATGGATACGCTTGATCCCGCGTTCGATCAGGCCGAACACCACGGCCCGCGACGACCCGCCGGCACCAAGCACCAGCGCATCCTCGATGCGATCCCAGCCCGGCGCGGCGGCATCCAGATTGCCGATGAAACCCTCGACGTCGGTATTGGTGGACCGCAGGGTCTCGCCATCATAATAGAGCGTGTTGGCGGCGCCCACCGCCATGGCGCGCTCGTCGGGCGCGGTGAGCTGTAGCGCCCGCTCCTTGTACGGGATCGTGACGTTGGCGCCGACGAAGCCGTGCTTCGACAGATGCAGGATGAATTCGGCGAGGCCCTCGGGCGGAATCGCCTCGATGTTGTAGCCACCTGTGATTCCGTGCAAGCGCAGCCAGTAGTGATGGATCAGCGGCGAGCGCGAATGCGCCGCGGGCCACCCGATCAGGCAGGCAGCGCGGCCTTTGGTCTCGGCTATCATCATGGGTCCCGTCGCATGACGCACCTGACAATCAGGCGGCACGGCCAGATGAGATCATGCAAGCCGCGGCTGCTGTCAATGACGCAGCGCAATCGCCTGTTGCGTCCCTTGATCAGCATGAACAGCAGCAGGAATGGCGAACGCAGTACCCCGTGACCGGCCCGCGGGCGCGGGCGCCAGTTTGGTTGCGGTCCGCGATCACGGAACAACGCAAAGCTCCGATAATCTCAAATAGCCGGGCGGCGCGGAGGTCCTGGCTGTTTCAGGCGCACGCCCCGACCGCCATCGTCGCTGCGCGCATGTTCGCCGATCAATTCGACGCCCGCACGATTGAAAGCGTCGACAACCTTAACCAGCGTACCGACGACGCCGCGCACCGACCCCTCACTCGCTTCCATCCGCTGGACGGTCGGCAAGGACACTCCGGCCAGCGCGGCAAGCGTCTTCTGGTCAATGCCCAAGAGCGCGCGCGCTGCCCGCATCTGAAATGATGTGATCAACGCTCGATCTCCATATGTAGAATTCTATGTATGATATTTAGAATTACTATATTGATATAATATGCATCATTTTTGTCATCAAGCAAGGCAGCCAGCCGGCTAAAGCGAAATCCGATTAGCCGGCAAATGCTCTATGCCGCGGCCCGATGCGCGGCGATGATCTGATCGGCGGCCCGGCCGTTGACTTCGGCCATGCGATCGAACTGCCGGGTAAAGCTGCCTGCTCCGGCCGTCGCTGAACGCAGTTCGACGATGAGATCGCCGATCTCGGCTTCCGGCATCATGGCGCGCACGCAATCCCAGCCGGTCCAGCCTTCGCGGGTGTCGAAGCCGAGAATCTGGCCGCGCCGTGCCGACAAGATGGCGTTGATCTTCGCCGTCGCATCGCTCGGGCAAACAATCTCGACCACATGGATCGGCTCCAGCAGCACCGGCTGGCATTGCGGCAAAGCTTCGGCTACCCCGATACGCGCCGCCGTACGGAAGGCTTGATCCGAGGAATCGACGCTGTGATAGGAGCCGTCGGTCAGCGTCGCCTGCACATCGACCACGGGGAAGCCGAGCGGACCGCGCGCGAGTCCGTCCACCACACCCTCCTCCACCGCGCCGATATAGTTGCGTGGCACCGCGCCGCCGACGATCTTGTCGGCGAAAACGAAGCCCGAGCCACGCGCCAGCGGACTGATTTCCAGAACCACGTCGCCGAACTGGCCATGCCCCCCCGACTGCTTCTTGTGGCGTCCGCGTTGGGTCATGGGCTTGCGAATGGTTTCCTGATAGCCGATCGCGGGCGGATGCGATTTCACGTTGACACCAAAGCGATCGTGCAGCCGCTCCAGCGCGACGCGCAGATGCATCTCGCCCTGCCCCCACAGCACAGTGTCGTGGGTCTGCGCATTGTGGACGACAGCAAGCGAGGGGTCTTCCTCGTTGAGTTTGACCAGAGCCTGTCCGAGCTTGACGTCGTCCTTGCGATCTCCGGCCGCGAGCGCCATCGCAAGCACCGGCGCAGCCGGCGCGATGCTAACCAGCGAGGGCGGCGCGATCTTGGCGGTCGTCAGCGTATCGCCTGTCTTGACGGCGTCGAGCTTGCCGAGCGCTATCATATCGCCGGCTTCAGCCGACGCCCGCTTGGTCTCGTGCGCGCCGGTGGCAGCGAGAATGCCGGAGATTTTTCCGGCTTCGCCCGACGACGCCTGCACCGTCGCAGCATCGTCGAAACGACCCGTCAGCACGCGCGCCAGCGACAGCTTGCCGCCGTGCTGCAGGTGCATGGTCTTGAACACGTAGGCCAGCGCCTCCTTGCTATCGGCCACGCCTATGCGCTTCACCGTCTCGCCGATGCCGGGAGCTTCATGCCGCAACGCTTTCATCAACCGCGACACGCCGTTCGCGCGCGCGGCCGAACCGAGCAGCACAGGACAAATCTGGCCCTCGCGCAGTTCGCGGGCGAGATCGTCGAACACGGCGTCACGGGGCGGTGGGATATCCTCGAGCAGTTGCTCCATCAGCGCGTCGTCGTGATCGGCGAGTTTCTCCAGCATCGAAAACCGCGCTTCCTTCTCGCGATCGAGATCGCCGCCATCCAGTTGGACAACTTCGGAGGCCTTGTGCTCGCGGTAGACAAAGGCGCGCTCCAGCGCGAGATCGACGAACCCGGCGATCAAATCGCCGTTCCAGATTGGAATCTGCCGCAGCACCAGCGGGGTCCGGGAGGCCGGCTGCAACGTCGCCAATGTTTCGCGAATACGCTTGTTCGCCCTGTCGATCTTGTTGAGGAAAAGGAAACGGGGAATGTTCAGATCTTCGAGTTCGCGCAGGATGATCTGCAACTGCGGCAGCTTGCGCTCGTCGGCTTCGCACACCACCACCGCAGCATCGACCGCGGGGATCGCCGCGCGCATGTCGTGCGCGAATTCGATCGAACCCGGACAGTCGATAAAAGTATAGGTTTCGCCCATGAAACTGGTCGTGGCCGCGGTCAGCCCGACGCCCATCTTGTGCTGGCGGGCTTCAGCGCTGGCGTCGCCGACGCTGGTTCCCTGATCGACGCTACCTGCTTTGGGAATTGCACCTGTACGCGCGAGGATGGCTTCGAGAAGTGTGGTTTTACCGCTTTGGAAAGGGCCCACCAGCGCAATGCACCGGGGACCCGAAGCTTGAGTGCCTTGGGGGGTGCCTTGTGGACCTCTGAGGTCTTGTCCCATTGCCGCCTCCTGATCTGGAAGTCGGCCCATGATTGGGTCGGCATAACGATGCTCCTCCCGCGCTCCGGTTTTGGCAAGCGGGAAAAGAGTCGCTGCGGCTGGATGCGCTCCAGACGTTTCCCGATGCACGCCTTTGCAAGGTGGTGCAAAAAATATGTCGGTTTGAAAGACTGTTGCGCAGCTACAGCTTCAGCGAAGACTTTCCATGGGTTGTGACATACGTCACAGCGACGGATGCCCCCACGCTGTAGGCCTAGTTGTGCCGGGAATGATCCCGCCATTGGATCAAAAGGACTGAAAATGACCAATTTGAATCACGAAATCCGCGAATTGACGCTCCATGACGTCGAACTGGTCAGCGGCGGCGTTATGGGGTGGGATGACATTCTCATCAGCGTTGCAATCGGAGTCGTCGCAAATGCCCTCTCCAACTGTCACGGCATTTCCGACAGCATCAACTACATCAAGCAACACGCATAACAATCGGATCGAATTCCGAAGAGGCCGCCGTGGCGGCCTCTTCATCGCGCAACAATGACCCAGGAAAATCGGCCGCCCTCATGCGCGCGCGGCGTTTATCGTCCCGGGCGCAATTCAAGCGCGGCGAGACCCGCCGCAACGTTGAGCCCGACCTGCCCCTGCACGCTGAGCGGTTGCAGCGCGACCGAATTGGCCGAGCCGCCGATCAAAACGTTGCCGCCAAGGCCAACGCCGACCGAGGCGCTGCCTTGCGCGCCAGCGTAGTCGCCGGAGAGATCGCCAGGTCCAAGCCGCGCCACCGGCGCGTAGACGCCCCAGGCCAGCGCCGATTCCTGGGTAATGCCGAGATCGACGCCGACCTTGTGGATCGTAGCGATATAGCGATCTTCCGGCAGACCGTCCGCGTGAAACACACAGCCGAGATTGGTCACCGAGCCGACGATAAACCCGACGCTGGCTCCGCCGCGGCATTCGAGAACGCCGACCCTGACGCGCTGCGCGGGCTGCTGCGCAAGGGCGCCCGCGAGCGACGCGATCAGCGCGACAGCGGCGCTCGCCAGAACTGGAAAATTGCGCATGGCAAAGCTCCGGATTTGAAGTGGTGATGCGGATCGCCACAATTATGGCGCGGCATTTTTATTGCACACCGGCCCACGTCTCACCAGACGCGGCCCTACGGTCATGAACACAAAAAAAAGAGACCCGCTTGCCGCGGGCCTCTTTCGGTCGTCGTCCGATCCGATCAGCTATGATGCCGATGGTGATGGTGATGACTGCGATGGTGATGCCGATGCCGATTGTAGCGAGGCGTCGGACCCATATCCGCCGGTCGCAGATCGACGTCGACGACGCCAGCCACGGCGCTGAGGCCGGTCTGGCCCTGCAAGCTCAGCGGCTGCAGCGAAATCGAATTGTCGGAGCCGCCGACCAGCAGATTGGCGCCGATGCCGACGCCGACCGTGGCGTTGGCGCCCACTCCGCCGAAGTGACCGGCGAGCGCGCCGCGGCCGAGCCGATAGCTCGGCGCATTGACCACCCACGCCAGCCCGGTCTGCGCCGTCACGCCGAGGTCAAGGCCAAAGCGCTGGACGCGCGCGATGTAGGGTTCAAGCGGCGCACCGGTGTTGCTGCGGAAGACGCACTGCAATTCCGTCGTTGAGCCCACCACATAGCCCACGTTCTGGCCACCCTCGCATTCGAGGATGCCGGCCTGAACCTGATGATGCTGGGCATGGGCGCCCGCAACCGACGCGACAAGCGTCACGGCGGCCACGGCGAAAAGTCTTGAGAATCGCATGAGTTGAATCTCCGCTGGGGGATTGAGAAAGGAGTGTGGACATGATGGAACCGCCGTGTCCAAAACAAGGCGGTCTTCACATCAAGGCATCAAAATGCCGGGAACGTTGCTAAAACTTAATGAACAACACAACACTCCGGCCAGAACGAAACAACCTGAAACAAAGTGCGGCGGCGCGCCGGTTTCCTGCACGTCGACCACTGCGGCCGTCTCCGTGCGGCGAGGACGGCGCACAGCGATAACGACGGCTCAGCGCAGGTTGCCGCAGAAACGCTGGATGCGCTTGCAGGCGTCCTCGAGGTCCGCGGTTTTCGTGGCATAGGAGATGCGGAACGCCGGTCCGAGACCGAACGCAGATCCCTGCACCACCGCAACGCCTTCGGCCTCCAGCAGTTCGGTGACAAAATCCTCGTCGGTTTCAAGCTTCTTGCCCGACGGCGTGGTCCTGCCGATGGTCCCGGCGCAGGACGGATAGACATAGAACGCGCCTTCTGGCCGCGGGCAATCGATGCCATTGGCCTGGTTCAGCATCGCCACCACAAGGTCGCGACGCTCCTTGAACACCTTGTTGTTCGCGCCGATAAACTCCTGCGGCCCGTTCAGTGCCTCGACCGCCGCCCATTGCGAGATCGACGACGGATTCGAGGTCGATTGCGACTGGATCGTCGCCATCGCCTTGATGAGTTGCGCGGGACCGCCGGCATAGCCGATGCGCCAGCCGGTCATGCAGTAAGCCTTCGAGACGCCGTTCACCGTCAGCGTACGGTCGAACAGTTTCGGTTCGACCTGCGCCGGCGTGGTGAATTCGAAGTCGTCATAGACGAGATGCTCGTACATATCGTCGGTCATGACCCAGACCTGCGGATGCCTCATCAGCACGTCGGTGAGCGCCTTCAGTTCGGCGCGCGTATAGGCTGCGCCGGTCGGATTTGACGGCGAGTTGAGGATAATCCACTTGGTCTTCGGCGTGATCGCCTTTTCCAGATCAGCGGCCTGCAGCTTGAAGCCGGATTCGGCGGGACAGATCACCGGCACGGATTCTCCGCCCGCCAGCGCCACCATTTCCGGATAGCTGACCCAGTACGGCGCCGGGATGATGACCTCGTCGCCCGGATTGATGGTCGCCATCAGCGCGTTATAGAGCACCTGCTTGCCGCCGGTACCGACGATAATCTGGTTCGGCTGGTAGGTCAGGCCGTTCTCGCGCTGGAATTTGGCGACAATCGCCTCCTTCAGCTCGGGAATACCATCGACAGCCGTATACTTGGTCTTGCCGGCCTCGATCGCATGGACCGCGGCGAGCTTGATGTTGGCCGGGGTGTCGAAATCCGGCTCGCCCGCGCCGAGGCCAATGACGTTCCGTCCCTCCGCTTTGAGCCGGCGCGCTTTATCCGTGACCGCGATGGTCGCGGATGGCTTCACACGGTCGAGCGCAGCGGCGAGAAAAGGCATCATCATCTCCATACCGGCGTCGTGATCCAGCGACGCCACCATTGTCACAACTCTTCATGTTGGGATCGATGCACACTAAAACGCGTTCCGTTGCACCGCAAGAAGATTGGTCGTCTTGGTCGTTTGAAGGCTGGGGTTTGAGGAAACGTTAAAACGCCATCGCTACGTTGATTGTGCTTTACTCAAAAACCCGCAGTAAAATGGCTCATTTCTGGCAACATCGTTTGACGGCATAGCTGACGGCCGGCCGCATCCGCGGCTACAGCCTGATGCTGCTGGGTTTCTACGTGGCCGCGGCGATAGTCTGGATCGCGTTGTCCCACGGACCGGACTGATCGACCTCAGCGGCAAGCCGCTCGGCACCGACTTCTCCAGCTTCTACGCCGCCGGGTCGCCAGTCCTCGACGGCCGCGCGGCCGAGGTCCACGACATGGCTGCTCATTAGGCCCGCGAGCAGCAGACATCAGCCGCAACAAACGCTTCGCCGCGCGTGGCGCGACCGCCAGGATTGGCGTGCCGGAACCACGAACTCGCGCATACGTGATATCGATCCGCACGGCTTGGCGACATGATTTTCTCCGTGATCGTGCCACGGCAGCAGGCATCGGCCTTTCGCACGCCTTGAACGGTCGAACCGTTCCAGGCCCTTGCGGCGCGGCGCCGGCCGCATCATTGTTTACCGGTGCAGCAACCAGCCCGCTCCTTCGGCGAACGGATCGAACCATTTCTCGCATGTACAAGCTTTATTCGATGCAGCGCTCGGGAAACAGCTACAAGGTTCGCCTTGCGCTGGCCTTCCTTGGCGTGCCCTATCATGCCATCGAGATCGATATCCTGCGCGGCGAAAGCCGCACGCCGGATTTTCTCGCGAAGAATCCGAGCGGCCAGGTTCCGTTGCTGGAAGTAGCCGAGGGGCGCTACCTCGCAGAGTCCAATGCGATCCTGTGGTACGTTGCGATCGGAACCACGCTGGCGCCGGAGCCCCCGATCGAGCGCGCCGAAGCGCTGCAATGGATGTTCTTTGAACAGCACGCGCTGGAGCCCAACATCGGCGCGGCCTATTTCTGGCTCTCGCTGGTCAAGGGCGGCCGCGATCTGCAGACCCACGCACTGGAAGACTGGATGGAGCGTGGCTACGCGGCGCTTCAGGTCATGGAGAATCATCTCAAGACCCACGACTTCTTCGCCGCCGGCCAGCTCACGATCGCCGACATCGCGCTTTATGCCTACACCCATGTCTCCGACCAGTGCGACTTCGAGCTCACGACGTTCCCCTCGATCCGCGCTTGGCTGCGACGGGTTGAACAGGAACCCGGTTTCGTAAGCATGAACGAACGTGCGGCTGCTTCAGGCAATGCCGCGGCAGACATCACCGCCAGGATCTGATCTGCGTAGTCGGGCGCGAGATAGAGAGCTTGGACGGCGGGAAACCAGATACTGTTCTGCCTTGCTTTGGACATCTTTCAAGTCGGCTGCCCCAATCCTGCCCGTGCTGGGTGAGAAACTGTAGCGCTGCAGGTGATTCGCCCATCCTTGAAGGACTGATTAACGATGCGGTTGCAGGGCACGAGCGGAGGGTTCGGAGGTCGCGTCACGCGCGTCGCATCCACGCGCCTGACCAATGCGGTTGCGGCCTCTCTGGCGATCGCTGCCTTCGCTATATGCCTCTCCCTGGCGTTCGCGGTGACGTCTATCAAGGTCGCGATGGCCCTGCCGCTCCCCAGCTGAATCGATCATTCCAGTTTTTGCCGGTAGCCTGCATCGTGATCTTTTGACGGTCACCTGCGTTTGTGGTCGTGACCATCCGCTCGACGACAGGAGCGTTCGATGAAAACACCGATCGTGTGGGCTGCGGCCACCCTGAACGCGGCCATCGTCCTGACGACCTCCTTCGTCGTAGCGAGGAGCAGCGAAAGCGTGTCATTCACATCGTTGGCCGGGCCGCTCGAGGTCAAAACCGTCGCCAGCGGCCTCGTCCATCCGTGGAGCCTCGCCTTCCTGCCGGACGGGCGGATGCTGGTGACGGAACGCCCGGGTCGCATTCGCATCGTCGCTTCAGACGGTGTGTTGTCGCCGCCTTTGAAGGGCGTACCGAAGCCCTATGTCGGGGGACAGGCGGGTCTGCTCGATGTGGCGCTCGACCGCAACTTTGCAGCCAATCGTACGCTTTATCTCTGTTACTCCGCAGACAGCGGCGGCAACGCCGCTATCGCACGGGCACGGCTGAAAGAGGATGCCACCGCGCTGGATGAGGTGAAGGTGATCTTCACACAAGCCGGTCCCGGCGGCCATGCCAATCACGGTTGCCGTATTGCGCAAAGCGCACGCGACGGCGATCTTTACGTCACACTCGGCGACCATTTCGGTCCGCGCGACGAGGCGCAGAATCTTGGCGTCGACAACGGCAAGATCGTCCGGATCGTGCCCGACGGCTCGGTGCCCCCGGACAATCCGTTTGTCGGCCGCGACGGCGCGCGTCCGGAAATCTGGAGCTACGGCCACCGCAACGGACAAGGCCTCGCATTCAATCCCGCGACCGGCGACCTCTGGGAGATCGAGCACGGCCCGCGCGGCGGCGATGAAGTCAACATCATCGGCAAGGGCAAGAATTACGGCTGGCCGGTGATCGGCTACGGCATCGATTACAACGGCGCGAAGATCCACGACAGCACGGCGAAGCCCGGCATGGAGCAACCGATCAAATACTGGGTGCCGTCGATCGCGCCCTCCGGCATGGCGTTCTATACCGGCACGCTGTTTCGCGCATGGCAAGGTAGCCTTTTCACCGGCGCGCTGGCGGGCGAGATGCTGGTGCGGCTCTCGCTCGAGGGCAATGCCGTCACCGGCGAGGAGCGGCTGCTGCAAAATCTCAACGAGCGCATCCGCGATGTCAGGCAAGGACCGGACGGCGCAATGTGGCTTCTGACAGATAGCCCGGCCGGGCGCATCTTGCGGGTATCGCCGGCAGGGAAATGACCTTTCGCGCCGCGATCGCGGTGCCGCGCGTTACGGATTGCGGATTGCTGCGAACAGCGCGAAGGCGAACAGCACGACCCCGCCGGCGATAAATCCGAACGCGAACGTCCAGAAGCCGCGGTAGCGCGACTTCTCGTTCTCCTTCGCCTCCGCTTGCTCCGGCAGCGGCGTCGCAGCCAGCGCACGCTCGCGCTCGATCATGCGGCGGGCGACATAATCTGTAACGGCATCGACGACCGCGGCGGCGTCATGGGATTCCGCGAGCACGATCCGGCCATGGCGGGTGTCCTGCACAAAGCGGTACATGCGCTTGTCGCGGCCCATCAGGATATGCGCCACAACGTCGATCCACAGCCGCGGCGTGTCTCCCTGGCTGATACCCCGATCGAACAGGTCGACCTGATCGGGCACCTGCGCGAACAGCGGATCGAGCGCCTCGTTCAAAATCTCGAGCCGCGCCACTTCCGCATCGCGCAGATCGACGACGACGCCGGTGCGATCGGCAGCCTCGATCCGCGCCTGCCGCAGCGCATCGCGCAGCCGCGCCGGCTTCGCGGCTTCCGCTCCGCCAGTTCCCAAACCCGGTGCGTCCGACATCGGTAGCCTTTCCCGCAGATCCGGCTGCCGTTTACCTGCCGGTAACCATGCAACCTAGCAGCAACCATGTCGCGAGCAAAGGACGTTTAGTTCCAAAGACTTATAACGCACACCCCATTCCGGAACCGCCCGTAAATCCCTACGGCGCAAACGAACAAACGGCCCCGCCCGATCTCCCGGGCAGGGCCGTCCGTTTCCTTGGGCGTTTCTTCTTGAAGATGGATGGGCGTCAACCCGCCATGCGGTTCGGCTCTTCCACGATGGAGAAGCGCACGCCGGCGCGATGACGGTTTTCCTCGGACACCACTCTCCAGGCGTCCTCAGCTTCTTTCCGCGACTTGAACGGTCCCTGCACCTGGGCCGATCCTTCCACAAGCTTGTGGAAATTCATCGAACCGAACTCGCCACCAATCACCCAGAAATTGCTGCCGGTCATGAGAGTCTCCTTTTATTCAGCTGCCTTTACTCAGCCGCCTGAACCCTGATCGGTGAACCCTGCGACTTGAACTGCGCGGTTTCGGTGGAGTCGTGAAGCGCGGTGGTCGACGACTGGCCACCGCTGATCGTGGTCGAGACCAGATCGAAGTAGCCGGTGCCGACCTCGCGCTGATGGCGCGTCGCCGAGTAGCCGAACTCCTCCGAAGCGAACTCGGCCTGCTGCAGGCGGGAATAGGCCGCCATGCCCTCAGCCTTGTAGCCGCGCGCCAGTTCGAACATGCCGTGGTTGAGCGAGTGGAAGCCCGCCAGCGTGACGAACTGAAACTTGTAGCCCATCGCGGCGATTTCCTTCTGGAATTGCGCGATCGTAGCCTTGTCGAGGTTTGCTTCCCAGTTGAACGAGGGTGAGCAGTTGTAGGCCAGCATCTTGTTCGGATAGACCTTCTTGACGGCCTCCGCGAACTTGCGAGCGCCCTCGAGATCCGGCTTGGAGGTCTCCCACCATAGAAGGTCGGCATACTTCGCAAACGACAGCCCCCGCTTGATGCAGTGATCGAGGCCGGTGCCGGGCTTAAGGCGATAGAAGCCTTCCGCCGTGCGCTCGCCGGTGATGAACTCGTGATCACGCTCGTCGATGTCAGACGTGATGAGTTTCGCGCTCTCCGCGTCGGTGCGCGCCAGCACAAACGTTGGCGTGCCGCAGACGTCGGCGGCCAGCCGCGCCGCGATCAGGTTGCGCTCATGCGCCGCGGTCGGGATCAGCACCTTGCCGCCCATGTGGCCGCACTTCTTCTCCGACGCGAGCTGGTCCTCGAAGTGGACGCCAGCCGCGCCCGCCTCGATGTAGGCCTTCATGATCTCGAACGAGTTGAGCGGTCCGCCGAAACCCGCCTCCGCGTCGGCCACGACCGGCACGAACCAGTCGATCTTGGCGCCGCCTTCGGAATGCTCGATCTGGTCAGCGCGCTGGAAGGTGCGGTTGATACGACGGCACAGTTCCGGACCGGCGTTGGCCGGATAGAGACTCTGGTCCGGATACATCGCGCCCGCGGTGTTGGCGTCGGCGGCGACCTGCCAGCCGGAGAGATAGATCGCGGGCAGACCGGCGCGCGCCTGCTGCATCGCCTGGTTGCCGGTGACGGCGCCGAGCGAGTTTACATAGGGCATCTCGTTGAGCTGCTTCCACAGCCGGTTCGCGCCCTTCTCGGCGAGCGTGTACTTGATCTCCACCGAGCCGCGCAGCTTTTCGACATCCGCCGGGCTGTAGGGACGGCTGATCCCCTCAAAACGGCCCTTCGGGGCGGGAACGAGCTGCTCAAAGGTCTTGGACATCATTATCTCCAGTGCCACATTCGTGACATTGCATTGCAAAACGTTGCCCTAGCTAAACGCCAAAAGGACAAATTCGTATAGATTTCTTGATTTCAAATGATGATATCATGTAACATATATATATGTAATAGATGTAATTTTGTAATCTTTGTCATAAACGAGCGCAGAAATGGCCACGAATTCGGGCAAAAAACTCTTCGTCGGACCGCGCTTTCGGCGTATCCGCCAGCAGCTCGGGCTGTCGCAGACCCAGATCGCGGAGGGGCTCGGCATCTCCCCGAGCTACGTCAACCTGATCGAGCGCAACCAGCGGCCGGTCACCGCGCAGATCCTGCTTCGCCTCGCGGAGACCTACGACCTCGATCTGCGCGACCTCGCCACCGCCGACGAGGACCGCTTCTTCGCCGAGTTGAACGAGGTCTTTTCCGATCCGCTGTTTCGCCAAATCGACGTGCCGAAGCAGGAGCTGCGCGATCTCGCCGAACTGTGCCCCGGCGTGACTCATGCGCTGCAGCGGCTCTACGCCGCCTACACCGAGGCGCGGCGCGGCGAGACGCTTGTCGCCGCGCAGTTCGCCGACCGCCACGAGAGCACGGGCGCACGCTTCGAGGCCAACCCGATCGAACGGATTCGCGATCTGATCGAGGCCAACCGCAACTATTTCCCCGAGCTTGAACAGGCCGCGGAAACCCTGCGCGACGAGATCAACGTCCCCGCGCAGGACCTGTTCGCGGCACTGAGCGCGCAGCTGCGAGAAAAGCATTCGATTCAGACCCGCATCATGCCGGTGGATGTCATGCGCGAGACGCTGCGGCGCTTCGACCGCCATCGCCGCCAGCTTCTGATCTCCGAACTGGTGGACGGTCCCGGCCGCGCCTTCCAGCTCGCGTTCCAGATCGGGCTCACCGAATGCACGCCCGGCTTTGAGGCAATCATCGGCCGCGCCGGCGCGCTCGACGACACCTCGCGCCGGCTCTATCGCATCACGCTCGCGAACTATTTCGCGGGCGCCGTGCTGATGCCCTACCAGCCTTTCCATGCCTCGGCCGAATCGCTGGGCTACGACATCCACGTGCTGGCGCAGCGCTTCAACACCGGCTTCGAGCAGGTCTGCCACCGCCTGACCACGCTGCAACGACCGAACGCACGCGGCGTGCCGTTCTTCATGCTGCGCGTCGACAACGCCGGCAATGTCTCCAAGCGGTTTTCATCAGGCACGTTCCCGTTCTCGAAATTCGGCGGCACCTGCCCGCTATGGAATGTGCACTCCACCTTCGACACGCCGGATCGTCTTTTGAAACAGGTGATCGAGCTACCGGACGGCAGTCGCTACTTTTCAATTGCGCAGATGGTGCGCCGCCCCGTCGCGCCGCATCCGCAAGCGCAGCCGCGCTTCGCCATCGGTTTGGGTTGCGACATCCGCCATGCGTCAAAACTGGTTTACGCCTCGGGCATGGACCTTGAGAAGGCCGAGGGCACACCCATCGGCGTCAACTGCCGGCTATGCGAGCGCGAGAACTGCGCCCAGCGCGCCGAGCCGCCGATCACGCGCACGCTGATTTTGGACGAGAACACCCGGCGCATGACAAGCTTTGCGTTCAGCAATGCAAGAGAGGTATGAGAATCTGGATCACTTGCCGGCACTCAAGTTTGATCGTCACTCCGGACGCCCCATTGCACATCGGAGAAATCCGCAATTCCGGTGTCAATTGAAATCGCGAGACAGAATGAGGCTCACGCACCGATGGTTCATTTGTAGAGCTGAAGCTCAGGCCGGGCATCTGCGATGAAGCCGTCCTTGTTGGGCATCACCACCTTGGGCAAGGTCTTCGCATCCATGGTCTCGGTCGGTTTAATGACCTTGGCTTCCGACAGAATGTAGGCGACCAGCGCATACACGTCGTCGTCCTTGAGCGAGCCGGGCGCGTTGAACGGCATCGCCCGCTTGATGTAATCGAACAAGGTCGTCGCGTATGGCCAGTAACTTTCCACCGTCTTGACCGGAGTTTTGCTCGCAAGCGAGCCACGTCCGCCGAGCAGACGATCGCCGCCTACGCCCTTGGCTAGATTGCCTTGCATTTTGTCGCCATGGCAGGCGGCGCAGTTGTCAGCAAAAAGCTTCGCACCTGCTTTTGCCGTTCCGCTCCCAGGCGGTAGTCCATCGCCCGAAGGCGAGATCGAGAAGTATTTGGCCACCTCTTCCGCCGTCGCGGTCTGGCCGACACCGAAGTGATCGATCGTCGATTGAGCGTTTGCGCTGCCGGAGCACAGGCAGATGCCGATTACGAAGGCGAGATATGTCTTATGCATGGACATTGGTCACATCTCCCGCCTCGCTGACAGCCCAGCTCTGAATCGCATTGAGGTGATAGATGGAACCGAACGGTCCGTTATCACCGCGTATCGCGATGAGCTGCTTGAGGGTGGGCTGGACGTATCCCGTCTCGTCAATACAACGACTCTGCAGGACCGCAGACTTTCCGTCCCACATCCACGGGAAACTGAATCGCACCGTGCACATCGGCTCGGGGAGCGATTCCAGTCGCGCCGGATACCAGGTCTTCCCTGAATCGAGCGAGACATCGACAGATTGGACTCGCCCGCGCCCCGTCCATGCAAAGCCTGTGACGTTGTAGAAACCCGGGCCCGGCAGTTTCATGTCACCCGATGGAAACGTAATGACCGACTTGGCGTCCATGTCGAGGCTGAATAGGCGCGCCTTACCGTTTCCGAGAAGATCAGTATACTTCGACGTCTCCTCGCGCGTCATGAACGGCTTGTCGCTGAGTTGCAGCCTCCGAAGCCATTTGATGTGGGTATTTCCCTCATAGCCAGGAAGAAGAAGCCGCAAGGGATAACCTTGTTCGGGACGGATCGCTTCACCGTTCTGTCCGTAAACAATGAGGGCGTCCTTCAGCATCTTCTCCATGGGAATACTGCGCGTCATGACGGCGGCGTCGGCGCCTTCGGCGAGCACCCAGGCTGCGCCATCCTTCAATCCCGTCTCACGCGCGAAAGTCGCGAACTGAACGCCGGTCCATTCGGATGTGCTGAGCAGTCCGTGCGTTCCCTGCACGGTCTTCATGGTCGGCTTGTTCCACTCCGTCAGACCGTTGCCGGAACACTCGATGAAATGCTTGCGAGTCACACAGGGCAGCCGCTTGATATCCGCCATTGAGAACGTCATCGGGCGATCCACCATACCGTGGATCAACAAGTCATGCTTCGCCGGATCGATCGTCGGGATTCCACCGTGATGCCGTTCGAAGTGGAGCCCTGATGGCGTGATGTTGCCAAGTCCCTTGTCGAGCGGAGTCAGACTCCACGAGGTGTTCTCGTTGGGCGTCGGATACCGCACGCGAACTTCCGTCTCGAATTGAGACCTCGTTCCATAACCTCCGTCGGCAGCGACCGCTCGTCCCTGCTCTTTGGTCGGATCGTCAGGTACACCGTAAAGGACTGCGCCGGGCGGCGCTTTCAGCGATTCGGCGCGAGCGATCCTGGATACACCCGCTGCTCCGACGATTGAGCCCGCTGCAAACAAAAAGCCGCGTCGGCTTGATATCGCGCGACGCGGAAACATTCCTTCTTCACATTCACAACCTTCTTGGAGGCGCTGGGCGATATGGCGCTGTTCGGCCAAAACCATCTGCTCAACCATCCGGCGAGCCTTGTCGTCGTAAACGACCTTTTCATCGCTGTTCAAGTTGCTCTCCCTAAGAGATCACACGACCAATTGAGAACCGCACTACGCCTAGTGAAGCCTCAACTTGACGTTCAACTCGAAGTTCCCGTGGCAAAAACGCGCACGGTAGCGTAGCCTACGTGCCGATCGGTAGGCTTGTAAAATGACATGCCGGTGATGCCTGGCCTGGATGTCGGTGAGGTCGAGGACGCCCGGCCGGCAGATTCGCACGGCGTGAACGCCATGCAGATCAAATACGGCCTGCCGGCGAATTCACGGCGCGCTGCGCCTTGTCCTCTCTCGCACCCACAGATGCGCAATTGCACATCGGGAATTGACGAAAGGTGCGCGCGTCAATTTGTGCACATTCCGTCATTGCCGAGCTTGACCCGGCAATCCATCCAAACAAGAGTCGCACAGTAGATTTTCAGATAGATAGCCAGAACATCTTCGCGAAGACGCGCGTCGCGATTTTGACCGGCCATGACGCACCGAGATTCACAATGCTCCTTCGCTTTTCACCATTCGCCATCCTCGCATTACTCGCCACCATCACCCTCGCCTCCCCCGCTTTCGCCCAGCGTGGCGCGTCGTGCCACAACGGCATGAGCTTTCCGCAATTTCTCGCGAGTCTTGAGCAGGACGCACAAAAGGCCGGCGTGTCGCAGCGCGCGATCAACGCGGCGGCGCCGTATATGGTCTACGATCAGGGCATTGTGAATCGCGACCGCGGCCAGCGCGTGTTCGGGCAACTGTTCACGCAGTTCGCCGGCCGCATGGCCTCGGAGGCGCGGCGTGTGCGTGGCCAGCAGCTCATCAGGCAGCACGCGGAGGCTTTCGCGCGCGCCGAGAAGGAATACGGCGTACCGCCCGCCGTCATCACCGCGTTCTGGGCGCTGGAAAGCGACTTCGGCGCGATCCAGGGCAAGCTGCCGACGCTGCGCTCGCTGGTATCGCTGGCCTATGACTGCCGACGCGCGCAAATGTTTCACGACGAGGCCATCGCGGCGCTGAAGATCATCGACCGCGGCGATCTCACGCCGGACGAGATGATCGGCTCGTGGGCCGGCGAACTCGGGCAGACACAATTCCTGCCGCGACACTACTACGACTACGCCGTGGACTACGACGGCGACGGCCGCCGCGATCTGATCCACAGTGCCGCCGACGTGATCGGCTCGACCGCGAACTACATCGCGACCGGACTGAAATGGAAGCGCGGCGAACCGTGGCTGCAGGAGGTGCGCGTCTCCGCGAATTCAAGTCTTCCTTGGGACCAGGCCGACCTCACCATCAAGCATCCGCGCAGCCAGTGGGCGACGTGGGGCGTCGCTTTCGCCGATGGCAAGCCGCTACCGAGCGACCAGCTTCCGGCCACGCTACTGCTGCCGATGGGGCGCAACGGCCCGGCGTTTCTGGCTTACGACAACTTCGGCGCCTATACCGAATGGAATAACTCGCTGATCTATTCCACCACCGCCGCCTATCTCGCCACGCGCATCGCAGGCGCCGCGCCGATGCGAAAGCCATTGACGCAGGTGGCACAACTCTCATTCGAGCAGATCAAGCAATTACAGCAGTTGCTGATGAAGGCGGGCCATGACGTCGGCAAGGTCGACGGCGTGCTCGGACAGCAGAGCCGCACGGCGGTCAAGGCCATGCAGGTCAAATACGGCCTGCCTGCGGATTCCTGGCCGACCGCCGAACTGCTGGCGCGGATGGGCGGTCACGCCGCAGCCAGCCCGGCCGAAGCAGCAGCGGAGCCCGTCACGCCGCACCGCACGGCTCCGCGCACCGCGTTGCGTCCGGTCCAGCCGCGGTTTTAGATCACGACAATAAAATGTGATGTACCGGTTGCCGTGCGCGGCCCGCATCCCCAGTTGCATCCAGCGGTCTGTTTCTTCCCTTCGCAGCTGCATCCGAGATAATTCATTCCCGACCTCGCATCCTAAAGAGCAGCCCATGTCATTTTATGATTCTACCGCCCCCGCCTTCCTGCAAACGCTCGGCGCCCTCTCCGACATTCTCAGGAAAGCCGAAGGCTATGCTATTGCGCGAAAAATCGCGCCCGAAGCGCTACTGACCGCGCGGCTCTATCCAGACATGCTGCCGCTGACGCGCCAGATTCAGATCGCCTGCGACTTCGCCGTGAAGACTTGCGCGCGGCTGAGCGGCTCGGAGGTGCCTAGCACGCCGGATACGGAAAAGACCTTTGACGACTTACAGCAGCGCCTCGCCACGGCGACGAATTACGTGAAGGACACAGCGCCGGCCAAATTCGAAGGTGCGGAAACTCGCGATGTGACCTTCCCCGCCGGTCCGGACAAGACAATGACATTGAAGGGCCAGCAATATCTCAGCCACTTCGCCCTGCCGAACTTCTACTTTCACGCAACGACCGCATACGACATCCTGCGTCACAACGGGGTCGAGATCGGCAAGCGGGACTTCATGGGCGTGAAATAAGGCTCGGTCGGGCTGAACTGTTACCTATTTGCGTATCGCAGAAGAAAAGCCGGGATCGCTCCCGGCCTTTCGTTGAGGGACGACCCGCGTGACCTGGTTGCGCTATGGCCGCGCGCCTGCGTTCTGCTTCGGTCGCGCGGTGATCCGTTGTGTAGCGATCCATTCGTCAAGCGCCGCGATGTCAGCCGACGACATCCGCAAGCCGAGCTTGGAGCGCCGCCAGACGACGTCCTCCGCAGTGCAGGCCCATTCGTCGGAGATCAGATAGCGGACCTCGCGCTCGGTCAGAGTACCGCCGAATCCCCGACCGAGATCGGCCATGGATTTCGCTGCGCCTAACACCTTCGCCGCGCGGGTCCCGTAGGCGTGGGCGAGACGGTTCGCATGTGCCAGCGTCAAGAAAGGATAGCAGCGCAACAGGTCCGCCGTCAGCGCCGCGACCGCCGACACATTCATGTCGCCGCCGGGCAGCGGCGCCTTCGCGGTCCAGCCCTCGCGCGCTTTGGTCCCTTTGAGATAGGGCGACAGCTTTTCCAGCGCCTCCTCGGCGAGCCGGCGATGGGTGGTGATCTTGCCGCCATAGACCGAGAGCAGCGGCACACCGCCGGGCGTATCGAGTTCGAAGGCGTATTCGCGGGTGGCGGCCTTGGCTTCGCTGGCGCCGTCGTCGTAGAGCGGGCGCACCCCGGCATAGGTCCACACCACGTCCTCCGGCTTCACCGGCTTCGCCAGATATTCGCTGACAGAGGCGCAGAGATAAGCGATCTCCTCGTCCGTGGCCTTCACCTTGGCGGGATCGCCATCGTAATCGCGGTCTGTGGTGCCGATCAGGGTGAAGTCGTCCTGATAGGGAATTGCGAACACGATCCGGCCATCGCTGTTCTGGAAAATATAGGCGCGGTCGTGGTCGTAGAGCTTCCTGACCACGATATGCGAACCCTGCACCAGCCGCACTCTTGCGCGGGTGTTGACGCCGGCACCGAGCCCCAGCACCTGTTCGACCCACGGGCCGCCTGCGTTGACCAGCACCCGCGCCGCGATGGTGCTGTGTTCGCCGCTCAGCGTGTCCTCGACCGTGACGTGCCAGAGGCCGTCGGCCTGGCGGGTCTCGACCGCACGCGTCCGGGTTCGGATGTCCGCACCGCGACCAGCCGCATCGCGCGCGGTGAGAACGACGAGGCGAGCATCATCGACGAAACAGTCCGAATATTCGAAACCCTTGCGGTAACGGCCGGGGGTTAGCGGCTTGCCGACCTCGTCGCGCGCGAGATCGACCGAACGCGTCGGCGGCAGCAGCTTTCGTCCGCCGATATGATCGTAAAGGAACAGGCCGAGCCGCAGCAGCCATGTCGACCGCAAGCCCGCGTGATGCGGCAGCACGAAGCGCAGCGGGCGAATGATGTGAGGCGCGATCCGCCAGAGAATTTCGCGCTCGATCAGCGCCTCACGAACCAAATGAAACTCGTAATATTCGAGATAGCGCAGCCCGCCATGCACGAGCTTGGTCGACACCGACGAGGTGCCGCTGGCGAGATCATTCATTTCGCAGAGGAAAACCGAATTGCCCCGCCCCGCAGCGTCGCGCGCGATCCCGCACCCATTGACGCCGCCGCCGATGATAGCGAGGTCGAAAACCTGACTCACAGACGCATTCCTTGCGTTCTTTAAAGAAAAACACAGGTGCTAAAATAGCATACGATGCTTCCAATGTTCAGTGCCGCGGGCAGCATCCGGGATGGCTGCGAGAGGTTAGCCCACAGCCCCGAGGTGCATTCCCGCACTGCCGACCTCTCCATCATGGCCAAGATCGTCGGCTTGCCCGGGATCGCCACAATCTCGGTAACCGCGCGCCTGGCAGATGGCGTGAAGGCCCAGAGGGCAGACGAAAGTCTGGATCTGGCTGAGATGAGCGATATGCACCGGCCACTGCGGCGCAGCTGGTTTCAAGATCTCGGATCGACGCTGGTAATCCCGGTCACCAGCATCACAAGATCAGAGGGATCTCATGGTGCCTATTTCAGGTAAGCGGTCAACGCAGTATTCCTGCGCCGGGCAACGCCGCCGTCAAAACCGAAATTTCGGTAAGGCCCGGCGCAGAGACGTCACGAAACCGGGAGAGACGGATTTCGACGACGATGCCCGCGACTTCGCAGCGCGCTCCGCCTCGCGGGCGCTCCGGAACAGCTTGCCATCCAGGGAGCTGAACCGCCGAGAGGCCGAAAAGAACCGGAACCCCGCGCGATCGCGCACGACGATGCCCGCGGATTCCGAACCAACTTCGATGATATAGGTATTTGACATGTCTCACTCGCAGTTTCCGGCCCGAAGGCCGCGCGAATAACGGGCATCGGGGAAAAACGTTCCCGTCGTGCCATCCTCAGGATATGGACATGGTTCTCTCGTCCGCAACTAGAATCCGTCGAGATTTGATTGCTCGTCGAACAGCATCTCCGGCCCGGCTTGGCGCAAGCCGTCTGATTGTCCTAACACAGACGAAAGTTGATGCTGATTAGGCCGTAACCGGCCGGCCGGTCGGCGGGACTTCGCGCGGGTGGCCCTGATCGTCGATCGCGACATAGGTGAACGTGCCATCGGTGACGAGGATGAACTGCATCTCCTTGCGGCGCATCACCCAGGCTTCCAGGTGCACCGTTATCGAGGTCCTGCCGATGCGGACCAGCGTGGCATGCACGGAGACGAGATCGCCGACAAATACCGGTTTGCGGAAATTCATGGCGTCGATCGCGACCGTCACGGTGCGCGACTGCGCAAGCTTGGACGCGAAGATGCCGCCGCCAATGTCCATCTGGCTGAGCAGCCAGCCGCCAAAAATATCGCCGTTCTGGTTGGTATCCGCGGGCATCGCCAGCGTGCGCGTGCAGAGTTCGCCGAGCGGCGCGGTTTCAGCGATCGGCGGGGCGTGAACGGCTGTAGCGTCGGTCATGAGGGGGTCCGCGATTGATCTGTCCGAGGCAATATCACGCACCGCCTCACTTGAACGTATCCCAGCCGGCATCCGGCGCGAAACGAACGCCGAATTTTCCCGCGAGTTCGCGCAGGTTGGCGGCTACATTCTCCGCGCCACGGGTACGCGCATAGTTCAGCGGCCCGCCGCGGAACGGCGCGTAGCCGGTGCCGAAGATCATCGCACCGTCGACCAGATCGGGATCGTCAACGATGCCTTCGCGCAGGCACGCGACGCAGACGTTCGACATAGGCAGCACCAGGCGGTCGATCATTTCCGGCGTGACCTGCGACCTGCTTGCGGTGCCCTTCTCGGCCTTGCCGTCGCGCCAGGTGTAAAAACCCTGGCCGGTCTTGCGGCCGAGTTCGCCCTTCGCGACCTTTTCGCGCAGCCAGTCCGGCGGCTGTGGAAGAGCATCACCGAACTTCGAGCGCAGCTCGTCACCAACAGCGAGGCAGATGTCCAGCCCGACCTGGTCGGCGAGTTCAATCGGCCCCATTGGCATGCCGAATTTTCCCGCCGCGGCATCGATTACGGTCTTGTCGATCTTCTCGTCGAGCATGACCATGGCTTCGAGCATGTACGGCGTCAGCGCGCGGTTGACGAGGAAACCCGACGAGCTCTTCACCGGCAGCGGCAGCCGGTCGATGGCGCCGACGAACGCCATTGCCTCTTTCAACACCTGCGAGTCGGCAGTGTCGTGGCTGACCACCTCGACCAGCTGCAGCCGCGACACCGGATTGAAAAAGTGCAAGCCCACCAGCCGCTCCGGATGCTGCAGCGTGGTGCGCAGCTCCTGTAGCGGAATGCTCGATGTGTTGGTGGCGAGGATCGCGCCCGGCTTCATCCTGGGCTCGATACCGGCATAGACCTTCTGCTTCAGTTCAAGCTTCTCGGGTACCGCCTCGATGATGAGATCGGCATTGCGCACGCCTTCGCCGCTGAGGTCTGGTATCAGGCGGTCGAGCGTGTCGCGAATCTCGGTCCGCTTGCGCACGATCTTGCCGTAAAGATCGGCTGCCCGCTTGACCGCGCCTGCGATCGGCTCCGGCTTCATGTCCGCGAGCGTGACCCGGATGTCCTGGTGCGCGCACCACGCGGCGATGTCGCCGCCCATGGCGCCGGCGCCGATGACGTGCAGATGCTTCACGACGTTGCCGCCGCCAGCGAGCTTCTTCATCTGCTCGCGCAGGAAGAACACCCGAATCAGGTTCTGCGCCGTCGACGTCACCATCAGCTCGGCGAAGGAACGTTTTTCGGCCGCAAGCATCGCGGTCTTGCTGCCGCCATGCTTTTCCCAGAGATCAATCAGCGCATAGGGAGCCGGATAATGCTCTTGCGGTGCGGCCTTCGCAGCCTCCTGGCGCATCCGCTTGGCGAGAAAGCCGCGAACGGGACCGAGATTAAGCAGCCGATTGAGCACACCTGGCCTGCCACTCTTCAGCCGGCCGCCAACCATATCCTTCACTGCGTTACGGACGTGACGTTCCTGCGTCACGGCATCGACAAGGCCGAGCGATTTCGCCTTGCGCGCATCGATGGTCTTGCCGGTCAGCATCAGCGTCATGGCCTGCATCGGATTGACTAGTCTGGTAGACCGCGCCGTACCGCCGAGGCCAGGATGCAGGCCGAGCATCACTTCCGGGAAACCGAACCGCGCGTCGTCGATGGCGATCCGCGTCCGGCACGCCAGCGCCAGCTCGAGTCCGCCGCCGAGGCAGAAGCCGTGGATCACGGCGACGCTCGGAACCTTCAGCGCCTCCAGCCTGTCGATGATGCCGTGCGCGCGGCCGATCGTCGTTTCGACCGCGCCCGGATCGGCGGCGCCGCGGAACTCATTGACGTCTGCTCCGGCGATAAAGCCCGATGTCTTCGCCGAGCGGATCACGATGCCGGATGGCGGCTGGTTTTCCAGCACGCTCAGGATCGCGCTGAACTCCTCCATCACCTCCGACGACAGCGTATTGGCGCTGGAATCGGCGCGGTCGAACAGCACCCACGCCACGCCGTCGGCATCGCGCGTCAGCTTGAAGTTGCGATAAGGGCCGCTCGCGTCGGGTTTCGGCCCGAGCTCCAGCACGCGATCCTTGAGAACGTCCAAGACCTTCGAATCCATGACGCCCTCACACCATCTCTATCAGCATCGCACCGCCCTGCCCGCCGCCGATGCATTCGGTGGCGATGCCGCGTCGGTTGCCAAGCCGCTTCATGGCGTTGACGAGGTGCAGCACGATGCGGTTGCCCGAAGTGCCGACGGGATGGCCGAGGCTGACCGCGCCGCCATCGACGTTGAGTCTGGCACGGTCGACCGTGCCGGCCGCACCGTCGAGGCCGAGCACCTCGCGACAGAATTTTTCGTCCTCCCACGCGGCGAGGCAGCCGAGCACTTGGGTGGCGAACGCTTCGTTGAGCTCCCAGGTCTCGATGTCGTGGAGCGAGAGCTTGTTGCGTTTCAACAGCTCGGTCGTCGACAGCACCGGGCCGAGCCCCATGATCGAGGGATCGAGCGCCGACCACTGGCTGTCAATGATCATCGCCTTCGGCTTGAGTCCGTGTTTGATGACGGCATCCTCCGATGCGAGAATGGTCCAGCAGGCGCCGTCGGTGATCTGCGACGAATTGCCGGCGGTGACCTGGCCCCACGGCCGCTCGAACACCGGCTTCAGCTTCGCCAGCGTCTCCATCGAAGAGTCCGGGCGCACGCCGTCGTCGTGATCGTAGAATTTACCGTCGCGAGAGAATGCGGTTTCCAATTCGCCCTTGAGCCAGCCTTCGGCCTGTGCCTTCGCAAGCCGCTTGTGGCTTTCGACCGCGTAGGCGTCGGATTGTTCGCGGGTGATGCCGAAAAGATGGCCGACCACCTCGGCGGTCTGGCCCATGTTGAGTTCGGTGATCGGATCGGTCAGCCCCCGCTCAAGCCCGATGATCGGCTTGAAATAGGGCGGCCGCGCTTTCGCGATCGCCTTGATTTTCTCAACGATGCCCTTGGCGCCGGCGACGCCTGCGAACCAGCGCACGCCCTGCTGCGGCCACACCAGCGGTGCGTGGCTCAGCGCCTCCGCACCACCAGTCAGGATCAGGTTGGCATTGCCGTCGCGGATGTAGCGATAGCCGGTGTCCATCGATTGCATGCCGGAGCCGCAATTGATCTGCACCGTGAACGCCACCATTGCCTCGCCCATGCCGAGCCGCAGCGCAGCGACGCGGGCTGGATTCATCTCGTCGGCGATGACGTTAACGCAGCCGAGGATGACTTGATCGAACGCGTCTGGCGCAAACGGCTGCCGCGCCAGAAGCGGCCGTCCACATTGCACCGCCAGATCGACCGGCGTGAACGGCCCTGGACCGCTGCGCGCTTTCAGAAAGGGGGTTCGGCTGCCGTCGATGATATAGACCGGACGCACCATCAGCCTGCCGCCCTCGCTTCGCTTCGTTCCTGCAAGATCTGCACGTTGACGGATTTCTTGTAAGGCGACAATGCTTCCGGCGCGAAGTCATCGACCTCGATGACGCGGAGCACCGCCTCGTGCGCCGCCTTGTATTGCTCGGCTTCGACCTGAGTGATGACGCCCTGCTTCACCGCCACATCCGCATCGTGCAGGCGCGCCGCGCGCATCCGCTTGAACACCTCCTCCGAGGCGGTAACCAGTAGAAACGCCTTTTCCAGCCGCGCCGGACCACGGTCATCATCGACATGCGCGAGCCCCGACGTCAAGCGGTCGCGAGCGACAGAAGGCTCCAGCACCAGCTGCGCGCAAGCATGCACAACCTTGTCGCTCGGCCCGCGCGCCAGCGCGCCCAACGGCTGGATGATGAATTTGAGCATGACCGCGACGATGCGGTTCGGCAGGTTGGCCAGGATATCCGCAAACCGCTGCTCGATGGTGCGGAAGCCGGTCGCCATGCACCATTCGACTAGCGGGAGATCGGCCTCCTGACGGCCCTCGTCATGCCACCGCTTAAGGACGGCCGACAAGAGATACAGCTCGGAGAGAATGTCGCCGAACCGCGCCGACAGCATCTCCTTGCGCTTCAGCTTGCCGCCGAGCGTCAGAAGCGCCATGTCGGCACACAACGCGAAGGCCGACGAATAGCGCGAGAGCTGACGATAGAAGTTGGTCACCGCGCCCGCATCTTCCGGCGCGGGTGCGAACGCCCCGCCGCTCCAGCTTCGACCCCAGGCGCGGAACAGCGTGGTGGCGCTGTGGACGATGTGAACCCAGAACGCCTTGTCAAAGGTATCGAGACCCCTGGCTCGGTTTGTGTCGCTGAGCCCATTCATCTCCTGCAGCAGATAGGGATGCGCGCGGATCGCGCCCTGCCCGAAGATGATGAGGTTGCGCGTCAGGATGTTGGCGCCTTCCACCGTGATCGAGACCGGTACCCCGCGATAGAGATTCCCGAGGTAGTTTTGCGGTCCGTCGATCACGGCCTTGCCGCCGTGGATATCCATGGCGTCATCGATCACGGTGCGCAGCCGTTCGGTGGCGTGCAGCTTCATGATGCCGGAAATGACGGCGGGATGGTGACCCTCGTTGAGCGCGGCGCAAGTCAGCCGCCGCGCCGCGTCGATCAGATAGGCCGTGGCGGCGATCCGAGCCAACGGCTCCTCGATGCCCTCGAACTTGCCGATCGGAATGCCGAACTGCTCACGGACGCGGGCATAGGCGCCGGTGGTGCGCGCCGCGAAGGCCGCGCCCGCCGCCGACAACGACGGCAGCGAAATGCCGCGCCCGGCGGCCAGCGCCGTCATCAGCATCTTCCAGCCCTGACCCAGACGCTCCTTTCCGCCGATGACGTAGTCGAGCGGAATGAAGACGTCCTTGCCCCAGTTCGGACCGTTCTGGAACACTTGCATCGCCGGCAGATGGCGACGACCGATCGATACACCCGGCAGATCGGTCGGGATCAGCGCCACGGTGATGCCAAGGTCTTCCTGCGAGCCGACCAGATGTTCCGGGTCATAGGCCTTGAAGGCGAGGCCGAGCAACGTCGCCACCGGGCCGAGCGTGATGTAGCGCTTGTGCCAGTTGAGCCTGAGCCCGATCACCTCGCGGCCCTCGAACGTGCCCTTGCAGATAATGCCGCTGTCGACCATCGCCGCGGCATCAGAGCCGGCTTCCGGACTGGTCAGACCAAAACACGGAACGTCAAGGCCGTCGGCGAGGCGCGGCAGCCATTTGTTCTGCTGATCCCTGGTGCCGAAGCGCATCAGCAATTCGCCGGGGCCGAGCGAATTCGGCACCATCACCGTAACTGCGGCGACCAGCGAGCGCGACGAAATCTTACGTACCACTTCCGAATGCGCATAGGGCGAGAAGCCGAGCCCGCCGTACTCGGTCGGAATGATCATGCCGAAGAATTTTTTCTGCTTGATGAAATCCCAGACATCCGGCGGCAGATCGCGCCATTTCCAGTTGATCTTCCAGTCGTCGAGCATGGCGCAGAGTTCGTCCACCGGGCCGTTGAGGAACGCCTCTTCCTCCGCGGTCAAAGTTGCCGGCGCAGTGGCCAGCAGCTTCGCCCAGTCGGGATTGCCGGTGAACAGGTCAGCGTCCCACCAGACATCGCCGGCCTCCAGCGCCTCGCGCTCGGTATCCGACATCGACGGCAGCACGCGGCGCGCCCAGGAGAAGATCAGCTTGGAGATCACGTCACGGCGAAAACTCATCGCAATGTCCTCTTGTTCGGGTAATCGACGCGGTCGGGCCGGTTGGGGTCGCTATAGGCAATGACCTTAATACCCATAAGAGGAAATATCCTTAAAAAGGCAAAAGCGAGTTTCATTTCATGGTTTCGCAATTGAAAATTAAGTGAAATTTTGCAATTCGAGGCTGGCCTGCGCCCGCAGGATAGCGCAAGAGTTCCAAAAATGCGATTTGCAAACGCGTGAAGGCCGTACCGGCCGCAATGCGGTAGGCGGGCACACGAAAACGGAAGCGGCGGCGAACGCTTTGAATGCGCCGAAGATCTCAGCGCCGTCTGCGGCTCGCGTTCACGAAAATCCGCAAAACTTCAGTTCAACCGTTATTTCCCGCGCGGCGCAAGACCGCCAAGCACGAAATCGATCATCTGGTCGAGCGTCGGTCCGGGCTTGTCGACGCATTGCGCGATCATCTGCGGATGGAAAAAACGCATCATCGCAGTGCATGTACATAGCGCCGCCAGCGGCACGTCCGGCGCCTCGAACTCGCCGCTCGCCGCGCCGTGGGCTATCACAGCGCCGATGGACGCGGCGATTCCCTCCATGTGCGCCTTGCAGACGTCCCAGTCTTCTTCCATGGCAATGGCGACCATCTCGTGCAGCTTGGAATCGCCGACATAGCGTTCGCTGTTCATCTGATGGATCGTTAAAAGGAGCTCACGCAGGCGCTGCGCGGCCGGACCGGGCACGGCTGCGATCGCCTGCGCCGCGTCCTCGACCTCGCCCATCAGCCGCCGCGCAACGCCCTGGTGAATCGTCTTCTTCGAATCGAAGAAGCGATAGACGTTGGCGGGCGACATCCGCAGCACTTTTGCGATGTCGGCGACGGTGGTCTTCTGGTAGCCGATCTCGCGGAACAGCCGCTCCGCCACCACCAGAATCCGGTGGCGCGTATCAGCCTCGGTGCTGTCTGTAACCATCGCCATGAGCGAACCCATCTTCAATTATTCCGCGGCCTGAGCAAGCGGAAAAGCGAGCTGCGTATCGCGCGGCACAGGTTTCGCGTGCTCCGGCTCGCCGCCGCGTTCATCCAAACTCTTCCTGAACCACAGCGCGTAGAGGCCCGGCAGATACAATAGGGTCAGGAAGGTTGCAACGAACAACCCGCCCATGATGGTGATCGCCATCGGGCCCCAGAACGCCGAGCGCGACAGCGGGATCATCGCAAGGATCGCGGCCAGCGCCGTCAGCACCACCGGGCGCGCACGACGGACCGTGGCTTCGACAATCGCCTCACCGCGGGTCAGGCCGTGCGTGACGTCGGTCTCAATCTGATCCACCAGAATGACTGCGTTACGCATGATCATGCCCGCCAGTGCGATCAGGCCGAGCAGCGCGACGAAGCCGAACGGCTGGTTCGCGATATTGAGGCCGAGGGAAGCGCCGACGATGCCGAGCGGCGCCGTCAGAAACACCAGAACGAGCCGCGAAAAACTCTGCAACTGGATCATCAGGAGCGTCAGCATGACGATGGCCATGAGCGGAAACAGCACGAAGATCGACGCATTGCCCTTGGCGGATTCCTCAAAAGCACCACCCGCCTCGATCCGGTAGGCAGGCTGCAGATGATCGCGAATGTCCTGCAATTTCGGCCATATCTGGTTGGTGACGTCGGGTGCCTGCACGCCGTCCACCACATCGCCACGCACCGTGATCGCCATATCGCGGTTGCGCCGCCACAGGATCGGCTCCTCGTGGGCGTATTCGATTTTCGCGACCTGCGACAGCGGCACCGCGACGCCGTTGCGCGATGTCACGGTGAGATCGCCGACGCCAGCGAGATCGAAACGTTCCGACGGCACCGCACGAGCCACGACGCCGACCTTCTCGATGCCGTCGCGCACTGTCGTCACCGGTACGCCCGAGATCAGCATGGCGAGCGCCTGCGAGACATCCTGCGGCGTCAGGCCAAGCGCACGGGCGCGATCCTGATCGACCACGAGCTTGAGGTAGGGCGTCTGCTCGTTCCAGTCGAGGCTGGGATCCTTCACGTTCGGATTGGCGCGCACCACGTCGCGCACCTTGTAGGCGATGTCGCGCACCACCTTGGGATCGGGACCGATCACTCGGAATTGAACGGGGAAGCCGACCGGCGGACCGAAGTTGAAGCGATCGACCCGGACCCGCGCCTCGGTCAGCGCGCCGTCATCCACCGCCTTCTCGATCTTCGCCTTGATGCGCTCGCGCGCCTCGACGTTCTTCGCGACGATCACGATTTCAGCGAAGGACTCGTTCGGCAGTTGCGGATTGAGCCCGAGCCAGAAGCGCGGCGAGCCCTGGCCAACATAGGCGGTGTAGGTCGCGATGTCGTTATCGTCCTTGAGAAGCTTCTCCGCCTCTTTCACCGACTTCTCGGTGACGCCGAACGCCGTTCCCTCCGGCAACCGCAGTTGCAGAAACAGCTCGGGCCGCTCCGACAGCGGGAAGAACTGCTGCTGGACATGACCGAATCCGACGATGGAAACCGCGAAGATGCCGACGGTCGCGGCCACCACCTTGATGCGGTGGTTCACACACCACTGAATGACCGCGCGCAGGCCGCGATACATCCGCGTCTCGTAAACCGCATGCGGATCGTGATTGTGATTGATCTTGATGTTAGGCAGCAGCTTGACGCCGATGTAGGGCGTAAAGATCACCGCGACGAACCAGGACGCGACCAGCGCAATCGCCACGATCCAGAAGATGCCGCCGGCATACTCGCCGACCCCGGAATTGGCGAAGCCGATCGGCAGAAAGCCGGCCGCCGTCACCAAAGTTCCGGTTAGCATCGGAAACGCGGTGGATTCCCAGGCAAAGGACGCGGCGCGAAAGCGGTCCCAACCCTGCTCCATCTTCACCACCATCATCTCAACCGCGATGATGGCATCGTCGACCAGAAGCCCGAGCGCGATGATCAGCGCGCCGAGCGTGATGCGATGCAGATCGAGCGACATCGCATTCATGACGATGAAGACGATCCCGAGCACCAGCGGCACCGACAACGCCACCACGATGCCGGTGCGCCAGCCCAGTGCGAGGAAGCTGACAAACAGCACGATCGCCAGCGCCTCGATGAACGAATGCACGAACTCGCCGACGGCGTGCTCGACCACTTTCGGCTGATCCGCGATGCGCTCGATATTGACGCCCTGCGGTACCGCCTGCATGAACTCGTCGGCAGCCTTGGTGACGTCCTCGCCGAGTTTGAGAATATTGGCGCCCTTCGCGGTCACGACGCCGATGCCGAGCGCGGGCTTGCCCTCCTGCCGCACCTTGAATGTCGGCGGATCGACGAACCCATGGGTAACCGTCGCGATATCGCCGAGGCGGAACACACGTCCGTTGCTTTCGACCGGCGTCTCCGCCACCGCATTGGCGCTATCGAGAGCGCCGGTGACGCGCAGCGCCACCCGTTGCGACGAGGTTTCAACGGTGCCGGCCGGCGTCACCGCGTTCTGTTTTGCAAGCGAATCGAAGATCGCCTGTGGCGCGATGCCGAGCGTCGCCAGCTTGGCGTGGGAGAACTCGACATAGATGCGCTCATCCTGGGTGCCGTAGAGGTTGACCTTGGTGACGCCATCCACCCTCAACAACCGCTGGCGCAGACCTTCAGCGACCTTTTTCAACTGCGCGTAGTCGGCGCCGGCGCCGGTCATCGTGTAGAGGATGGAATCGACGTCGCTGAACTCATCGTTGACCACCGGCCCGATGATTCCGGCTGGAAGGCTGCCCTGCGCATCCGCAAGCTTCTTGCGCAGCATATAGAACAGATAAGGCACCTGCTTCGGCGGCGCCGAGTCGAGGAAGGACACCTGCATCGCCGTGAAAGCCGGCTTGGAATAGGTCTGAACCTTGTCGAAATACGGCAGCTCCTGCAGCTTCTTCTCAAGCGGATCGGCGACCTGCATCTGCATCTCTTCCGCAGTCGCGCCGGGCCACATCACCGAAACGTTCACCACCTTGACCGTGAAAGAGGGATCTTCGGCCCGGCCGAGCTTCTCGTAGGAGAAGAAGCCGGCAACGCCGAGCGCGACGATCAGGAACAGGATCAGCGCCGGATGACTCACCGCCCATGCGGACAGGTTGAAGCGTTTCATGGCACTCTCCCCGTTTAGAACGACAGCGACGACACGACCCGGACCTTCTGCGCCGGATCGAGTTTCTGGACCCCGAGCACGACGACCTTCGCGCCCTCGTCCACACCACCGGTGATGATGACGTCGTCGCTCTCGTAGGATTTGACGGTGACAGGCTTCAGCGCGACGTCGCCTTTGTCATCGACGACATAGAGCGATGACGGACCGCCTTGGCTGAACAGCGCTGACAGCGGCACCCGCGCCACGCGAGAGGTGGCAGCGTCGGCCAGCGTCAGCGTCGCCGTCATGCCGAGGGACACCTTGTCACCAGCGTCCGGCAGCGAGAATTTGGCGAGATAGGTGCGGGTCGCGGGATCGGCGGTCGGCGCGATCTCGCGCAGTTTCGCCATATAGGTCTTGCCCGGCTCCGACCACAGCGACACGCGCGCGGTGCCGGTCTTGGCGCGGCCGATCAGTGTTTCCGGAATCGCGACCACCGCTTCCTTTTCGCCAAGGCGCGCGACGCGGATCGCGGGCTGGCCCGAAGCGACCACCTGCCCGGCGTCGACCAGCGTCGCGGTGACCACGCCGCGGGTGTCGGAGGTCAGTGTCGCATAGGACAGGGAATTCCTGGTCAGTCCGACCGAGCGCTGTGCGCGATTCAACCGCGCCCGCGCCTCATCGGCAGCGGCGCGCGCCTGATCGAGTTGGGCGTCCGTGGTCCAGCCCTTGGCACGCAATTCCTTGGCGCGCGTTTCGGCGGCGGCGGCCTGCGCCAGCACGCCTTTGGACGCACTCAATTCCGCCTGCGCCTGCTCGGCCTGCAATTCGAGATCGACTTCATCGAGGGTGGCGAGCGACTGGCCGATCTCGACGGTCTGGCCGACCTCGACGAGGCGCTTCGCGACCTTGCCGGGCACCCGGAAACCCATGTCGGTCTCGATCCGCGGCTTGATGGTACCTACGAAGCTCCGATCCGGGGTCTCGGCCTCGTAATGCACCGTGGCAGTCAAAACCGGGCGAGCCGGCTCAGCCTTATTGGCGGCAGATTCATTGCAGCCCCCCAGCGCCAGAACCGGAAGGGCGGCCATAATTAGAGGTAAATATCTGGAAAAACTGAAGAAAGAGGAATGAGACTGCATCGGAAGTTTTCTTCGGGTGTCAACCTCTAACTACTGTTGAATGTTTACTGATGATTGTCAACATTTATCATAGGTCATGAAGTCGTGAACGATGAGTTGTCCGGTCAAAGGTCCGGCTCCGGAAAAATGGAAAATGGGAGGCGCTCTCGATGGCGGCGGAGCGCGGCTAATCAGCGACCCAAGTCAGCGATCCAAAGAAAGGCAGTCCACCAGGCTTGAGCCGAAGCGACCATATGCAGACGGAGAGACTGTTCAGGAGTGGTGTCAGGTTGCCGCTGAGCGCAAATCACAGTCTCAGCGCACCCCTAGATAGATAAAATTTTAATCATGGCCGTTCAAAGATACCGCCGGCTTCAACACGGACTGCGCGGGCACTGCGGGCTCGCCACGCGCATCGAAGAACGTCCGTGAGCCGAACCGTCAGAGATCGGAGGCTCGTTCCCGTCCTACTAGAACTGTGAATGGGTGAGAATTCATCTGTATTTGGAAGGAATCCAAAAAATGAAGGCGAAGATAAGCGTTACTCTTCCTGCGATCGTCTCCGGGCTTGTCATGATAGGCGCCCTTTCCGCCGGAATTGCGGCCTATCAGGCGTACGAACAGCGGCAGAAATCCGAAGCATTTCTCGAAGTAAACCACATCTCGCAATTGCTATTGCAAAGCGCGGGGCAATGGGCGGTCGAGCGCGGCCTTACGAACGCGCCACTGAAGTCACCCGATGCCCTCCCTCCCGAACTTCGTCCCAAGATTGCCACCGCGCGGCAAACCGCCGATCGCTCATTCACGGAAGCCGCTCAACTGCTGCACGGGATTCCGTCGATGAAATCTGCAGGGACGCAGATCTCGGAGGCCGAGAGCACGTTCCAGTCATTCGTCGGCTTTCGCACGAGGCTCGATGAGAATCTTCCGAAACGGGGATCGGAGCGGAGCCCGGACGTCGTTGACGGCTTCTCACCAGCAATTACCAAGCTGATCGACCTCTCTGGCAACAAGCTGCGACTGACATTGGAAACGCTGACGCGTCCGCCAACCCCGGCTCTGACGCAATTGGTCAGCTTGCGCCATTTGACTGCGCAGATGGCGGAGAATGCCGGAAGGGAGCGCGCATTCCTCGGAGGGATGGTTGGCTCGCGCGCCAAGGTCCCCACCAGCGGCTTCCGGACCATCGCTCGTTTCCGCGGAAATGTGGAGTTGGCATGGGACACGATCTCACCGCTCCGGATGCGCACCGACCTGCCGAAAAAAGTCGCGGATGCGATCACGGGCGTCGAGACCGATTATTTCCAGGTCTACGGCCAGACACGCGACAGCGTGCTCGCGACGGCCGAGACGGGTGAGTACACGATCAGCGGCAACGACTACGTTGCGCGGGCGACTACCGCAATCAATTCGATTCTTCGCCTCGCCGACGCGGTTGGTGAAGCGGCTGACCAGGAAGCGACCAACGAAGCCGCAAACAGCTCGTCCAAACTGATCACCGCCGGACTGATATTGCTCGGCTGTCTCGCTCTGGCGCTGGTCAGCTTCTGGATTGCGTTCTCGCGGATCCTGCGACCGTTGGCTGCGCTGACGGGAGCGATGGGTGAACTCGCAAAAGGCAACTTCGGCGTGATCCTGCCCGGACTCGACCGCCAGGACGAGATGGGCGACATGGCGCGTGCGGTCGAGACCTTCAAAGTCAAGGCCGAGGAAAAAGCGCGCGACGAAGCGGAAGCCAAGATGCAGCAGGATCAACTTGCTGCCCAGCAGCGCAAGGCGGACATGCACAAGCTCGCCGACAGTTTCGAGGCGGCAGTCGGCGAAGTGATCCAGACGGTATCCTCGGCCGCGACCCAACTCGAAGGTTCAGCGACCTCTCTGACCCGGACAGCCGAGCAGACCCACCAGCTTTCATCCGCTGTGGCCGCGGCCTCCGAGGAAGCAACGGTCAACGTTCAGTCTGTGGCCTCGGCCAGCGAGGAGATGGCAGCGTCCGTCAATGAAATCAGCCGGCAGGTCCAGGAAGCGTCGAGGATCGCGAGCGAAGCAGCGCAAAAGGCACATAGTGCCGACCAGCGGATCACTTCGCTGTCGCAGGCATCCACCAAGATCGGAGACGTGATTGAACTCATCAACACGATTGCCAGCCAGACCAACCTTTTGGCGCTCAATGCAACGATCGAGGCCGCTCGCGCAGGCGAGGCCGGCCGCGGCTTCGCGGTGGTGGCGTCCGAGGTAAAGGCCTTGGCCGAGCAGACCGCGAAGGCGACCGCCGAAATCGGTCAGCAGATCGCAAGCATTCAGACGGCGACGGATGACTCCGTCGTTAACGTGAAGGAAATCGGTGTTGTCATCGGCAGGATCGCAGAGATTTCCGCGACGATCGCCTCAGCAGTCGAAGAACAGGCGTCTGCAACACAGGAGATATCCCGCAACGTCCAGCAGGCTGCGGCTGGAACCTCGGAAGTTTCCTCCAATATCATCGAGGTCAGCAATGGAGCGTCCGCGACCGGCAGCGCCTCTACTCAGGCCCTGGCGGCGGCAAAGTCGCTGAGCAACAATACCGATCGCCTCAAGCTGGAGGTCGAAAACTTCCTCGCAACAGTCAGAGCCGCCTAGTATCAACTCCATCATGAGCGGATTGCATCGTGCAGTCCGCTCATGAACTTTCCTTATCCGGAACTTTCTCGAGTCAGGTGACCGGATCACTCCTTTTGCCGCAGCAGGAACCCTTCAGAGCCCGGCGCGTTGTTCGGCGGACGCTCAACGCAAAGGAGACGACTTATGGGTTCGACTACGGACAAGATCAAGGGAACCGCCAACGAAGCAATTGGCAAGGCTAAACAGGGCATCGGCGAGGCTGTCGGATCTGACAGGCTTCAGGGTGAAGGCGCAATCCAGGAGGTGAAGGGCAAAGGCCAGAAAGCGCTTGGCGATGCCAAAGAAGCGACCAAGGACGCTGTCGACAAGGCAGCGGCTGCCGCCAACAAAAATCTTTGATCTGAGCTGATCTGAGGTAATGTTGACGTGAATGGACCGGTCCTGCGGGGGCCGGTCCATTTTTTTTGGGCTTAGCGTCTTGGTGGGGACTTGGTCGTGCGCAAAGGCCACTTATCGCGGCGCAGTTGGGGTGATCAATCCGCACGCGGAAGCCGGCGACAGAAAAAACGACATCTACCCCATCAACGCATGGGTTTCGCGATGCGACGCGGGCTGATAAACCCGCGCCATGCTCAAGGTCGCCGCTCTCTACCAATTTGCATCGCTGCCGGATTTTCGCGAGTTGCGCGAGCCGCTGCGCGCGTTTTGCGCCGGGCGTTCCGTCAAGGGCACGATCCTGCTCGCCGAAGAAGGTATCAACGGCACCGTCGCCGGCGCGGCGGAAGCCATCGATGCAGTGGTTACGGAATTGCAGACCGGCCTGCTGTTCTCCGGCCGGCTCGACAATCTCGAGCTGAAATTCTCGCAGGCATCAGTGATGCCTTTCGCGCGGCTGAAGGTTCGGCTCAAGAAAGAGATCGTGACGCTCGGCGACCCAGCAACTGATCCGACCCGCGCTGTCGGCATCTATGTCGAACCGAAGAACTGGAACGACCTGATCGCCGCGCCCGACACGCTTCTCATCGATACCCGCAATGCCTTCGAGGTGGCGATGGGCAGCTTCGAAGGCGCGGTTGATCCCCAACTCGCGCGGTTCGGCGAGTTCAAGGATTTCGTCACGCAAAAGCTCGATCCTGACAGGCATCGCAGGATTGCGATGTTCTGCACCGGCGGCATTCGCTGCGAAAAGGCAAGTTCGTATCTGCTGTCCCGCGGCTTCAAGGAGGTCTATCACCTCAAGGGCGGCATCCTGAAATACCTCGAAGGCATTCCTGAGAGCGAAAGCCGCTGGCAGGGCAAATGTTTTGTGTTCGACGACCGAATCGCGCTCAATCATGGGCTGAAAGAATCCCGGTGCGCGGCTCGGTTCATGGACGGAGCGCCCGGCGATGACTGACAAGACTTTCGCAGATCGCATCGAAGCGCTGGAGACGCGTCTGACCTATCAGGAAGAGACCATCGAAACCCTGAACCAGGCCGTCACCGCGCAATGGAAGCAGATCGACACGTTGACGCGGCAGGTTGCCGAGTTCGGCGAGCGCTTGCGGGAATCCGAAGCCGCACGGCCCGGCCCCGCCAACGAACCGCCGCCGCATTATTGAAGATTAACGTCACGCTTGCTTCCGTGACGCCTGCCACCGGCGGCATCGCCGTTGATTGACAATCGTTATCGGCTTATCAGGAGCGTCGCGTGATGCAATGACGTTGCGCACGTCATCACCACGTCGCTACAACTAGTGATAGTTCAGAAGTTCACTTCATTGCTCCTATTGGCAACGCATCGCCGGAGAGAATCGCATGACCGCGGAAGTCTCGATTGGGGACGGAGAGGCCGCCCGGCTGACGCCGCATCCGCTGCGGACCGCGATTCTGGGTGAGCTGCATGCGCGGCCATTTACGGCGCTGTCCGTTCCCGCTCGAATCCTGCATTTCGCGTTCGATACGGCCGGCGAGCGGGCCCAGGCCGATCGCGACCATCTCGCGGCATTCTGTTCGGCGCGCGGTCTGCCGGTGCCGACCTTTGCTGAGCGGCACTATCGCGTCACGTTGGGCACTACCGTACTGCGATGGGAGCAGCATTCCGAATTCACGACCTATACCTGGGAGCTACCCTCCCAACCTGACGGAATTCCGTTTCATCCAGCAGCCTCGGCGCTCGCTGCCCCGATGCAACTCGTGCCGCAACCCGGTCCGCTTATTGTCGCCATCGATATGCACGTCCTTGCCGACGGACCCGCCGTCCAACCGCCGGAGCGGCTGTTCGATCGCAACAGTCTCGCGCTTGCCGAAAACAGCGACGGCGCGGCGATCTACGCCACCGACTTCCAGCCCGACCCATCCGGCTTCGTGCGAATTCTGATAGTCGACCGCAAACTCAATCCGGATCGCGCCGGCGCGCTGGCGCAACGCGTGATAGAGATCGAAACCTATCGCACGCTCGCTTTGCTCGGCCTGCCCGAAGCGCAGCGGCTCGCGCCTTCAATCAGCACCGTCGAGCAACGGCTCGCCGAAGTGACGGACAAAATGCGCAACAACGGCAATCTCGCCGACAATCGCCACCTGCTCGACGAACTGACGGCGCTGGCCGCCGAAGTCGAGGCTGGCGCTGCGGCGAGCGTATTCCGCTTCGGCGCCAGTCGCGCCTATTACGAGATCGTGCAGCAACGGCTGGCGACCATCGGCGAACGCAAGGTGTCCGGGCTGCCGACGTGGACGTCGTTCCTGGCGCGGCGAATGGCGCCGGCGATGCGAACCTGCGTGACCACCGAGGCACGTCAGGAGAACCTGTCGTTCAAGCTGTCGCGCGCGGCGAACCTGCTGCGCACGCGCGTCGATGTCGAGCTCGAACAGCAGAATCAGGAACTGTTGAAATCGATGAACGCCCGCACGCGGATGCAGCTCCGGCTGCAGACCACCGTCGAGGGACTGTCGGTTGCGGCCATCACTTATTATGTGGTCAGCCTGTTCGGCTATGTCGCCAAGGCGCTCCACGAGTCCGGGTTGGTCCCGATCGAGCCGGGCTATCTGACCGCAGCCTTCATTCCGGTGGCGGCGCTGTCGATCTGGTCGGTCGTGCGCCGCATACGCCACAAACATATCGGCCGCGACGGCTGACGCTTTTGAAAGCGCGGCAACCACCCAACGATTTCATTTCCGCAGTTCGCTTTACGCCGGCTGGAGCCTTTTCGCTTCTGATGAAATCAGAAGCGAGGCTCCGTGATTTTGAATTGACGCGTTTTCTTCACGCGAACCGGCACCCACTTCGCTCGAAAACGCTCTATCCGTCGAGCAAGCCCGTCAACCTCTGGCGGACGATGCGCTCGGCCTCCAGCATGATGCGGTCGATCAGCTCCTTGCAGCTTGGCACGTCGTGGATCAGCCCCACGGTCATGCCGCAGCTCCAGGCGCCGGCATCCATGTCGCCCTCGATCATCACCTTGGGATAGACGCCGGCGACCTCCTCTATGATGTCGGCGATCTTGAGGCTTTCGCCTTTTTCCCGCTCGATCTCGATCAACCTCTCGACCTTGCGGTTGTTGAGTACGCGCTCGGTATTGCGCAGCGCGCGCATAATCAGCCGGGTGTCGAGTTCGGTGGCCGCAACCAGCGCCTTCTTCACGTTCTCATGCACCGGCGCTTCTTTCGTCGCGATGAAGCGTGTGCCCATGTTCATGCCGGCAGCACCCAGAGCCAGCGCGGCGACCAGGCTGCGCGCGTCCGCCATGCCACCCGACGCCACGAACGGAATCTTGAGTTCGTCCGCGGCGCGGGGGAGCAGGATCATGTTCGGCATGTCGTCCTCGCCGGGGTGACCGCCGCACTCGAAGCCGTCGACGCTGATCGCATCGCAACCGATCTGTTCCGCTTTCAGCGCGTGCCGCACCGAGGTGCATTTGTGAATCACCTTGATGCCGGCTGCCTTCAGCGCGGGCATGTACTGCTCCGGGTTGCGACCCGCCGTCTCGACGATCCTGATGCCGCCTTCCACGATCGCGCGGATGTATTCGGGATATGGCGGCGCGGTAAACGCGGGAAGAAACGTCAGGTTCACGCCGAACGGCTTATCGGTCATGCCACGGCAGCGCGCGATTTCCTTCGCCAGCAGATCCGGCGTCTTCTGGGTCAATCCGGTGATGATGCCGAGACCGCCCGCATTCGAGACTGCGGAGGCCAGTTCCGCAAAGCCGACGTAATGCATGCCGCCCTGCACAATCGGATGCTGGATGCCGAACAGTTCAGTGATGGCTGTTTTCACGGAAAACCCCGGTGAGACGGACTGATCGCCAACGTCCCATTCCGCTATCGGCTCGGCAAGCCGGATTCGGTGCCCTCTGGCGCCGCGCAATCCGGTGCGGAGCCTGCCATCGCCTTGAAATGGGTGCGCTTGACATGCCGCTCCAGGTCAGTTTCACTTACTCAACTACGCCATTCTGTTGATTATTTTCTGCAGAATGGACCGTAACGCCGCCCTGAATATGCAACTGCGGTTTTCCGCGCCGGAGACAGCGCGCCTGAGATTGAACGAAGCCGCAGACAGACACCCCGAGCAGCGATCAAGAATGCAAGACATGGCTGATGCAGAAGAGGGAACGATGGAGCGGCGCCCTGCTCCCCAAATTTCTGCCGAGCATACGGACCCCGGCCTGAGGCCGATCGGGGTGGTGGCTTACGATGACGGTCTCGTCAGGGATGCTCTGATAGCTCAATGCGCTGCCGCTCTGGTCGCCTCCGGTTACAAGCTCGGTGGCGTCGTCCAGTCAAACCCGCACCGGGAAGGCCGGCGTCGATGCGACATGTATGTCAAGGATCTGTTGTGCGGTGACGAGGTCAAGATCTCGCTGGACCGCGGCAACGAAGCAAGGGGCTGCCGGCTCGATCAGGACGCCTTCGCGCGCATCGACGCCTGGATCGAGCGCGCGGTGCTTGAACATGTCGATCTGGTGGTCATCAACAAGTTTGGCCGGGAAGAAGCACAGGGCCGGGGGCTGCGAGCGGTCATTGCCGAGGCCCTGATCGCCGATATCCCGCTTCTCATCGGTGTTTCCACGCAAAACCTCGGTGACTTTATGGCCTTCGCCGGAGATTCAGCTACGCGTCTGAAACCCGACATCGAGACAATGACAGCTTGGTGCCGAAACGCGATTGAACGGCGGGCTCACAATCGATGCGAGCCGGGACTGCCTTCCGTAGAAGCATAAGGCAAAGCCCGGTCGCAGCTGGTCTGCAAAAAAGCTGGTGGCTGGATGAGCCGGGAAAGGCTAGTCTCGTTGCAAGCGTTTCGCCTTCGGCAGAGGCGCGAAGTGCATCGAGTACTACGAGTCCCTATAGATAACCCCGCCTTGCCCCTTCATGCCGCCACCAGCTTGCACCCATGGCTCCGAAAGGCACGCCCGAACGGCAAGCTCCTTTCTCTCCAGCGCAAACAGATGAAGCGACGCGATGGATGATAAGCAGATCCTCCAAAATGCAACTCGCAGCGCAGCCCAAGCGGGTATGATCACGCTTGTGTTTGAGAATTTTACGGCGCAGCTGATCCGGTATGTCCTCAGCGGGCATCTTCTGGATGACGATTCTCTCATGATGCTCCGCGACAACTGCCTCCGTGATCTGAAAAACTCCACAATGACCGGAATGTCTTTGGAGGAAGAGGCCGAAATCTTCAGGCAGGCTGTCGAAAATGCGCAGAAGCTGCTCGACGCGGCGATAACGAGGGGACGGGGCTTTTAGTCTCCGGACGCTTCCGAAAGCCCGTTACGGGCGGCCCGACCATCCGGAACGACCGGTTTGTCGGATCAGTACGCTGACACCGGGGAACCCACCTATGCGCGGACCGCGGCGCGTGTGTTCCGCTGCCGGCTCGAGACATTCCGCGACAGCGGGCCAGCTGACCTGCTCGAGCCCGTTCCAGCACCGGCAGGCGACCGGGCATGAGGTTAACCCAGAGTGGCGGCAGACCTTGACAACCACCTTCACGCCAGCTTCCCAACGCTGGAGAAGGAGCAAGAAACGGATTTCCAGGTCAAACCGAAACTGGGAGTTAAGAGAATGAAGAATGCCGCGAAATAGTGCTTGACTTGGAAAGCTCCTACAAGTCTTGCTCGGCGCTCACCCGCGTTACGGCCTGCACACCGCGCTGTCACCGTTCCAGCGTGGCTTCCATCTGAATGTCTCCTGGTTGGTCGCGACGAAGCTGCCGGATTTGTCCAATTCCATGACGATGCTATAAAATCAGTTGTTCAGTGAGGTCTCCACGATGTCGCAATCGCGTCCGGTATCCGTTAGCAGCACGATCGAGGGCATGCAGGCGGAGCGCAGCTCGCTCGAAGCCTTTGCCAGCGATCGCGCCCGCGACTTCGTTGGCAGGCAGTCGGTCATCGCGCGTGTCACCGACCTCTGTTTCTCTCCCGCGAAAGACCTTTCCCCCATAAAAGAAACCGCGTCATGGGGTATCTGCATTACCGGCGATCCGGGTTCGGGCAAGAGCGCGCTGTTCGGCGAACTTCTCCGCCGCATGAAGGAGACCGACGCTTTTGTTCTCGCGCACGCCGCCGGCGCCAGTCCGCAGGCCTCGTCGGTCGATGCCATGCTGCGCCGCTGGATCGCCGAACTCGGCGGCGCGCTCGGGGTCGGCGACGTTGACCTCGCCGCGAATATCGACCCGGAGATTGTCGAGAGGGCTTTCGCCTCGCTGCTCGCGCGGATGTCGTCACAGCGCCGCGTGGTTATCCTGATAGACGCGCTTGACCAGTTCACGAAGACCCCGCGCGGAAAGTTTACGACCTGGCTGCCGCGGCCGTGGCCGATCAATGCGCGGCTCGTCGCAACCGCCATCGCCGGCGGTGCCTCCAAGGCGCTGGCCGAACGTCCAGGCGTGGAATCGTTGACTCTGCCGCCGCTGGACCTGACCGAGGCGAGCAGCATCATTGGTGCCGTATGCAAGCGCAATCACCGCGAGTTGGCGCCGTCGGTGATTGATGCGCTTCTCGCGAAGAAGCATGCGGGTGCGCCGGCGTGGGGCAACCCCTTGTGGCTGGTGCTCGCGCTCGAGGAACTGGAGTTGCTCGACACCGAGCATTTCGCCGACATGCAGCGCGAATATTCCGGTGAACCGGCGGAACGTCTGCAAAATGCGATGATGGACAGCGTCGGGGGCATGCCGACCGACATTCTACGCCTCTATCGCGCAACGTTCGACAGCGCCGCCCAACAGTTAGGCGCCGCCGTTGCGTCGGGCTTTATCGGCCTCATTTCCGCGAGCCGCACGGGATGGCGAGAGAGCGATTTTCGTCAATTGCTGCCGCAGGTCAGCGGCGAGCCTTGGGATGAGAAGCGTTTCGCTGCGCTACGTCGCATGTTCCGCGGCCAGATTCACCAGCATGGCGATCTTGCGCAGTGGAATTTCAACCACGCCCAGGCGCAGGCTGCCGCCCGCTCGCGTCTCGCGGCGCTGCGCCTCTCCAATTCCCAACTGCACCTGTTGATCGCCGATCACCTTCTGACCCTGACGCCGGACGACAGGCTGCGCGCAAGTGAAACCATGGTCCACCTGCTGGCAAGCAAGGACAACACCCGCGCTGCCCAGTATTATGGCGATTCATCGTTGAGCGAGGCGGAGCTGCAGGGCGCCACGCGCGCGCTCGCCGACGTCATGATTTCGCCGGCGACAGGCACGCCGGCCAGCGCGGCGCAAGAGATTAGCCGTTTGCTTGACAACCCCGACAATTCTGTCCGCGCGCACGTAGCTGAGCGCTTTCTTTTCAATCTCGATGAAGCGGTCGGACGGCACATGCCTCCCGATGCCCGCTTGATCGTCTTGAATGCGATCGAAGGAGCGTTCGAGCAGCTGCTTCGTACCGATCCCCACAACGCTGGCTGGCAGCGCGATCTGTCGGTTTCACATGATCGCATCGGCGACGTGCTGGTGGCACAGGGCAAGCTGCCCGAGGCGCTGAAATCCTTCCGCGACGGGCTCGCGATCAGGGAGCGGCTGGCGAGCGCCGACTCCGGCAACGCCGAGCGGCAGCGCGATCTGTCGCTGTCGCACGAGAAGATCGGCGACGTGCTGGCGGTGCAGGGCAAGCTGCCGGAGGCGCTGGAATCCTTCCGCAACCAGCTCACGGCCGCCGAGCGGCTGGCGAAGGCCGACCCCGACAATGCGGACCTGCAGGTCGGTCTGTCACTGTCGTACGAAAAGGTCGGCGAAGCGTTGATGGCGCAGGGCAAGCTGCCTGAGGCCCTGGAAGCCTTCCGCAGCCAGCTCGAGATCACCGAGCAGCTGGCGCGCGCTGCCGACAACGACGACAACCACTGGCAGCGCGATCGGACGCTGTCCTATGATCGCGTCGGCGAAGTGCTGATGGCGCAGGGCAAACTGCCCGAGGCGTTGGAGGTCTTGCGCGACGGGCTCACAATCAAAGAGCGGCTGGCGAAGGCCCATCCCGACAACACCAGCTGGCAACGCAGTCTGTCTCTCTCTCATGACCGTGTCGGCGACGTGTTGGTGGCGCAGGGCAAGCTGGCTGATGCGTTGAAAGCATTCCGCACAGGACTTGAGATCGCCCAGCAGCTGGCGCGCGCCGAGCCCGACAACCCCGGCTGGCAGCGCGATATCTCAGTTTCTCACGCCAAGATCGGCGACGTGCATGTGGCGCAGAGCAGCCTGCCCGACGCGTTGAAGTCCTTCCATGAAGGGCTGACGATCAGAATGCGGCTGGCAAACGCAGACCCCGATAATATTGATTGGCAACGCGGCCTGGCGGTTTCCTACGATCGTCTCGGCGACGTGCTGATGGCCCAGGATAATATGGCCGATGCACTGAAGGCCTTCCAGGACCAGCTCGAAATTGCTGAGCGGCTGGCGCAAGCCCACCCGGGCAATGCCGGATGGCAGCGCGATCTGTCGGTGTCCCACGAGAAAGTCGGCGACGTGCTGTTGGCGCAAGGCAATCTGCCCGAGGCACTAAAATCCTTCCGCGCCGGGCTTGCGATCAGAGAGCGGCTGGTGCGCAACGACCCCAGCAACGCCGGCTGGCAACGCAGTCTGTCGGTGTCGCACGATTGTATCGGCGACGCGCTGGAAGCGCAGGGCGACGTGGGCGAGGCACTGAAGGCCTACCGCAACGCGTTTGCGATCAGAGAGCGGCTGGCACAAAGCGACCCCGGCAACGTCGGCTGGCAGCGCGATCTTACGGTATCCTACGCTCGTATCGGCGAAGCGCTGGAAGCGCAGGGCAATTCGGATGAGGCGCTGAAATCGTTTAACGACGGGCTCACGATTCTCGAGCGGCTGTCCCTCGCCGACCCTGGCAACGTCGACTTGCAGCGCAGCGTTGCGGTGAGCCAGGGGCATCTTGCGGAGATGTATCGTCGATCGGATGACCGCGACAATGCGCTGACGGCGCTGCGGCAGGGACAAGCCGCCATGGAGCGGGTTGTCATGCGCGCGCCGGACAATGCCGGCTGGAAAAAAGATCTGGACTGGTTCAACGAGCAGATTGAAACCATGACGGACTAATCGGTCCTCCATCCGAACAAGCAAGATCGGCAGCGACGCTGCTTTGCAGCGTCGCTCGCGATTTTCTGCACGCGTTGCGCTTGCGCGGTCGATCGCGCCCTCCCCCACACCTGTGAAGTGACGGTGTGCGAAATCTCGCGCGCAGATCAGGACGCACCGTTGCACGATATGCAGATATCTGATATGCATTTGCGCGATAACGGGGCTGCCTAAACGGCGGTGATCGGAAAAATCAAATACAGGGGGGAACGCAATGGCCGATTATGCGAACGCCAGCGTTGTAATCGAAACGGTACCGCCGTCGGAGATGGGGGCCGCGATTGCAGCTGATGCGGCCAAGAAAGCCAAATTCGGTACCATCCATCTTCTCATTCGCGGCTTTCTATGTACGCCGTTTCTGGCCTACGGAGCCTGCGTGACCTTCGCGATGGTCGCGGCAGGCATACCGCTCGCAGTGGCCGGACTTGTGTTCCCGGCTGGCTACGTCACGTTGAGCTTCCTCGGCCTGGAGATGGCGACCGGCAGCTTCGCGACGATGCCCATCGGCATGTACGCCGGGACGATTACGCCGTTCCAGTTGGTTCGCAACTGGACATGGACTATGATCGGCAACCTGGCGGGGGGCATATTCTTCGGCTGGCTGCTGTGGTTCTCATTGACCAAGGGCGGGGCCATCGAGCCGGACGGCATGCTCAAAGTTATCGCCAAGACCGCCGAGTCCAAGGTGAGCTATATCCATTACGGCGCCATCGGCTGGTGCGCCGCCATTGGCAAGGGCGTGCTTTGTAACTGGCTGGTGAGCCTGGGGTCCGTCATGTCCAAAGCCACCCGCAGCACCGTGGGCCGGGTAGTACTGATGTGGATCCCGATCGGGATGTTCTTTGCTCTGGGCTTCGAGCACACCGTGGTCAACATGTGGCTGTTCCCGACCGCGATCCTCTCGGGTGCCAACGTGAGCATCTACGAGTGGTGGGTTTGGAATCAGATCCCGGTCACAATCGGCAATATCCTGGGTGCGATGGTGCTCAATGGAACGCTGTGGTACTTCACGCATACCCTGCAGAGAGAGTAGGGCGGGGAAAGTTTGATTGAGTCGTCATGCCCGGCCTTGTGCCGGGCATTGACGTTTTAGAAATATGAATCCCAATTTAGAAATATGAATCCCAAAGCCCTAAACGGCGGAGACGTCTGCGCGAAGACACCCTTCGTGCTTTTAGCCTGGCCATGACGCATTGAAGCGCTTCACCGTCGGCTATCCCGTTCTATAGCGTTTTCGCACGAAGCATGTCCCTTGGCTTGTCCCAAGGATCGGTGCCGGTTCGCGTCAAGAAAAAGCGTCAAAACAAAACAGCTAGAGCCGGCTTTGATTCCATCAAAGCCGGTATAACTCTGCGGAGTTGGTTGCCGACCGGGCGCTACTCCGGCGCCATCGGCGGGCATAGCCGGTTCAAAGAATGACGTCGCTTCCGACCGCTCTGACCTGTGTCTCTTCTCCGGAGAAAACGGATTGCAGGTCAAGCCTAGCAATGACGGATCATCGAGATTCCATGAGACACGGAGCACTCTCGCAACTCATGGTTCATTCTTGAGAGACAGCACACGCCTTCTCGACGAGTCGTCGGCAACGCCGAAAGCCGCCTCCGCCAGTTCTCGACAACTCCGACCATCGGCCTGAGCTGATTTCCGACCAGGGATAGGCGGGCCGTCGACCGAAACTCACTAACGGCCGCCGCGACGTCGACGAAACTGTTGACCGGGCTTTGATGAGATCGCGATGCGCATCTTGAGCGGCCGAAGCCGGCTCGCTTCACCCCGTCTCACGAACCGCAGCTACATCCATCTCCGCTGCCGGTTTCTTTCCGAAGCAGAGGTTGACTACGCTTGTGTCGTCTCACATCCGCGCAGGAGCTTATTTTCGCGGCATGGCCGCGCGTGCGAGGACATCCAACAGGCCTTCTGTGGCGTCCGCGTCCGCATCCTTCAGCCTTTCCGCCATTCCAAGGGCATGCCGCCAGCGGTTGACGCGATCACCCAGCGCCTTCAGCCGGTTAAGGACGGCATCAGCGCGATCACGATTCCGCTCGAGATCGGCGCGGCCTTCGTCGGTGATGGTAAAAAGCCTCGGGGGATCGGCGGATGCGGTCAGATGACCCGATTCCACAAGACCAGCCAGCATCGGATGAACGACGTTGGGGCTCGGCAAGAACCAGTCGGCCGTCATTTTTTCGATCGTTTGGATGATATCGTAACCATGACGGGGCGCCTCAGAAATAAGCGAGAGCGCAACCAGACGCAGATCGCCTTCGGCCACACCCTTTGATGATGGAGCCGTCATTTTTGTTCTCCGTGAAGATCATCTTTGCTCGAAAGAAACCCATATTATGCTGTAACGCAAGACATATTTCTCCCACAGCCTGTTCCGTGCGTGGTCCGGGCACTCCATCCGTTTAACCCGGTATGCGGAGGGCCGAACTTTCCGCGACCGTCGTTCACGAAACCGTCGCTCCCGGGCTGAGCGTCACTCAGAGGCCATGGGCTCTGGAACCGGCGTCAACGCTATGCCGGGTTCCGGCCCCCTTCGAGCACCGGCTTCACAAAATTGCGGTCAGGAGATTCCGGCCGCTGCGCAAAATCTTGGTCCACCCGCTTCACATGAAGGCCGCGTGGCAAGACCTGACCACCCTGCTCGTCGGCAACCGGAAGATCTGAAACGAGGCCCGCTCGCAGTGCTGCCTTCCAGACATCCAGTTCCGTCGAAGCAGATTCACCGATGCGTCTGTCGCGATCGAACAGTGCGTAAGGCATCGTGTTCCTCCCAGGCTGTCCGGTTATCAACCGGCGGAAGGCGGGACCGTTCCGTTGCGTTCCTCGCCGGATGAGGCGATTTCCGTTCACACGGATTTTTGCGAGCCCTTCTTGTTGCCCAGTCACATGCTGGCGTGGCTAGGCATCGACGACCAAAGGCGCAAACGGCCAACAACGACAACCAGACGGCGCAGCACCGCTGGATGCTGCGCGGCTGATATGGCTGATGAACCAGAAGGCTCACGGGAAACGGCGCTGTGTTAATCAGGTTACAGCCGAATCACCCCAACATTGATCATCTTTGCGACGTATGGCTGCAAACAAGGTAACGGCAGTACACAGGGCTGGACGATCTCCAAGCCTCGCCTCGAGCCATTCTCGAAAAGGGGATGGCTCTTTCTTTAACCTCATTTGAAACCGGGGTTCATCACATCCCTGATCCAGGAGCACAGCGGCCGACATTGGGCCGACGTTGGAATGGCTCGTAGGCAACACTCTTCTCTTCGCGAACTCTCGGCATAGCCTATCGCGTTCGCTGCCTTGGTAATCGAACCGGCAAGGCATCGCGTATTCTGGATGGCGACCGCGATTCAGGACGCGTTGTCTTGAACAAGACGCGTTGGCTTGAAGCGCTGCGCCGCTGAAGCGGTGTTTACTTTGGCGTCTGCAGTCCTGACGAATTCACCCACGCATCGATATGCGCCGCTGTATCCGCCTGACGCGCCCTCTTTAACGCTTCGTCCCTGCGAGCGCCTGGGGGTAGTTCGTCAGCAATCTTGCGAGCATTTGCCGCAAACTCAGCCAGACGATCTTTCAAAGGCTTTAGCTGAATAAAACCACGTCGCATGGCGTTGCTCCCTTGCTTTGAAGGGGAACGGAGCGCGAGCAGCGTTCTCGTGATCCCCTATCAGAGCCACAACCCTCGTGGTGGTGAGGTGAGTGTGCGCTTCCCGCTGCCCGAATGCGAGTCAATTATGACGCATGGAACGAAGAAGCAATTCAGAGCAGGTGGCCGAAGTTAGGAATTTAGTCAAATAGCCGGAATCGCTGTTTTGTGTTCGTGCAACTCGCGTTCGGCCGATCGATGAAACCACGGCCCCTCACCTGAGCCGGCCGCAATGGTCGTTGGCCAATCCTGCTACTCGGCAGCGATTCAGATTTCGGTCTGCGCGAACAATGCCGCGCAGACGTGCGTCACCTCGCAAGAGCGATCACCACTTATAGGAGAGGCTTCCCGTAATGCGACGCCGATCGCCGTAGAAGCATGAAGTCACAAAGCCACAGCTCGCGACATATGCAGTGTCGGCGATATTGGCGACGTTAATCGCCGCGCGCCAGTTGTTCGCCCATTCGTAGTGAGCGGCAAGGTCACCGAGCACCACCGACGGCACCGTGAGAGTATTGGCTGTGTCGGCGAAGGAAGAGCCTATGTAGCGTACTCCGCCGCCGAAACCGAAGCAGTCCAGCCAGCCCTCCCGGAACGTGTAATCCATCCACAGCGAGGCCACTTCACGCGGCTTGGCGGTCGGGACCGTGCCGATCAACGTTGGATCGAGATCCTTGCTCACAAACAACTCATAGTTGGTGTAGCTCGCGACCACCTTGAAGTCGCGGGTGATATTGGCCACGGCTTCCAGCTTGACGCCGCGCGATGTCACCTCGCCGTTCTGGGTCTGGAAAAACGTATTATTGGGATCTGTGGTCAGCGCATTCTTGCGTTTGAGATCGAACAAGGCGATGCCGAACCGCGCGTCGAGGCCCGGTGGTTGATACTTCACGCCGACTTCAGACTGCCCCGCGGTTTCAGGTAGCTGCAATTCACCATAGGCATTGATTCCAACGACCGGATTGTAGCTTGTTGCGTAGGACGCATACGGCGCGAGACCATTGTCAAAATTGTAGATCAGCCCGGCGCGGCCCGAAAATTTGCTGTCGTCCCGACCGAGGCTGGGTCCAATCCGGTTGTTGGCGACCAGGTTTACCCAGTCGTTGCGGCCCGACAAAACCAGCGTGAAACGATTCCACTTGATCTGGTCCTGCAGGTAGATGGCGGCCTGCCCCTGGGTTATATAAGCGTCCTGATAGAGCGGGCCGTCGTAGGGCGTGTTAACGTCATAGATCGGATTGAGAACGTTCAGATCGGTACCGGGACCGATACCTGTTTGTCGTCGATCGCGTAATGCTTGAGCTCGGCACCGATCAGCGCGGTATGCTGGAACGGGCCTGTGGCGAAGCGATACTCAAACTGATTGTCCAGATTGAGCTGAGTCGCCTTACTGTGGGCGAGGAAATTGCCCCGCGCGATGTCAGCAGGGTCCAGCGAGAATTCGTCGTGGCCCATCCCGAACATACCGGTGTAGTTCACCTCGACATGCGCAGCGCGCCCGTTCTGGCGGAACGTCGCATTGTCCGAGAGATGCTTTTCGAATTGATAACTGACCATTTCTTGCGTGCGCCCGTAACGGTCAGCAGAGGGGTCGCCGGTGAACAGGTTCGTCGGTATCCGGCCGAACGGAGCCTTGGTCACGGTGCCGATATAGAGCAGGAAATTCGGTGCCCTGGTCTCGTTATGGGCCGCCATCGCAAACACCGTCAATCGCGTGTCCACATCGGGCAGCCAGGTCACAGATGGCGCAATGAAATAATTGTCGTTGTAGACATAGTCGGTCTGCGTGCCGCCACCCTGGACCTGGCCGACGATCCTGTAGAGCATCTTGCCGTTGCCTGGCTGCGTCGCGACAGGACCTCCGAAGTCGAACTGGGTGTAAGCGTTACCGAAATTGTTGACGCCAGCCTCGAGATAGCGAATGGGCTCCGCGGGAGGCAGTTTACTCACAGCGTTGACCAACCCGCCCGGCGACGATCCGCCATACATAACGGCTGACGGGCCGCGCAGCACCTCGACGCGCTCAAGATTGAACGGCTGCAGTTTAAAGCCTGCGAAGGCAAAGTAGGTAAGAGCCATGCCGTCCAGAAAGAGCGAATCCTGCTGCGCGTCGAATCCGCGGATCAGAAACCAGTCATCGCGAAAATCCGTCCCGAAAGTCCCGGCCACGACTCCCGGCGTATAACGCAGGGTCTCATCGAATTTTGAAACCAGCTTCTGGTCGCGTATCTGCTCCGCACCAATCACCGACAGCGACTGCGGAATTTCGACGATCGGCGTCGTCGTCTTGGTGCCGGTCACGCTCTGGTTGGCGACATAACCGGTGATAGGTCCTGCGCCACGCTCGGTTGCGCCAACGCTCGGCTGGACAGGCTGCTGGGGCGATGGCGCGGAGACGTGCCGAGCCGGCGCGCTGGAGCGCGAAGCGGTTCGTCGCGGAGATGCGCGGCGTGTAGTCTGGCGCGGCTTCGGCGCTTCGACCGTGAGCTGCGGCAGGTTCGCCTGCGCAAAGACTGTCTGAACGCCCCCGGCCTCAAATATGAGCCACCCGGCAAATCCGAAACACACTGATCGCAGCAATAAGTTCTTGCGCGCATTGCTCATGACAATTCCGAATCTCCATTCGGCTCCTTTAGCCGATTGGAATTGCCATTAAAGAACAACACGGCCGTGTGCACTGCTGTGCGTGTTAGAAGCTCTTTAAATCGCGCTCTCTGCTCCACGGTGTTGCGAAAGCACTACACATCTGTCGCACGGGCTCATCACTAGACATAAAGGACGATTCCAGAGACGCCGAGTTGCACGCGACTCTTTGACGCGCCCTACTCCATGTGCACTGAATGTAACGGCAGAAGAAATGCTCCTGTCTTGTCCAAGATTGCGCAAATCGCCAAATCTGGATTTTGATGCGCGAGCGGTCCTGAACCGACCCACCAGTCTGCAGCCAGGCACAGGAGCTAGCGGACGAACCGCCGAAAATTGACAATCGCCTAGTCGGCATCAGCGAGATGACGTCTGGCCTTGATGCGTTAATGGCGATAGCGTGACGTCGGTTCGAAACAGTACAGGTATTTCGGCAGCATCCATCTGCTGATCTGTTTGCGGATGTGTGAGGAAAATGAGCGAAACGTCAGCCACAAACTTGCCGCTGGATCGTATCAGAGCGTTGATCGTTCAGGCGCGCGCCCTGATCCTTGATGTCGATGGAACGCTTGCTGAAACAGAAGAGGCTCATCGTCAGGCATTTAATACTGCCTTTGCCGGGGCTGGCCTTGATTGGCGCTGGGAACGCGCTCTTTATAAAGAATTGCTCCGAGTGGCGGGAGGCAAGGAGCGGATCCGCGCATTCGACACCTCGCGAGATGGGCAGCCACCGCTGTTGTCTGATTCCGAGATCGCCGAACTCCACCGGACCAAAACCAGGCTCTACGCCGAATTGATAACCAAGGGCGGCTGCCCGCTTCGGCCGGGTATTCGCGCCCTGTTGGAGGCGGCGCGGCAGCGCGATCAGCCCCTGGCAATTGCAACGACGACATCGCGCGACAATATCGATGTGTTGCTTTCGGCCTCGCTGGGCAAGGACTGGGAGAAGTGGTTTGCAGCTATTGTCGCTGGCGACGAGGTGACAAAGAAGAAACCCGCGCCGGACGTTTATCTACAGGTCCTGTCCAAACTGAATCTGCCCGCGCAGCAATGCCTCGCCATTGAAGATTCGGGCATCGGTCTGGCTGCTGCAGCGGCGGCTGGAATTCCTGTCCTGATCTCACGCAGTGCCTACTTCAGCGACGATGACTTCTCAGGCGCGGCTTTTACGATCGATGATTTCACAGACGTGACGAATGTCTGAAAATAGCCCGGAATCTTGATCGACGAGATGCCAAGCTTTGGCAGATCTGTTTCTTGCGAAGGATGGACGCCAGATCAGCATAGCTGAGCCTTTCGTCGAATTTCCTGTTTGACCAGACCTCATCAAGACAGATCGGAGTCGCTCTCGTCTGATAGTCCCATTTCGATTGGGGCGAGCGACTTTTGGGACGAGCGCGTGACGGTTCTTGGCCACTCCGACGCCGGACGCCCCGCCCAAACGGTTCGACGGGCGGGCCTCGCGGGCGCATTGAGATCGAGAAGCTGACGCATTCGCGGAATACAGATGCGCGCGGCGTCGTAGTGCTCAATAACGAAGCAACGGGCAGCTTCTCTGATTGCGTTAAACCGATCCGGTCGCTGAAGCGCTTCAACGACCTTTTCAGCAAGCTCATCAACGGCAAAAAAAGGAACCAGCACGCCGTTGTCTCCGGAATTGATGACCTCGCGCACCGGCGCCGTATCAGACCCTATTACCAGGCAGCCTGCGCTCATCGCTTCCAGTGCCGACCAGGACAGCACGAAGGGGTATGTCAGGTAAACATGCGCCGATGACACCTGAAGTGCTTTAATAAAAGTGTTGTATGGAACACCGCCCATGAAATGAACCCGCGACATGTCCAACCGGTCGCGTACCTCCTCCAGAAAAATCGACTTCCAGTTGCTGCCCGCTGGTGGAGGAAGGCCATAAGACAATCCATCCCTGCCGATAATGACAATTTGTGCGTTGGGGCGGCGTCTCAGTATGTCGGGAAGCGCGCGCATAAAGATGTGGTAGCCCCTGAGGGGCTCGAGATTACGCACGACAAATGTCACAATTTCATCCGAGCGGCTGACCTGTCGGCCGTTTGGAAGTATGAGGCGCGCCTGCGCATCGGGTCGCACGCGCGACGTATCAATTCCTTCATGAATGACTTCGATCTTGCTTTGATAATGCCCTGGAAAAGTCGACTGCTGCCAACATGTGGGCGAAATTCCGACATCGCAATCTGCGAGTGCTAGCAAGGTTGTCGCATTCTTGAGCTGCAGCCCGATATGACCGTCTCGCCCGGACATCGGAAATTCCGGATCGAATCCGATGTCGCGACCTTCGGCTCCGTAAAAGAACTCGCAATAGACCACTTGCCTCGCCTTGGGGAACATGGTGCGCAACGGCAGAGTTTCGCCCCAGCCGGGATGGGCGAGGATCAAATCCGGCGCAAAGCCGGAGGCTGCCAGCGTGGAAAGACTGTAGAGCACCTGTTCAGCTCGACGACACTCCAAGTCAAAGCGTCTCGCAAATGGATGCGTTCCAGATACGTCAGCATCCGGAAGTGCATATTTAATCAACTTGACCGAAGACATCGGCTGCGCACTCGATGCGCCAATGGCGGCAAGTTCGAAGCCTGGCTCATTGGCCAGCGCCGCTGCGAGATTGCGGTATTGCGCCGGGAAATTGTTGTGAACGAATAAAATCTTCATCGACATGACTCAGTTGATAACACGCTGCAGCTTTGGCGTTGCCTTTTTAGTAAAAATCTTTCGTCAATGAAGCGTTCATTGGTAATCCCGTCTAATTATTTCGCGCGTTGACAAGTTCCAAATGAATTGGGACGCTTGTTCATCGAGCTTAGCTTCCGTCTGACATCTTCCTGCCCTAAAAGTCGTCGAAGGTTCAGATTGCGCGGACACGAATTCCGAAGTCGATGTATGGTTCAAAATACAATGGAAAACGCAGGGCATTCGCGATGAGACTCAAACTAGCACAAAGCCCTTCCGACTACCCGCCGCAAATCCAGCATCAGGATTTGAGCAGCTTTGAGGACTTGCCGGATTCCGCCGAGAGCATTGCAGATTCCATCGTACTGCTGAGAGATGAGAACGATAGATTACGCAAGATGGTCGCATCATTGAGCGGGGAGGCTGAAAACATCCGGCAATCTCTCTCGCCGACCAAATCAACCAGCTTGCTGGTCTGATCTTTTAGCCGGCGGCATATGCCTCGCCGTGACGGATCAGAACACAGTCATCATTAGTACGTTAGAGAGAATCTTGATTGGTCCGTCCGTTGCGTTTTAGGAAAAGGCAACAGGATCCGGGCTTGGCAAAACGAGGAACCGCCGACCGTGGTTGCGTAACGAGTTGATCGTCAGTCCGTGGACGTCACAATAGCGGACTTTCCCAGGTGAGGCGGCTGCGCATGATGGATTGGCACGGCTGAAGGAGACGACCAGTGGATCTGTTTCGGGGGAAGACGAGCGACGCTGAGCAACAGAAGGTGCTGAGTCTCGATCGCGGACTTTACTTTATAAACTACAAGAACGCCGATGACTCCGTCTCGCCGCCTCACGTGATGGTCGCCCCGGCCGAAGGGCATGAGCAGCGCATGGAGATCATCCTGCATCCCGACGCGACCGAGCCAACGTTATGGAAGCCCAATTCCGGCCTTGTGGTGCGGGTCAACACGCCGGGCACTTTGCAGGTTCAGGTCCAACCGGCGAAGCCTGGAGGATCGCGAACTGCTACCGTGCGCGTCGAACAAATCCAGGCCGGCCAAACGCGTGCCACCGGTCAAGTCAACGGCGCGGGGCTTCCCACGAATGTTGCGACCGAAGGCTTGAAGGTGCTCGGCCATGTGGCAGGTCGTGGCGACATCGTTGTCGGTCCTAATGCATGGATCGCGGGCCCGGCCGCGCCGTCTCGCGTGGAAGGCATGGCTCTGGAATGGCCGGACAGGCCCGCAAGCGTCGATATCCGTTACGCGGTCCGATTCGCCAACGGTCAGACCGGCAGCGGCAAGATGGTGCCGCTCGGCACCTATGCCGGTACGCGCGGCCGTGCCCTGCCCCTTACCGCTGTGGTTCTCGAAATGAGCGGCACTGATGAACTGAAGTTTGTCGCCGAGGCAGGATTTTTGAATGCACCAACCCTGCGCGCGGTGGGCAAGCGCGTGGTGTTGTCGGGTCCGACCAACCGAGAACCGCTGGTCGGCATTCGGATCGGCATCGAGCGTATCGAAACCGCGGAACAGAACGCGACGCCTGAAACGCCGCGCAAGTCTGCCGGTTCGGCACGGGTGCGGGTCTTCCGCAGCCAGCAGCGTCAGGCGAGTGCCGCCCGTTAGAGCCGGCTTCCGCTTTTTTCGGATCAAGCTGAAGGCCAGCAGCGGCTTCGAAACGCCGACCAAGCGCTAACTGGTCAGGACACCGCTAGATGGATCTCGGCACCGTCAGTGACACCCGGGCGCGTGTCGGATTTTGCTCGCATGTCATGCTCGAGCGCATGGCCGCGCAAGCGCTGAAGGCTCAGAACTTTCTTGCGGCGTTCAAATACGCGGACAGACGTTGCCGGATCGGTCCATCGGCTGCGCATTGCTTCGTTCTCCGCGCGGAGGCGAACTGGAAGCTGGAACGCAGGGAGGAGGCCCTGGCCGATCTCGCCGAAGCGCTTCTCATCGACCCATCTGATCTTGCCGCCAATCGCAGAATGCTCGCCTGGGCTAACGACGATCGCCGGCAAACCGCGGCTGTCAATCTGATCGGCCGTGACAGCAATAAGGCGGTTCTGCGAGCTGCCATCGAGGAGCTCCGGCGCACAGGAGATCGGCACTGGGCCGCCTGCTCGGTGTTTGACAATCACGTGACGGGTTGGGTCGCATGGACCACGGCAAACACGATCGAAGTCAGCCTTGCAATTGAAAACGGCACACTGACCAGTGTGCTTGAACCCAACCCGTTTCACCCGCTGGCCGGCATGGAGGTTCATGCGACGGCCTTTCTGGTCCGCCGTCCACCATCCAGAACACCTCAGACGCTGACGCTGACATGCGACGGCGAGATCGTCCAGGTTCGCCGGCTGGCTCCCAACCTAGCCACGCCGCCGGATATCCGAACCGATACGGACCGGTCCGTCGCGCCACGATCCGGTGCCCTCGCGTCCACCGTCATTGTTCCGGTGTACCGGGACGTACAGGCAACGCTCGACTGTTTTAACAGCCTCATCAAGGCGCGTGCGTTGGCCGGACGACACCCCTTCCGCATTCTGGCTGTCGATGATGCTACCCCCGAACCGGAGTTACGGCGCTATCTGAACGAACTTGCTGCCACCAAGACGATCGATCACCTCGTAAACGGGACCAATCTCGGCTTCGTCGGCGCGATCAATCGCGCGCTGGAGAACATACCGGCGGGTGACGTCGTGCTGCTCAATTCCGACACCATCGTGCCGCCGGGCTTCGTTGAGCGATTGGCGACCGTGGCGCACTCCGCACCTGACATCGGGACGGTCACCCCGCTCTCAAACAACGGCGACATCTTTTCGTTTCCGACGCCGAACGATCTCAATCCCATGCAAAGCTACGAGAATATCCTCGAGATCGACCGGGTCGCGAGCATCGCCAATGCCGGCGATGTCATCGACGTGCCGAGCGGCATCGGCTTCTGTCTCTATATTACACACGACTGCCTCGCCGCCATTGGCGGGCTCTCGGAAAACTTCGAGCGAGGTTATCTTGAGGATGTCGATCTCTGCTTGCGCGCCCGCGCCAAGGGTTTCCGCAACGTCTGCGCGCCGTCGATCTATGTCGGACACCACGGCTCGAAATCCTTCCGGCACGAGAAGCGAAGTCTGGTGCTTCGCAACCTGGAAATTCTCGACCGGCGATTCCCCGACTACCGGCGAGAATGTCGCGCGTTCGAGGTTGCCGACCCGCTACGACCGGCGCGTGCGAGGCTCGATCACGCACTGACCTGGCCCCCACAGCCCTCGGTGTTGATTCTCGGCAATCGACGGAGATTAGCCGCAGTCGCCGAAGAGCGGGCGCGTCATCTCCGTGAGCGTGGCGAGCGTGCGGTCCTCCTGTTGCGAGAGCGCGACGTCGTTCATCTCAAGGTGGCCGACGGCAGCAGCCCCCAAGCCGTCCAGTTGGGTTTCGGCACCGAGGCAGCCATCGCCGAGGCCGCAGGCATCATTGCGCGGCTGCACCCCGATCGCGTCGAAATCATTGAGCCGAATCCGTTGCCGCAGTTGATCGAACTGATGCGGAAACTCTGCCTTCCGATCAATCCGTGGCTGACGGCCGGCGATCTCGGCAAAGCTGTGACCTCGCTTCCTGACGAAACGCCGTTTTTTGCTTCCAGCAAGACTGCCAAGGCGTTTGCGCAAACCCGCTGGCCCAACCGCAAAATCGTCCTCCAGGATTGGCCAACCCGCCCGCTGACGCTGGCGCCGATCCGTGGCGCGAGCCAATCGCTTGCCATCGTGCCGTCTGCGCCCTCGCCCGCATCCTTCCGCTTGATACGAAGATTGGCAGAGCGTCTGCGGCAGCGAGAGCCATCCAGATCGATCATCATCGCCGGCGCGACCTGTGACGATGATTGTCTGATGTCCTACGGGAATGTTTTCATAACCGGGTCGGTCGCAGCCGATGAGATCCACGATGTTCTCGCGCCGCATAATCCAGGTTGGCTGCTCACGGACTTCGAGGAACCGGCATTCGGACACCCTCTCCTCGAGACCGCAAGGCGGGCCTCAATACCTGTCGCATACCGCGACTGGTCGGCCGGATCGGTGAAACCGCGCAAGGGCGATCTTGCCATCCCGGCGGACGCGGACGATCAAGGACTTATCGATACCGTTATCGCGTGGGTCGGGCGAGCATGACGCGCGTCATAGGAGCCCGCAAAGTACCGATCGCCAAACCAAAGCTTGTCAGTTGGCTCGCGCTGGACAACGACGGCACAGTGTCCGGTTTCGTGTTCGATCCGGAGACTCCGGAACGCCGCTTTACGGTCGACATCCTGGTTGACGGTCTAGTGCTGAAGACGGCCTACGCCGATGCCTTCGCGCCAGAAGGCTCTCAGCAAAACCAAAACAAGACTTGCGGCTTTGCGGTGACCGTTGACCCCGATCTGCTCCGCGCCGCACGCCTCCTTTCGGCGCGTCTCGCCAATCTCGGGACTCCCGTCGGCCATCCCATCGACCTTGAAAGTGACAGCGCATGTCCGGTCGACCTTCGCCCGTCCAGTAAGCTGCGCTGGCTGGGTGGCCTGCACTTCCAGGGCTGGATCGACAGCGAAGCCGCCGTCACGCTGGAAGCGATCGTCGATGGAGAATCCGTCGCACAGGTCCGTGCCTCTGCGTGGACGCACATCGGCGGCGAGGCCGAAGGACAGGCCGCGCGCAACGTTCGCGCCTTCGATTTCCACGTCTCCCAACGCTTTGCCGACGGACGTGTCCATCGGATCTTGCTGCGGAAAGAGGATGGCGAACAAATTCCGGCCACGGCCATCTTCGTTGCATTTCCCGATGGCCTCACCGGAATGATCGACGTTATCGGCGGCTACGCCGCCGAGCGATTGCGCGGCAAATTGTATGATCGGCTTATTCCGGCTTCGCTGCCTCTCCATGACTATGCAGACTGGCGCGATCGCTTCCCGCTACGGGAGCCGCAGCCAAGCCCGCTTCGGCTAGCCGTCGTAATCGCCGGCAGCGTCGGAGCTCAGCAGACGCTGTCCACGCTGGAGACGCAAAGCAACGAGAACTGGACCGCAGGCGCGATCGACGGCCAACCGCTCTCGATCGACAGCGATGCCTTGCTGGAGTTTCTCGAGGACGCCGCATCCGATGCGCACCACGTCGTCGTGACCATGGCGGGCGTGTCGCTCGAACGCAACGCTTTGGCCCGCATCGCCGCCGCATTCGATGCCCATCCCGATGCGGTGGCCGTATACGGCGACCTCGACTTTCTCGCTGACGACGGCCGCCTCTGGCCACTCTCCTTTCCAGCGTTCGATTACGAAAGGATGCTCGAGCAAGGGTATTGCGCGCATCTGTTCGCGGTCCGGCGCGACGCTCTGATCGCGGCCATCGAGGCGCGTCCGGACAACCTCTACCGCCTTTTCAACAGCCTGCTGGATCAGACCGGTCCGCAGCAGGAAAATATCCTTCACTTGCCCGGAGCGTTGGCGACCATGCCGAGGCTCGATCGGACAAAAGCCGGCTCCTTGCTATCCGCTGCGAGCCATCAGCATCTGCGTGCACGCGGAATTGATGCAAACGTATCCGAGCAGCAAGGCAATTTCTTTCCCGCGGTTCGAATCAGGCGATCGTTGTCGCAGCAGCGGGTGACAGTGATCATCCCGACCCGCGACCGCGTTTCCCTCCTGCGCGCCTGCCTCGACAGCATCGCACCCGCGATCGAACGCTGTCGCGCCGAGGTCCTTGTCATCGACAACGACAGCGCTCATCCGGAGACAATGAGCTTTCTTGCCGATCTGCCGCGACGCGGCATCCGGACATTGCGGGTCGAGGAGCCGTTCAATTTTGCAAGGCTCAACAACGAAGCCGCCGCAACGCTCGACAGCGACATCCTGTGCCTTCTCAACAACGACATCGAGGCAAGCTCCGATGACTGGCTCGAGGAGATGCTTACGCGCCTCAGCGAACCGGACGTCGGTGCGGTCGGCGCGCTGTTGACCTTGCCTGGCGGCGTCATTCAGCACGGCGGGGTCGTGCTGGGCATGAACTTTTCGGTCGCCCACGCCTTCACAGACCGAGTCAGCGACGACCCGGGTTTTCTCGATCAGCTCCTTGTGGCGCACGAATGCAGCGCGGTGACCGCAGCATGCCTTGTAACCCGACGGAGCGACTATCTTGCAGTTGGCGGGATGGATGAGGCCCGCTTCGCCGTGGCGTTCAACGATGTCGACTATTGCTTGCGCCTGCGCGAGGCCGGCAAGCGCATTGTCTTTACGCCGCACGCGAAGCTGGTTCACGCCGAATCCGTCAGCCGGGGCAGCGACACTCGCGCCGACCGACGTGACCGGTTTGAACATGAGCTCAACTTGCTCCGTGCGCGCTGGGGTGAGGTGCTCAACGACGATCCGACTTACAATCCGCAACTGTCACGGGACGGCGTTCCGTATGGTGGCCTGGCCTGGCCTCCGGGACGACGGGCTCCTCGGTACAATCGCCCGTCGGTCGCGCGCGATTTGCCCTTGGGATTTTGACGAGGCTTCTATGACTCAGTAGCCGGCATGCTCGCGTTGCACCGCAACGAGGCTGTCGAGCTCCGGCGACAATGCCTCCTGCCACATCGGCGTGGTCACCCCGAACAGGTCTCTCAAGCGCGACAGGTCGAGCCTGGAATTGCCGGGCCGCTTGGCCTTAGTCGGGAAATCGGCCGTCGCAATCGGAGTGATCGTCTTCACTGCGAGCTTCGCGCCGCGCGACTTCAGCCCCGCGACGATGGCGCTTGCGAAGCCGTACCAGCTGGTCTCGCCGGCGCAAGCAAGATTGACCACGCCGCCGTTGCGCGCAAACAACCCTTCCAGGTTCGACCCGTTCGACAGCACGATGCCGGCAACGGCATCGGCAATCGCGCTTGCCGTCGTTGGCGCGCCTACCTGATCGGCGACTATGCGCAACTCCTCGCGTTCACCGGCCAGCCGCGCGATGGTGCGCAGGAAATTGGCTCCGTTCGCGGCGTAGACCCAAGAGGTGCGCACGATCAGATGCGGCCCGCCGGCCGCCCGGATGGCGAGGTCGCCGGCGAGCTTGCTCGCGCCATAGACCGAGAGCGGGCCCGTGGGACTATCCTCGCGCCATGGCCTGTCATCCGAGCCATCGAAGACATAGTCGGTTGAGAAATGGACCAGCGACACACGATGCCGTGCCGACCACGTCGCGATCGCCGCGGTCCCGGTGGCGTTGACGAGGAAGGCAAGTTCGCGCTCGTCCTCGGCGCGATCCACCGCGGTATAGGCCGCGGGATTGATGATGAGATCGGGTTTGAAAGCGTCGAGCGCCTTGGTAAGCGTCTCAGGCTTCGACAGGTCGAATTCGGTGCGTGACGGGGCAATGACCGTGCCGCCCGTTTCCAGCAGCGGCCGCAGGGCCCCGCCGACCTGGCCATTAGTGCCTGTCAATAATATCCGCATCAGACTTGCCCGTAGACCGGAAGGTTCTTGACGTCGGCAAGCAGCGGCGCGTCAGCGTCCTTGGCCGACAAGGACGGCGTCTCCACGCCCCAGTCGATGCCGATCGCGGGATCGTTCCAGCGAATCGAGAGCTCGTCCTTCGGACTGTAGAGATCGTCGCACTTGTAGAAGAAATCAGCGGTCTCCGAGAGAACGACGAAACCGTGCGCGAAACCGCGGGGGACCCAGAGCTGCCGCCTGTTCTCTTCGCTCAGCTCGACGGCAACGTGACGCCCAAAATCCGGACTGCCGACGCGCACGTCAACGGCGACGTCCAGCACCCTGCCGCGGAGCGCGGTCACCAGCTTCCCCTGTGCGCCAGGGTTTTGCAGGTGCAGCCCGCGCAACACGCCCCGGGCGGAACGGGACAGGTTGTCCTGGATGAACGGACGACTGACGCCGTGCTCGGCGTAGCGGAGGAATTGATAAGTTTCGAGGAAAAAGCCGCGCTGATCGCCGAACAGCCGGGGCTCAATGATGATGACGTCCGGAACTCCGGTCTTTGTAACATTCATTTCATGTCACGTTGGATTTATTAACTGATGATACCTCCTCATTGATAACAAACTTGCAGGCTTAACACTATCTGTTATGTTATCGATGATAGGATGTGAGGGGCCATGAAGGGCATTATTCTTGCCGGCGGGACAGGTTCGCGCCTTTACCCGGTAACGACGGTCGTCTCAAAACAGCTCCTGCCCGTCTTCGACAAACCGATGATCTACTATCCGCTCTCGACGCTGATGTTGGCCGGCATCCGCGAGATTCTGATTATTTCGACGCCGCAGGACGAGCCGTTGTTTCATCGGCTGCTCGGCGACGGCAGCGAAATAGGCATGAGCTTTACTTATGCCACGCAGGAGACGCCGCGCGGACTGGCGGACGCTTTCATCGTCGGCCGCGACTTTATCGGCTCGGACCCGGTCGCACTGGTTTTGGGAGACAACATTTTCCACGGCCATGGGTTGCCGAGCATGTTATCCGCTGCGGCTGCTCGCAAGAAAGGCGCTACCGTGTTCGGCTATGTCGTCAACACCCCCGAACAATACGGGGTAGTTGAACTCGACGACAGCGGGCTGGCGCGCTCCATCGAAGAGAAACCAAAACAACCGAAGTCCAACGTAGCCGTCACCGGGTTGTATTTTTACGACAACGACGTCGTCGAGATCGCAGCTCGCATCAAGCCGTCCGCACGCGGCGAAATCGAGATCACGGACGTCAACAACGCCTATCTCGAGCGCGGCAACCTTTACGTCGAGGTGCTTGGGCGCGGTTTTGCCTGGCTCGACACGGGTACGCACTCCTCGCTCGTCGAAGCCAGCCACTTCGTTCAGATCCTGGAGCAGCGCCAGGGCTTGCGCATAGCCTGCCCTGAAGAGATCGCGTTGCGGCAGGGTTACATCTCGCTTCAGGCATTCGAGAAGGCGGCCGAAAAGAACGGGAAAAGCAGCTACGGCGAATATCTGAAATCAGTTGCCCTTTCATATGAGTGTTAATTCCAGTCCACGGAGGCGATCGGTTATGCGCTTCAAGGCTTCGACCATTTTTGTCACAGGCGGCGCGGGGTTCATCGGTTCAGCGGTGGTTCGTCACCTCCTGCACAATACCCATGCCCGCGTGGTCAACATCGACAAGTGTACCTACGCCGCGAACCTCGACTCGTTGCCTGACACGAACGAGAACCTGAACTATGCCTTCGAGAAGCAGTGCATTGGCGACGGCATCGGCCTGCGCCATCTTTTCGAGAAGTACCGACCGGACGCGGTGATGAACCTCGCCGCCGAGAGCCATGTTGACCGCTCGATCGACGGCCCCGGCGAGTTCATCCAGACCAACATTGTCGGCACGTTCACCCTCCTACAAGAAACGTTGCGCCACTGGCGCACGCTTTCTCCGGAGAAGCGCGAGAAATTCCGCTTCCTTCACGTCTCCACCGACGAGGTGTTCGGTTCGCTCGGCGATGAGGGCTTCTTCACCGAGGCCACCGCCTATGCGCCGAACTCACCCTATTCGGCGAGCAAAGCGTCCTCCGACCACCTGGTGCGTGCCTGGCGCGAAACCTATGATTTGCCGACACTCGTGACAAATTGCTCGAACAATTACGGGCCCTATCACTTTCCGGAAAAGCTGATTCCCCACATAATCATCAAGGGCCTCGCCGACGAACCGCTGCCCGTCTATGGCGACGGCAAGAATATCCGTGACTGGCTTTATGTCGAGGATCACGCGAGAGCGCTCACGCTGGCGCTTGAACACGGCGTGGTCGGTGAAACCTACAACGTCGGCGGACGTAACGAGCGCACCAACCTGCACGTGGTCGAGAGCATCTGTGACCTGCTCGATGAGATCGCTCCAGGAATAACGGGCAGGCATCGCGATCTCATCACCTTCGTCGCCGACCGCCCCGGCCACGATCGTCGCTATGCCATCGATGCGTCAAAGCTTGAGCGAGAACTTGGCTGGCGGGCGGAGGAGAATTTCGAGAGTGGCATCGAGAAGACGGTCCGTTGGTATGTCGACGAGCAGCCCTGGTGGCGAGCGATCCTGGAGCGGGGTTATACGGCGAAACGCGTCGGGCTCAGCGGATAACGCAACGGTCGGTTCGTCGGAGAACGGCATGGCTTTTGTAACTTGCGATCGGCAACCCGGGTCCGTACCACAATGCGCATTGTGATGATTGGGGCCGGCTATGTCGGCCTGGTGTCCGGAGCCTGCTTCGCCGATTTCGGCCATGACGTCACCTGCATCGACAAGGATTCCGACAAGATCGCAGCGCTGAACCAGTGCATGATTCCGATCTTCGAACCGGACCTCGACAAACTTGTCGAGTCCGGCATCAATTCTGGCCGGCTGATGTTCGGGACCGATCTCTCCGACATCGGCGATGCGGACGCTGTATTTATCGCGGTCGGAACGCCGTCACGGCGCGGCGACGGGCATGCGGACCTAAGCTATGTGCATGCAGCAGCCCGCGAGATCGCCGCGCGTCTGGAGGGCTTTACGGTTATCGTCACCAAATCGACGGTCCCGGTCGGGACCGGCGACGAGGTGGAGCGGATCATCCGGGAGACCAATCCGGCGGCCGACTTCGCGGTTGTCGCGAACCCGGAATTCCTGCGCGAGGGCGCTGCGATCCGCGACTTCCAGCATCCGGACCGTATCGTGGTCGGCACCGAAGATGAGCGCGCCAGGAAAGTGATGGGGCAGATCTACCGCCCGCTTTATCTCAATCAGGCGCCGATCCTCTACACCGGCCGACGCACCGCCGAACTGATCAAATATGCCGCCAACGCCTTTCTCGCGACCAAGATCACCTTCATCAACGAGATCGCGGATCTCGCGGAACGAGTCGGCGCCAACGTGCAGGAAGTCGCTCGCGGCATCGGGCTAGATAATCGCATCGGCGCCAAATTCCTGCATGCCGGTCCGGGCTATGGCGGCTCATGCTTCCCGAAGGACACCCGCGCTCTGACGAAGACCGCGCTCGATTACGGCGTGCAGCTTCGCGTCGTCGAGGCGACCCTGACCGTCAATGAGGCCCGCAAGCGCACGATGTCACGAAAGGTCGCCGGAGCGCTCGACAACGACATTCGCGGCAAGACCATCGCCGTGCTGGGCCTGACCTTCAAGCCCGACACCGACGACATGCGTGAAGCCCCGTCGATCGCGCTGATCGCCGGCCTCCTCGATTTCGGGGCCAAGGTCAGAGCGCACGATCCCGTCGGCATGGAGCAGGCGAAGAAGGAGCTTTCAGACGTCGAATATTGCGACGATCCCTACTCCTGCGCTCGCGGCGCGGACGCGCTGGTGATCGTGACGGAGTGGCGGCAGTTCCGCGCGCTTGACCTCGAGCGGATCAAAACAGACATGGCTACGCCGGTGATCGTGGATTTGCGAAATATCTATCGCCCGGAAGACATGCGATCGGCCGGATTCAAGTATGAGAGCATCGGACGACAATAGGGCGAACGCTCAAGCGCGACAAAGTCGTTAGTCCTTTGCGCGGACGCGATCGAAAGGAAGCTATCATTGCTACCGAGGATGTCAGAAGAGGAAGCGGCTCTATTCCTGTCATTCGTCAGAAACAGCCGTAGCTATTTGGAGTTCGGAACCGGCGGAAGCACTGTCGTCGCATCAAAGCATGTTCAGAGCTCGATACTTTCCGTCGATTCGTCCCGGGAATGGCTCGACCAGGTAAGGGCTGCATGCACGTCGAATCAAACCAAGCCCGAGTTGATTTATGTCGACATCGGTCCGACCGCAGAATGGGGCTTTCCAATCGCCCCATCCACGAAGTCGCGCTGGCCGGACTATCACTCAGCCATCTGGAAAATGCCGCATAGCGCGACAGCGGATCTCTATTTCGTCGACGGACGCTTCAGGGTCGCGTGCTTCGCCCAGATCGTGCTGCACTGTAATCCGAATGCAATTATCGGCATTCACGACTTCGCTTCACGTCCCAAGTATCATTGCGTCAGGGAGATCGCCCGCGAGATCGCGACAGCAGGAGATATGTCGTTCTTCCGTCCACTTCCGGAAAAGAAAATTGCAGAGGCTATACTTCAGTCATTTCATGAGGAGCCGTATTAGCCGAGCGCTCGCTTTTGCCTGCGTCGCGTCCGAGGAAATACATGCAACCCGCACCATGCACCGCAGCTGAACCGTAACGTTCAGCGATGAACCAGTTTCTTGAGCTCCGGCAGGAATTTCAAGATCGTTAAATCTTCGACGTCATTCCGATCTCGAAGCGTAAAGAATTCCATTGCGCGTATGCGCTCGGGGTCACCTTCCCCTAACGGCCTTCCTCGCTCCCGCTTCTTCAAAAGCTGCTGTCGAGACTTTGTATAGTAATGATTGATCGCCAGCTTCCGGCGCTTTGGAACCGAACACCGTCCGCCGATCGGGAAAACCGGGTCACCGTCTTCCTGGACATAACATCCCAACACAAGAGACTGATGGGGGTGGAGGTAAGCCACGATCGCATCAGGACGCACGATTGATTTCATCACATAGTGATCCGGAAACTCGTCGGGCGCCCGTCGCGTAAACGACTCGATGCTGAGACCTTGCGGTCTTGTCTCGTGACCGTTGGATCCGAAATTGAGCCAGTGAACCGCAACGGCTGGCGCCGATGAGACCTCTTTCAAAACATCCTTGATGCTGTTGCCATCGACGGGATAGAGAAACTCGTCGGCATCGATAAAAGCGCACCATTCGGAGCAGTTTCGATAGCTGTCGATCGCATGCTGAAATGCGCGTATCTGACCGAAGTCACCTTCCACGTAGTGATACGTAATCATTTCCGGCCAGGGAAAGGATTCTATGATCATTCGTGTCGCGTCGGTGCTTTCATTGTCGTACAAATAAAAATGGTCGACACCGGCCAACCTGTGAAAATGCAACCACTCAAGCAGATCATCCGCTTCGTTCTTGATCGCACACACCACCGACAATCCGTGTTTTTTACGCCTCACTCCGGCATGCAATTTTCTGGCATCCATGACCCGCAGAAGGCCGGCGAATTCCCGGCGAAGATTCTCGCTCTGCGGGGCCAAGGCTAGGGCGGCAAGATAGGTATCTTGCGCCTCTTGAGCGGCACCCATGTTCAAATGCGTTACGGCGAGTCGATGTAGAATACGGGAATCGGACGGCAATTCTCCGGCAAGACGCGTCAGGATTTCCCGGGCGCGCACAAAATCGCAGGACTGCACAAGCACCGCGGCCTTCGCGAATTGATATTCGTTGAAATCGCCAAACTGCTCTTCCAGCTCTTTGACCGAACGAATCAATTCATCCGGATTCGGATTGGCAATCCGATCGGAAAAGAACTCCTTCAGTATTCGCTCGATCTCGTTCGCGGGAAGCGCATCGATATCCAGTTCCAAGCCGAGTCTCGGCCGCGACGAAGTTTCCGTGTTCACCCTGCAGCGCTCCAGGCTTGTTCGAAACCTAACATCGGCACTCCGGAAATTCCCGCCGGAATAACTTGATCCCCCAAGAATACGGTATAATCTTAACAGATCGGCGGACTTTGCCAATTTCTGTGATATCCGTCTTGATTGTTGTACGGATATTTCTAGAAAAATCAACCAGATGATCAATTGTTAATGTTATGGTTATGCGAATGACCAAAACGACGACAGAGGATGGAAGACGCCCTCGCACGTTGACCCGAAGAACGATCCTGGCCTCTCTGGCGGCGAGCCTGGTTCCGCCTTCGCTGCAAGTTCTAAGCCTCGAAAGTATTGCCGCGACGAAGCCCCGACCTCTAGTGGGAGCAATCCGCTGGGACGCCTGGTATTCGCCGGGCTCGGCGCCGACCAGAGCGGTCGAAAACTCGCTATCGCCCGAAAAATATCGCTGGAGAACGCCATTTTTCGCCAAGGGCCCCGAGCATAATTCAGGTGCTGTTTCTTTTCCCGCCGTCACGCAGGAGGAAATGGACAAGGAGATAGGTCAAGCCGTCTTTGCCGGACTCGATTACTGGGCCTTCGTCGCCTACGGATCAAACCATCCAATGTCGAAGGCGCTCTATCAGTTCAGAGCCAGTGCGATAACCAACCGTCTCCGATACTGCCTGTTCACCGAGCTGGACAGATGGGGTTCGCGCGCCAAACCGACGGCGCTGCCTCAAGAGCACATCGGTCTCATGGCAGACAAGAATTACCTGAGGGTGCTGGGTGACAGACCGCTGTACTATCTGGGCTTCATCGCTCCAGCAGCCGTGGAACGAAACTGGCAAGGAGTCGCAGGTCTGAGAGAGCAGATCGAGGGGTTTAGAAATAGCGCAGCCAAGGCGGGGCTGGCCAATCCTTACATCGTTCTGGCCGGAGACCAGAACTTCCTGATACGGGAAGCCAAAAATATTGGAGGCGACGCGATCGGATCATACGCGCTTACGGTAGGCAACGGCCGTGGATCTTTTGCCAAGCTTGCCGAAATCGCCGAGCACGGCTGGGACCAACTCAGGAACAGTCATCTGCCTGTTGTGCCGACCGTGATGACAGGATGGGACCGACGCCCTCGCATTGAGCGCCCCGTGCCATGGGAAACAAAGCAACGCCCTGGTGAAGGCATCGGCAACTTCTTCTCCGCGCCGACGAAGAAAGAACTCACCGATCACCTGACGCGCGCGCTCGATTGGATCGCTGCCCGGGCGCCGGGCGAGCAGGCCCCCGCCGTGCTGATCTATGCGTGGAATGAGAATGATGAGGGTGGCTGGCTCCTGCCGACGTGGCCCTGTCAGACCGAACGCCTCGACGCGCTGCATCAGGTTCTGAAGAAGACCCCCGTCCCGAGCCGCAAGCCGGAGCTCTGCTAGCGAAGGCGGCTGGTCGGAAACCGGGCAGAGCTACCGCCAGTCGAGCGGCATGGTCCATTCGTTCCAATCCACGGTCCGATGATCGGGCTGATAGGGAACATACAATTGCTTCACCCAATAGTTGAAATTCGGATGAAGCTTGATGAATTTGTAGAATGCATCTCCGAAGTTTATGGGGCTCAAGCAAGCTCTATTGATCGGTCGTTGGGCTATCGCATTCGCGCAGTACGATGACATGCAGGCCCTGGTCTCGCTTTCGGCCACGTTGCTTAGGCTTCGAAAGCTGTTCGTCGAATGGAGCCTGTACATATAGCGGTCCGATTCCACGTAAGTGGGCTCGACCACGGTTACAGCGCGCAGCGCAAACTCCCAGTCGTGGCAGTACTTCAGGTCGGACAGGAGACCGATCGTCCGCAGTAATTCCCGGCTCAACACGAAATTGCCGGTGGAGGTGGCGATCTGCGAATCCAGAAATGCCCATGATAGTGGAGAACCCGTTATCCGGGCTCGATCGATGGCATATCGAAGGCTTGTCGGAAATTGATGGGTCGTTATCCGCTTACCGCGTTCATCGATCGGTTCAATGGCCGAAAAGCCAAAAAACAGCTTCTCATTGTCATATCGGCTCGCAAATATCTGGATGCGATCCTTTGAAAACGCATCGTCGGAATTCAGGAAGAAGATCATGTCTCCCTTCGCGAGAGACAACGCCCTGTTCCAGGTGCAGTGCGCCCCGAGATTGAGAGGATTCCTCAGAAGCGAGCAAGACACAAACCGCTTGGCAAAGGATTTCTTCTTGACGAGCCGCCGCGCGACTTCAAAGCTTTTATCAGGTGAATGATCGTCGACGACAATGAGCTCGACGTCCGGGAAGGTCTGTCGATAAACAGTCTCCAGGCACTCTTCGATGTACGCTTCATGCTTATAGCAAGCGACGACGACGCTGGCCAACATGCGGATTCCTCAGCTCAACGTCGGACGATGATCGAGTGACTCGACCTGATGAGCGCACGGCTTCCTTCGCCCACCTCCAGAACTGCAATCTGGTACTCTCCGTCGGGTATATCGCGTAGGAAAAACGAGAGCTGGAAGCCGAAATAGCAGTCCCTGCCTTTCGCTTTCATGTACTTCTTGACATCAAATCGCTCGTGCCAGTCCACGATCAGGCAGTAACCGTTCTGATCTTTCTTTTCAGCATCCGCGGAGAGCAGGATCAGGAACGCTATCCTGTGCTTACTCGCTTCAAACGTCCCGCCTGCACAGACCCATCCTCGCACGAGCACAGTCGATCGCGGATCGACCACCACCCGTTCGCTCGTTTGAGAATTGATATTCTCAATGACAAGCAAGGACTCCGGCGGATTCTCGGACGCGCCTCGAGCCTCCACGGGAATCCCGCTTCGCGTATACTGCAAGCCCGAATAGACCATCTCCGATCGATGAAGGGTGGCGAGCAGTTGAACGTGGGTGGCCGCTTCTTTCATCGCTTGCTCGAGCTCCTGCCGGCTTAGGCAGTCCAGCAAATCCGGATTCGAACGGACCTGGGTCGAGATCGGTTCAGACGATGCCACCCGTCTCACCGCCTCCAGAAACGCTCGCCCGTATCGCGAGTCCGGCTCCAGATGAGCACCCTCTGCCCACTCGTTCCAGGAGTTGATGAAAACGATCGGATCCGCAAATTGGCTCCTTCTCGCTCGGCTGGCCGCATCCCGCAGCCATACTTCGAACGCCTCCGGGCTCGACCTGTTGAAGACGTGTCCCCGTGAACCCTTGCGGGGCGTATTGTCCCAGCGCGGCATAACGGCCGGAAAATAGGGGAAATCATATGTCTTGCCCAACGACGACCGCACTGCATCGACATAGTCGTAAACCTTTCCCGTAAAGCTCGGCGGGGCGCCCAGCTCCGAGAGCGGCTGCTCCATCGTCGAGACAGTGTGCGGCGGAAACTCCACTGCTGCATCGCAGTTAAGGTCACGCGGATCAAATTCTCCGAACGTCATGGCGTTGCAGATAAGAAGCTCTCCGATTCCCAATTCTTTTGCTCTTGCGCGCCAAACCTCGAAGAGGCGCTGTCTGTCCGGCAATAGCGAGGGCCGGTAGATCAGAATGATCTTGCGGCCGTCTACCATGATATAGCGTTCGTCGAGCAGAAGCTGCGCCATATCGTCGATAAAGCGGACATCGTCGTCCAGCGAGTGATTCTGTCCGAGCAGAAGCTCCGCATCCGAGCCGTCCCAACGGCGCGACCAGTTCTCATTCGCCCAGCAAATGCAGAACGGCAGATCCGGTTCTCCATCCTCCAGAAGCAGCTCTAACGGTCGTTCGAGAAGTCTGCGGCCCTGGAACCAGTACACGTAGTAGCAGAAGCCGTGAATGCCGTAGCGGCGGGCCAGCTCGGCCTGTTGCCGACGGGTCTCCGTCAATCTCACATCATAAAAGCCGAGGTCTGCCGGAAACCAGGGAGATTGATGCGCCGGAAACTGAGGACGCATGCGCGAAATGTTCGTCCATTCAGTGAAGCCGGGTCCCCACCATCGGTCGTTCTCCGCGAACGCATGAAACTGAGGGAGATAAAAACAAACATGGCGTACCTGCTTCCCGGCCGGATCCGGCGCAGCCGTGACGGTCCTGTTGTTACTCGGAATCAACAGGTCAGTGTAGTCGTCGCCCGAAAATCCCAGCGCGACGACCAATTCATCGGCCGCGATGTTGTCAAAGAGGGGGATCTCAAAAAATTCACCATCGTCCAGGCTAACGCGAAGATAGATTTGTGACTGACCCCGGTCCACCGATGTGTTCCTGAGAGCGCGCGCCAAGCGTCGACGTGCCCCCGGGGTCGCCAGATCGATACGGAATCCGGGGCGACCGATTAGCTTGGCTGAGCCGATTGCGGTGGGCGCCGGACGATTCGTTCTCGTCTCTTCGATCGCATGGGGCCCGACAAAGAGAGAAATAGAAACAGATGCCGTGAGCGAGCGGGCATCGACGATCCAGCCGGAGATTTCCCGGCCAGAATATTCAAGTATTGCGCCGCGCAGGCGTGCGCCCGACTCCGGATCGTCTAGATCCGGATCCAGGAACGAGCTCTGAAGGCTTTCCTCTTGTGGAGCAGGACCGGCAACGGGTTGCATGTCCTTCGCATTCGCTTCGCGCTCCGCAATCTTATTCATCGCACCCCGATCTCCTGCCAGGTCTCGGACCCAGAGCCTCTCGCTTGTGATGAAATCAGAAGCGGGGCTCTATGGCTTTTGATTGACGCGTTTTCTTCACGCAAACCGTTACCGGCTTGGCTTGAAAACGCTTTAGTTGACTCGTGTTCCCGCATCACCCGCGGCCACGGCCTGAAGGCGATCCACTCGCATTCTGCAGGACAAGCCCGGAGTTCCGCACCCAATCTTCAACGATCGAGCCGCCGAGCGATGCTCAACCGTCGACCAGCGCGACACCGACCGCATCCAGACGGCGCGCGGCCCCTACATGGTTTTGCCGCGCTGCCTGCTGATACCAGTGCACCGCTGCATCCTGGTCTTGCACAACGCCACTTCCCGACATCAACGCATCGCCGAGTGCGACCTGCGCCTCCGCCATATCCTGCTTGGCCGCCTTCTCGAACCATTCGACCGCCTTCCCGGGATCGGTCTCGCATCCCTGCCCTTTTCCAAGCATCACTGCGAGGTTGAACTGCGCAACTTTGTGGCCTTGTTGCGCCGCGACTTCGTACCAGTTCGCGCCCTGAGCGATATCCTGGGCTACGCCTGCGCCGGTGCAATACATCACGGCGAGCTGAAACTGCGCGCTCTTATGGCCTGCCTGCGCGGCTCTGGTCATCCAGGACGCCGCAGCCTTTGCATCGCTCATGGCGTTGTCCGGATTGAGATACAGAAGCGCCAAGGTGTACTGGGCCTCGACATGGTCGGCGTCGGCGGCACGGGAGAACCATGAAACGGCGGCTTTGACATCCGCGGTCCCACCAAACTTGCCCATTTCCAACACACCGAGCTGGAATGCAGCCGGCACGTGTCCGGCCTCAGCCGCCTCGCTCAATAGCGACCGCACCTGCTCAAGCCGTTCGGTCGATTCGTCCTGGTGAAGCAGGAAAAGCGCATAGGCCAACTTGGCGTCCGGGTCTCCGCCCACGGCGGCCTTGCTGAGCCATTCTCCCGCCCGCTTGTGATCGCGCGGAACTCCGTTGCCCGCCGAATACAACCTCCCGAGTTGCAATTGCGCGGCGCGGATGCCGCCTTCGGATGCGCGTTCGAACCATTCGATTGCGGCTTTCACATTGCGTTCAACCCCGGAGCCGTTGAGATAGAAGATGGCGATATTGAATGCGGCGGTCGCATGGCCATTCCCGGCCGCGCGCTCGAACCATTTCGCGGCTTGACGAATATTCGGACCGACACCGGTGCCCGTCGCATAGAAACGGCCCATGAAAAACTGCGCCTGCACATCGCCCCGATCGGCGGCCTTCTCGTACCAGACCGATGCCTCCCGCAAATCTGGCTCGGAGCCCGCGCCGTGCGAATAAAAATCCGCGAGCGCCTGGATTGCCGGAAAGTAGTCTTTGCGCGCCGCCTTGCGTAGCGCGGTTTCGGCTCGGTCGATATCCTTCGCGACGCCATGGCCTTTCAAGCGCAACAGGCCGATGTTGTAGAGCGCGATCGGATCGTCATGCTTGGCGGCGCCCTGGAACAGGCGAGCGGCTTCAGCGGGAGCCTCCGGCAAACCCGTTCCTTTCAAGTTCATAAACGCAAGCGCGACCTGCGCCCTTACATGATCCTGTTCGGCCGCCTTGCGGTACCAGACCGCCGCCGCCTCAAAATCAGCCGGAACGCCTTTGCCTTGATAGTAGACGTCGCCAAGCGCGAATTCGGCCGCAGCGCAGTTCTGCTGGGCCGCGACCAGATACCATCCGAGCGCCGTCTGGAGATCCTTCTCGCAGCCGACCCCTTCGCTATACATATTGCCAAGGACTGTCTGAGCTTCTGCTTTGCCTCTTTCCGCTGCGGCCGCGATCCATTGGAAGGCAACGCCGACATCCCGCTCAACGCTCGTTCCATTCGGAAATACGAGCTGGTGAATAGCCGACGCTTTGTCGCCCATTCGAACGGCGGAGGACCGGCGCCATGTTTCGTGACGATATGGCCCGAGCGGCGGCTTGTCCCCATGAAGATAGATCAGGCCGAGCTGGAACTGCGCTTCGACGTTGCCGAGCTGAGCCCCCCATTCATACCAGACGACGGCATCGGGAACGCTTCTGACGACACCCTCGCCTCTCACATAGAGCATCCCTATTCGATAGCCCGCCCTGGTATCGCCCGCCTCTGACGCAAGCTTCCAGGCTTTCATCGCTTCCAGATACTGACCGCGCTCGTATGCGGCCATTCCAAGCTCGAAAGGGCCAGCGCGCGAAATTGCGGAAGCTGGTCGAAACCACTCGAAAAGCGATCGCGTTGAAAGCATCATGGTTCACGCATGACCTCGTGGATGCCCTTCAGCATTCCACCGAGCAGATACATGGCGACCGAGCGGGTTCCGACATTGATGTCTCCCTGAAGGGTCATGCCGGGAATCAGACGGAAATTGCTGGGCACGTCCTTGAAATCGGATGCGTCCACCGAGCATCGCGCCTTATAGTAGGTGTATTCGAGCGGCTTGCCATCATCGTCCGTCGTGAACGCGCCCTCGCTGATCCAACGCACTTTTCCGCTCGCCGCGCCGTGCTCCGCTGCATTGAAGGCATCGACCTTCATAGTGCAGGGATCGCCTGCACGGATGAACCCGATATCGCGCGAAGCGATCCTGATTTCCGCCTCAAGTTTGGTGTCGATCGGCATGAGGGTGATGAAAGGATCCCCCGGCTTGAGTACCGAGCCGACCGAGAGCCTTGCCATCGTCAGCACCACCGACGGCTCTGCAGCAGTCCAGCGCACGAGGTTCTGATGCTTGAGCGCTTTTTCATAAGTCGCCCTCGCTTCGTCGAGCTTGTTGCGCGTCGTCACCAGATCCTGGCTCAATTGCGCGAACCACTGCTGTTTGAACGCGTCACGGTCGGCGGTTATCGATCCCAGCGTATTTTGCGCCTCCATCAGGCCATTGTGCGTATTCTCCATTGTCCGCAGCAATTCCAGTCGGGCGTCCTGGGAGATATACATATTGAGCTGCGATCCGGTACCACGCTCGGCAAGCGTGGTGCGCATCGTCTCGATCTTCTGCAAGATTTCGTCGCGCTGTCGATATCGGGCATCATCGCCGCGAAGTTTTTCGATCGCCGCCTGGGTCTCCTTGATCTTCGAATCGAAGCTGTTGAGCTGTGCGGTATACTGGGCCACGCGCTGACCGTAGAGCGCCTTCTGCAGGGCCGCGTATTTCTGGAAGTCGGGGTCCGACTTGTTGGCAAATTCGAGCGGCTGCTGGTTCAGCTCAGCCTCATCACGCGCCACCTGCGTCTCGAGGCTCGCGATCTGCAACTTCGCCTGCGTCAAGTCCGCGGACGTGAAGGTTGAGTCGAGCGTGGCGAGCAACTGCCCCGGCTGTACCTGCTCGCCCTCGCGCACGTCGATCGTCTTGATGATCGATGGGTCCAGCGCCTGCAAGACATTGACATGACCGACCGGCACGATGCTGCCGTTAAGGCTGGTGATGACGCGGTCGACCCGCGTCAGGCACAGGATCGCGACAATCGAAACCAGGAATGCGGAAAGCACGAACAGGGTGGCGCGCGCGACCAGGGGCTCGGCGGCCTCCCGGATTGCATCGGTCTCCGACTGAAATTGGCGAACGGTCGCGAGTGAAGCCTGGCTATGGGACAAGGGTCGGGCTCCGAAGTTTCGGCTTGTCGCCGCGGACCGCCGGCGCGAGATGCGTGTTCTGCTGGTACCAAAGCGAACTGTAGATGTCGTTCCGATCCAACAACTCCGCATGCCGCCCGATATCGTCGACCACCCCGCGGTCGAGCACGAGAATGGCATCCGCCGTCATTAGCGACGACAGCCGGTGCGAGATAATGATCAGCGTCCGGCCGTTCGCTATCCGCGTAATGTTGCGGTTGACAATGGCCTCGCTGTCAGCGTCGAGCGCGCTCGTCGCCTCATCAAGGATGAGGATCGGCGGATCGACGATCAGCGCTCGTGCAATCGCGAGCCGTTGCCGCTGTCCTCCGGAGAGGTTGGGCGATCCTTCATAGACGCGGGTTTCGTAGCCACGTGGCAGCTTATCGATAAATTCCTCCGCACCCGCCATTCGAGCCGCCTTGACGACGTCGTCAAAGGTGGCGTCCGGCACGGCTGCGCAGATATTCTCGCGAATGGTCCCGCTAAAGAGAAAGTTTTCCTGGAGAACGATGCCGACATTTCTGCGCAGGTGATCGACATCGTATTCGCGGACGTCGATCCCGTCGATCTTGATCAGGCCGTCATAATCGGAATGCAATCGCTGCAAGAGTCGCGTGATCGTGGTCTTTCCTGAACCGCTCTTGCCCATTACGCCGAGCGTCGTTCCCCTGCTTACTTCAAACGAAACGCCGTTCAGCGTTGGTGTAACGGCGCCTTTATACCTGAAGGTGACGTTGGAAAATTCCACTTTGCCGTCGATCGCCGAGCGAACGCCGTGCCCGGATCGTCCTTCTTCGGCGGGCTGGTTCACGAGGTTGCGAACCGTGGCGACCGCACTGCGCGCTTCATCGTATTGATTGATCAACTGGGCCATCTGCATCAGTGGAGCCGATACCCGCTGCGACAGCATCAGGAAGGCAAACAACGCCCCCATGAAGACAGGGTCGTTGTTCTGGAGCGCAAGAAAAACGCCGAGGGCATAGGAACCGCTGACCGCCAGCCGCTCCATCGGACGCACCACCGCCTGGATCGCGTTTCCGGTCATCCCTTCCGCGAATCTCGCCTTGGCGACACGCGCAACCAGCACGTCCCAGAAATGGCGCTGCCGCGCATCGAGAGCCAGCGATTTCACCGTTCGAATGCCGTTGAGCGTTTGAACCAGAAACGCACCCTGATCGCCCTCCGCGACCAGAACGGCGTTTGACGCCTTGCGGTAAGCCGGCAGCATCAGGACAAGCCAGCCGACGATCATCCCCGCCAGCGCCAGGACCACCAAAGTCATGGTCGGGCTGAAAAAAAACATAACCGGCAGGAAGAAAATCAGCGTCGTGGAATCCAGTACCGTACCGAACAACTGACCCATCAGGAACGAGCGAATGCGGAACACTTCCCGGATGTCGCGCGCGACGAGACCGACGGCGGTCTGCTCGAAATAGTCGATGGGAAGATTGAGCACCTTTTCGAAAACGTAGGTCGACAGCTTGACGTCGAGCCTGGTCGTCAGGCGATGAACAAGGATTTGCCTGAGGAACGCGAACGTCGCCTCGAAGGCGATGATGACCAGCATCGCAAGACAGAGCACGTAGAAGGTATTGTACGCGTGATAGAAGATCACCTTGTCCGATAGCAGGCGCCAGAACATGATAGGCGCGAGGCCAAGGAATCCGAGAACAAGCGCAGCGATCGCGACATCGCGGATAATCCGACGCTCGCGGAACATCAATGCAACCACGAAACCGAGACTGAACGGCTGCGATTCATCCGAGATGTCGTAATTGCGCTTGGCGAGAATGACATCTCCGGACCAGATGTCTTCGAAGCGCGGCCGATCGATCACGAGCAGCGCGTCTTCGGCCGCGTTCGGATCCCGCAGCGCGACGCGGGTATTGTTGGCGTCGCCATCGACGCGCAGCAACACCATGTAGCTTCCGTTGCGCAGGCCGACGATGGTCGGAAGCGCCTTTTTCAGATGAGAAAGTCCGTCCCAATCAAGTTTAACGTGCTTCGAACGCATCCCGGCCTTCTCGGCGCATCGGACGAGCCGGCTGGGAACCACTTCTTCGTCGGCAAGAAGGTTATCCTTGATGAGCTGCGTCGAGGTGAGATCCAGCCCGTATTGTCGTGCGACGATGACCAGACATTCCAGCCCTGACGGAAGCATCGGATCGATATCGGCATTCTCGGCGACGGCTTGCACAATCATGAAAACTCGGTCTGTCTGTTATGGGCCAAGGGAGCCTATCATTCCCGATTGAATGATAACACGCCATTACCAATAACATTAGACATCACAAAAGTGACGGAAACACGAACATTTAGCGATAGCCGATAGCCGCGCGGAGCTCGCGGACTGCCCCCTCCCGGAGCCCGCGTCGTATCGCAGCCAGGCTGGAACTAGGCTGGCACTTCCTGAAAGTTAAAGCCGCTTTCTAACAAAGTCTTCTTGATGGCCATGTCGTTGGCCTCGGGCATCAGCGCCAGCGCACAGACCTCGAAGTTTTCCATCGCCACCGAGACGGTGGGAAAGCCCGCCATCAACAACAGGTTGCCTAGCCGCTCGGCGGTAAATCCGGTGTGATGAGCCATATGCACGTGTCCTTCCTCGATCGCGCGGGAATGACCGTAGAGCATGTCGAGCGGCCTGATCGGACCCGCCGGGGAATTATAGGCAATGGCTGCAATGCCGTGCTCGACAATAAAATGAGCTACGGCTTCGAGGTCCGGAGTCATGAGCAACGCGAATCCATCCCGCTTCAGAATCCGATGGAACTGGCGCAACGTGGGAAAAACATCGTGAGCATAGAGATGCTCAAGCACATGCGATGACCATATCACGTCAAACGATTGCGGCTGGAAGGACTTCTCGAGTTCGAGGATCGAGCCGACGACATCGGGCTGGACACCGGGATCGATGTCAAAGCGCACCTCTTTCAGATCTTGCTCGTGGACCATTCGAGCAATCCGTCGCGCGGATCCGGGTCCGGAGCCCGCATTAAGCAAGTGCTTGATACCGGGGGGCAAGATCGGCTCCTAACATCCCGATCGGAGCTATCGGAAGCAAGTTGAACATAGGGCTCCGGAAGCCGAATACCATCACGCTATCGATGTGGCCTCACAAAGGCATAAAGCCTCTCAAGCCATCTTCATATCACTAAACTTCGAGCGCTGCATGCTTCGAAGCTTTGAAACGTCATTGTCGGGCATAGCCGGCAGTCCGCGCATGACGACATTGATTCAAGTTTAAAATCACAATAATTTAAAGCTTCAAAAGCAAAAGCCCCGCCGATGGCGGGGCCTTCACAAAATGGTGCTTCTCCAGCGGCCGAATTATGAGAGCTTCGGCAGGTTGACGACCTGATCGCTGAAGTGAAGATCCTCAACTCCACTGACCGCAATCGTCTGTTCATCGCTGAAGTGGAGCGTGTAAGTGTTTGTGCTCGAGTCGACGTCAATCTTGGTAACATCGAAGAACGACCGACCGACGAAGTCGGCGGAGTCTTTACCATCGCCGCCGAAGATAGTGTCATTGCCGCTATGCGACGCGATGCGGAAGGTGTCATTGCCAGCGCCGCCTTCCAGCGTGGAATTGACACCTGGCGCGCCGCCAGAGAGCAAGAACAGGTCATTACCGGCGCCGCCCTGCATGACATCGCCCTGCACGCCAACCAGCGTGTCGTTTCCGGCGCCGCCTATAAGCGTGCTGTGCCCTTCCACATCGCCGCCAGGCCCCTGACCACCGCCATGGTCACCACCATGACCATGACCGCCGCCATGGCCATCCCCATGACCTTGACCACCGCCATGTTCCCCGTGACCCTGGCCACCACCGTGGCCGTTTCCATGCCCCTGACCGTGACCATGGTCATCATCATGACCCTGACCGCCGCCCTGACCCTTCGCTAAGACTTGGTCGTCCGCACTTGCAACGCGCGCGTTGCCGCCCCCGCCAGACGCCAGCGCACCCGACACCAGATAGTCGTTGCCGGAGCCGCCATCCAACGTGTCGTTGCCTGTGCCGCCAAAGATGCTGTCATTACCGGCGCCACCGAACAGCGAGCTGTCCCCGTGACCTCCGCGGATCACGTCGTTACCGCTGCCGCCGTAGACGGTGTCATTACCGCTGTCGTGCAGGTTGATGGTGTCCGAGCCCTTTCCTGCGGCAACAAATATGTCATTTTCGCCACCGGTGACGTCGAGCTTGGCGCTATGGTCATCGAGGATGATCGCCTTGAGGTTCGGATTTGTCTCGACGTTCGTCGAGTTCGACACATCCAGAATCTGTATGACTGGCGGAACCGGCCCGCCGTGAAACGGCCCGGACTCAAGCCATCCCCTCGTGCCATCTTCGGTATCGTGAAAGACACCACTTTGTTCAAGCGAGTCGATCAGCGCTGATCGTACGCCCGCTTCGATATTCCCGTTATGCTGGACAAAATGATCCAGCTCGGTCTTCGTCAAGTAGGAAACGGCCATGGTGCCCTCTGACTGGATTCCCGCGATCTATTGGCAAGCAGATACCCAGGTCGACCGCCAATCGACGCTAAATATGCTGCGGCTCGAATGTGCTATGCTTGAACCAGAACGACGTGGTCATGCAGGCACGAATGCATCTATCAAACTATTTGTTATGATGCACTGCGCCATTTGTTATTCGTATGTTAATGGTGGGCGACAGCTTAAGTCAAGGGTCAAATTCACGCGCTGTTAACGCACATTTGACGGATATTATCGCTTGCATGTTGGCCATGGAGCATAGACAGCCTCCAGAGCACACTTTTCGAGCATTTTTTGAACGAATTTGCTCCGCCCCATTCAAAAATCGCCGAAGGGGCATGCCCCGGATCAGATATTGCCGACATTCGGCCGGTTGCCGGATTGTGAATACAGGTTAAGGACTGGTAACGTTGGCGGGCGCGTTTACCTCAAAAAATGTGAGAATCTGTTATCGTGGCGCCCACATGAACTCTCCCGGACCGATGCGGAGGATTATCACGGTCACCCAGCGCAAAGGCGGTGTCGGCAAAACCACGATCGCGATCTGTGCCGCTGCCGCACTCGCCCGCCGCGGACATGACGTCGCATTGGTCGACAGCGATCCCCAACGCTCCGCTTCAAAGTGGGCGGAGCCGGGCAATCTCGAATTCCCCGTCTATGAAATGGCTTTGGAGCAAATGTCGGTATCGGCCTGGGCCCAGGACGTGCGTAGCATTCAAGCCGGCGTTGTTGTCATCGATACCGCTCCCAATGCGCGTGAAATGGGAGCCTCAATTGCCCTGGCCAACCTGATCCTGGTGCCCTGCACCCCGTCCGGCCTCGATCTCGACGCGACGCTGCAAACTCTTGCGATCATCGACGCCGCTCGGCAACATCGGCGGGACCAAATCAAGGTGATTCTGGTGCCCAACAAACTCGACCGCCGCACGCTCGAGGGACGGCAGTTGATCGATGAATTGAGTGGATTCGGCGAGATCGTTGCGCCGCCAATCGCCAGCCGTGCAGCCTTCGTCCGCTGCTTCACCAATGGTCAATCAGTTGCCAGCTTCATGCCGGGGGATGCTGCCGATCAGGAAATCCAGCAACTCGCGGATGCGATAGAATGGGCTGAGCGACAGGAATAGCGCGATGCCCGCGGCCGATCGAGATCACGTCTCGACCTTGACCAGCAACTACCTCGAATCAGCGGGACCAAGCAAAGCCTGGACCACGCCTTGCGTGCCTGACTGACGAGACGAGGCGGTAACCGCGGCTTCCTCCAGCCTCATTTTCTCAAGCAGGAGATCTGTCACTATTTTCCGAAGCCGCTGGTTCTCAAGCTTAAGTTCCTCCAGTACATAGCGCATCTCGTCCATCGCCGGCGAGCTGGTGAAGGCCTTGCGGCCATCTGCGCGATTCTGGGGAATATCTGCTTCAGGCTTGGGCAGGGGCAGTTTCCGCCACCGGTGAAGCGTCATGACGCTCACGCCAAGCGCCTTGCAAACGTCCACCTGAGAATTGCCTGCGCGAGCAAGTTCGTCTGCCCGGGCCAGCTTCAAAAGAATTTCCTCGTGCGAATGCTTCTTCATCTTTCCGCCCAAATGCGCTCGGGTCATCGTCCACCGACGATCGCCTCAAGCCGACACCAGAACCAATCTAAATACTTACCGTTCTAAATACTTACCGTTAGAAATAACGCTACATTAGAAATACTCGACAATGCCGCGCGCCTTGTCGAGTGTCGATCATCATGCTCTATCAGCGCAAGTTAGCCATTGGTGTTAGCTGCACTGCAGCAAAAAACTTGCGGGCGGCTACCAAACAACAATCGTCGCGGTCCGAGTTTCACCTTGTCAGCAGATGCTAGGCTATTGATCTGGTTGCTATTCTACGGGGAAACACCCTGAGAACGTCACTATCTAACTAACAGTATATCATTTTTTCTGAGTATTGGGGCGATACCTGAGTCCGATCGGATTCCTCCGGATCGGAGAGAGTGCCCCAGCTTTTCACGCTCCCAAGGACCTCCGCAATAAACCCATCCGGCCGCATTCTGCTCAGTCGCGGCAGAATCGCCGGTCGAACTCGGAGCGATACGTTATTGTAACGGTTGCTTGCGCGGACCAGCGGTTGGAAAGGTGACGCCAGGGCTGAAAAGGGCTGATTCCGTTATTCAGTCGGTCTCGCCACCGTTCATCGTCATACATTGCGCGAAACCGACCAATGCCGGATTATCATTTGAGGAAAGCCGACGTGAGCGTGATGCTAAAGCCTCAAGTTCGGTCGCTGACGTCGCGACAGCCCGAACGATCTCGCCGATCGCTGCCTGGTGCGGATCGGGATATAGCCGGAGAGCTGCGCGCTCATGTGAATCTGCGAGGCGGTCGCCAGTCCCGGTAGAAATCGCTGTACTCCGGCAGCATTCCGGTTGGCGTACGTTATGCGCGCTTTTGCCCATCAATTCCCTCGGGCGTGTGGCAAGCACCGAATGGCTGCGCATGTCGTTGAAACCCTGCACCATCCGTGACGAAGGCCGGGACGCGAACTAAACCGAGCGGTACTTGGGGCGGTAGCTCCATTGCCCATACCTGATCCGCGGCAAGTTATTATTGAAAGAATTGGTGGGCCCGGAGGGACTTGAACCCCCAACCAGACCGTTATGAGCGGCCGGCTCTAACCATTGAGCTACAGGCCCCGGCCGGAGGTCGCGTCCGCAACCGCCGTCGGCGCAGGCATCCCTTACAATGTCGGGTGTCGCGCGGCAATCGGCGTTCAGCGCGGTGCGGAGATGCGCGCCGAATCCTCAGCGCGCATCTCCTCCTCCCCGCGACCGCCGCACTAAAAGATCGCTACCCCGCCAGGATCCGGTCTTCCGCACTGACCGTCAATGCCGCAACCGCCACTAACGATGGAAGCGCACTTCTGCCCACGAATGATTTCGTCACCCCAAACCTCACCGCATCGATATATACAATTAAATATATCGAGATTCGACTCATGTTGGAACCCAGCATCAGCGGCATATTGACACGTATATATCGACTTCCAAGTGATGACTCGTGAGGCTCCACATTTATTGGGCCGCTATGGCCGCACGTTAACCATTTGCTAACCATACACCGGGCAAATTTTGCCCAGTGAAATCCGGGTGAAGTCGAGTGTCGTCGGCCGCGTAGAACGGGGGGAATCCCGTGGACGCCAGTGCGGTGCCTCACTTTCGGAACGGCGGCCCCTCGGCCGCCGCGCAGACGCTTGGCACGCGCGAACGGCATGCGCGGGGGGAAACGGCGAGGATGGCTGGCACCACTGCGGGTCAGGGCGCGGACGCGCCAGGCTCGGGTTTTCCGAGCTTCAGCGAGATCGGAACCATGCTGCGGCGGGGCGATCTCGCGCTCGCCTTCGGCGTCCTGACCATCCTTGTCGTCCTGATCCTGCCGCTGCCGTCGGTCGTCCTTGACCTCTTTCTGGCTATCTCCATCACGCTGTCGCTCCTGATCCTGATGACGTCGCTGTTCATCCAGGCGCCGCTGGAATTCTCCTCCTTCCCGACCGTGCTGCTGATCGCGACCATGCTGCGGCTGTCGCTCAACCTCGCCTCGACACGGCTGATCCTGTCGCACGGGCATGAAGGCTCGGCCGCCGCCGGCCATGTCATCGAAGCCTTCGGCAACTTCGTAATGGGCGGCAACTTCGTGATCGGCATCATCGTGTTCGCGATCCTGGTGATCGTGAACTTCGTGGTCATCACCAAGGGTTCGGGCCGCATCGCCGAGGTCGCGGCGCGCTTCCAGCTCGACTCCATGCCCGGCAAGCAGATGGCGATCGACGCCGACCTGTCCGCCGGCCTGATCGACGAAAAGACCGCCAAGGAACGCCGCAAGGCGCTGGAGGACGAAAGCGGTTTCTTCGGCGCCATGGACGGCGCCTCGAAGTTCGTGCGCGGAGATGCGGTCGCCGGCCTGCTCGTCGTTTTCATCAACATCATCGGCGGTATGATCATCGGCATCGCGCAGCAGGGCTTGAGCTTCGCCGATGCGGCGCGCAGCTACACCCTGCTGACCGTCGGCGACGGCCTCGTCACGCAAATTCCGGCGCTGATCGTCTCCACCGCCGCGGGCCTTCTGGTCTCCAAGGCCGCCGTTACCGGCGCCGCCGACAAGGCGCTCATGAAGCAGCTGTCCGGCTATCCGCAGGCGCTCGGCATGTCGGCTGGCGTGATGCTGGTGCTGGGGCTGCTGCCAGGCATTCCGATGCTGCCGTTCCTCGCGCTGGGCGGTGGCGCTGCGGCGCTGGCCTGGACGTCGCGAAAACGCCATCGCGTTGAAGCCGCGGAAGCGCAGGCTGCCGCGTCGCCCGCAGCAGCAGCCGCAGCGGCGGCAGCAGCCAATGCGGCAGCGGAAGAGCCGATTTCAGCCGCGCTGAAGATCGACGATCTCAAGATCGAACTGGGCTATGCGCTGTTGCCGCTGGTCAACGGCCCGGACGGCCAGGATCGCCTCACCGAGCAGATCAAGGCGCTGCGCCGCTCGCTCGCGATCGAGATGGGATTCGTGATGCCGGCGGTGCGCATCCTCGACAACGTCCAGCTCGAGGCCAACACCTACATCATCAAGATCAAGGAGGTCGACGCCGGCTCAGGCCGGATCTGGCCGAACCAGTACATGGTGATGGACCCCGCCGGCGATCAGGTCGACGTCCCCGGTATTCACACCACCGAACCGACCTTCGGTCTGCCGGCAACGTGGGTCGATGCATCGCTGAAGGAAGAAGCCTCGCTGAAGGGCTATACCGTGGTCGATTCCGCGACCGTGGTTTCGACCCACCTCACCGAACTGCTCAAGACCAACATGTCGGACCTCCTCTCCTATGGCGAGGTGCAAAAGCTTCTGAAGGATCTGCCGAAGGAACAGGGCGAACTGGTCAAGGACATCGTTCCGAGCCAGATCACGATCTCCGGCATCCAGCGTGTGCTGCAACTCCTGCTCGCGGAGCGCATCTCGGTCCGCGATCTCTCCACCATCCTCGAAGGCATCGCCGATGCGCTGGCCTTCTCGCGCAATCCGGCGACGCTGGTCGAACACGTGCGCGCCCGCCTCGCGCGCCAGATCTGCGCCCAGAACACCTCAGCCAACGGCTACCTGCCGCTGGTCGCGCTGTCGGCGAAATGGGAGCAGGCCTTTGCCGAATCCATCATCGGTCAGGGCGAAGAACGCAGCCTCGCGATGCAGCCCTCGAAGCTGTCCGAATTCATGACCGCGGTGCGTGATCGCTTCGAACAGGCCGCCCGCGAAGGCGAAGCGCCGGTGCTGGTAACCTCGGCCGCAATCCGGCCGTTCGTCCGCTCGCTGGTCGAACGGTTCCGCGCCCAGACCCCTGTGTTGTCGCAGGCCGAAATCCATCCGCGCGCCCGGCTTAAAACCGTCGGAAGCATCTGATTCGTCACGCCGAATCGATCGGTCGCTGATGCGACAATTTGGCATCAGACAAGTGATTTAAGTCTGGCGACATTCGATCGAACGAAAGCGCGATCGAACGGGCGTTTAACGTTAACATGCTGATATAATTGTAAAATAATAAATTCACCGCCATGCTTCGGGTGGATACGATCGCGTTGGTTCACACCTTTTCACGGCTTTGTGATGGCCTCTTCGGAACGTCCGAGCCAATTCCTACGTTTCCAGAGCGCGAGACCATGAACCTACGCGGGGACGGCGGAGACAAACCTTCAAAGGAAGTTAACGGCAGGGAGGCTTCCATGAACCACTCGATTTACAGCGCGGATCGGACGACCCACCTGAAAATCGTGGTTGTTGCTCTTATTGCAGGTATTGCGGTAGCGGGCTTCGCGATTTCGGCACGCATGAATGCCGACGACGGCTATACGCAGACCGCGCGCGTCATCAAGGCCGGCAAGCCAATGGCGGTCACGAGTTCGGACGCGATGGTCGTTCGCTAAAGGAATTTGAGGAATTCACGAGGCCTCTTTATTTTGCCCCCCGAAGTCGCCGCGTGAGTACGTAGAGGACCCCACTAACCCCAAGTGGTCTACGATGGAAAACGCCCGCCCCCCACGGGCGTTTTCTTTTGCCTAACGAAACTCAGCGCGGCGGCGTTGCCCGCGCCGGCACAGTCTCGATCAGCTTGCCTGTATAGGCTGGCGCAGATGCGGGCTTGCCGTTGGTCGAACCACCCTGCTGTTCGAGCGTGACCCTGCGTACCGTGAAATCACTGGTCGCGCGCGGACCGTGAAATGAACGCGGACGCGCCGCCATCCCTCTGCAACACCGGCTCGGAGGCAAAACTGGATTCGGCGTCGCGGTCCGCACTCGGCTACGGCCACGGATTGCGTTCATTTGCCGCAGCGAACCGGCGCGCCGATCGCCCTTGTGGATATCTCTAAAAAGCAAAACCCGGGCGAAGTGCCCGGGTTCGATAGACGTGAATTGTCGATGCCGCGTTCAGGCGATGGCGGCGCCCATGCGCGCCCGCATCAGGCCGATGCTGTCGAGATCGGCCTGCTCGCGGGCGCTCTCTTCGGCACGCTCGCGAGCCTGGTCGCGCTCGTCGAGCAATTCGACCTTCTTCAGCTCCTCGAAAGCCTCCGCGAGGTTTAACTTGGCGTCTTCGAGCTGGACGCGCAGCTCGTCCGCCGAGCGGGTCAGGTTTTCGCGGCGCTGGATCGCCGCCTTGGCGTAGGTCGGATAGGCGAAATGCGCGGGATCGTTGATCCCGGCACGCTCCTGCTCGATTTCGATTTCACGCTCCAGATCAACCGACATGCGCTGGAAGTCAGCGATCATACCCTCGATCTGAGCAACCCTCCGTCGCTTCTCCTCAACCTGGAATTTTTTCAGGCGGATCAGCGTTTCACGCGACTTCATCGACTCATACTCCCCAGAAGTCCCAATCTGAGCGGGACAACACCGGGATCCGCTGCGGACCAACCCGGCATTACTCTCATGAGAGACGAATGATGGCCCGACAACGTTAGCTTTCCGTTTCCAAGGTCTTAAGGATTTGCTGCAATCGCCGATAGCCGTCCTCGATGCTGGTCACCTCGTCCTTGGCCTGGCGCAAAAAGTCTTCCAGGGTCGGATTGAGCCGGATCGCCTCGTCGACCTCGGCGTTGGAACCGGTCCGGTAGGCGCCAAGGCGGATCAGTTCCTCCATATCGGAATAGGTGGCCATCACCTGCCGCCCGCGGGTGATGACCGGCAGAAAGGCGGGATCAGCAGATTTCGGCATGGTGCGCGACACCGACTTGAGAACGTTGATTGCGGGATAGCGGCCGCGTTCGGCGATGGCGCGCTCCATCACGATGTGGCCGTCGAGAATGCCACGCACCGCGTCGGCCACCGGCTCGTTATGATCGTCACCGTCCACCAGCACGGTGAAAATGCCGGTGATGGTTCCCTCGTCGGCGCCGGGACCGGCGCGCTCCAGAAGCTTCGGCAGTTCGGTGAACACCGTCGGCGTGTAACCCTTCGTGGTCGGCGGCTCGCCGGCCGACAATCCGATTTCGCGCTGCGCCATCGCAAACCGCGTCACCGAATCCATCATGCACATGACGTCCTTGCCCTCGTCGCGGAAATATTCCGCGATGGCGAGCGTCAGATAAGCAGCCTGCCGCCGCATCAACGCGGGCTCGTCGGAGGTCGCAACCACAACGACCGATCGTGCAAGCCCGTCCTCGCCGAGATCGTCCTGCAGAAATTCCTGCACCTCGCGGCCGCGTTCGCCGACCAGCCCGATCACCGAAACGTCGGCGTCGGCGTTGCGCGCCAGCATCGACAGCAGCACGGACTTGCCGACGCCGGAGCCGGCGAAGATGCCGAGCCGCTGGCCACGGCAGCAGGTCAGGAACGTGTTCAGAGCGCGCACACCGAGATCGAGCGGTTTGCCGACCCGCTTGCGCGAATGCGCCGGCGGCGGCGAATTGCGAAACGGCATCGGCACCGCACCCTGCGCCAGCGGCCCCTTACCGTCGATCGGTTCGCCCATGGCGTTGAGAACGCGGCCAAGCCAGGAGGCCGCCGGTCGCACCTGACCCAAAGCATTGGCGATCACGGCCCGGCAGCCGCGACGCACCCCGTCAAGGCCGGCGAACGGCATGACCACGGCATTGTCGCCGTTGAAGCCGACCACCTCCGCCGGGATGACACGGTCCCCGCCGGTTTCGATCACAATGCGGGCCCCGACCGACATCGCATGAATGGGGCCGGCGATCTCGACCATCAGTCCACGCACGCCAACCACGCGGCCATAAATATTGACGGGTTCGATGTCGCCGATCTGTTCAGCCAGGCCTTTCATCGTGAAAACCTTAAGTTTCCGCGCATTAGCAGGCCCCCTTTAACCTCGTGTTTACCCGCATCGTTAATCATTGCGTCATTGTCTTTGGTAACTGAGCGCGCCTGTCTTCAGGACGAAGGCGAGTCGCGAGAGTCGGTTAGGCCTGACTTTTAATGTGGAGCCTGAGCGTATTCGGATAAGAAAAGCTGCTTCAATGCAACATCTTAGGGCGATTCGATGAAAATTGCACCGACAGACCTTGCACAACGGAATCAGTTTTTGTTAACCATAGGCAGTCAGGATCCGAATCAGTTGCTTAAAGGCGTTTCCAGTGCCGCAAGTATTGCGGCCGGCCTGACGCCCGGCGCGGCGACGATTAGGGGACTGGCATGCGCGTTTTGCTGATAGAAGATGACAGCGCCGTCGCGCAGTCGATCGAGCTGATGCTCAAGTCCGAGAGTTTCAACGTCTATACGACGGATCTCGGCGAAGAAGGCGTCGACCTCGGCAAGCTATACGACTACGACATCATCCTTCTCGATCTGAACCTGCCCGACATGTCCGGTTACGACGTGCTCAAGCAGCTTCGCGTCTCCAAGATCAAGACACCCATTCTGATCCTCTCCGGCCTCGCCGGCATCGAGGACAAGGTCAAGGGTCTCGGCGTCGGCGCCGACGACTACATGACAAAGCCCTTCCACAAGGACGAACTGGTAGCCCGCATCCATGCGATCGTGCGCCGCTCCAAGGGTCATGCCCAGTCGGTGATCCAGACCGGCGATCTCGTGGTCAATCTCGACACCAAGACGGTGGAAGTCGGCGGCCAGCGCGTCCACCTCACGGGCAAGGAATACCAGATGCTGGAGCTGCTTTCGCTCCGCAAGGGCACCACCCTGACCAAGGAAATGTTCCTCAACCACCTCTATGGCGGCATGGACGAGCCCGAGCTGAAGATCATCGACGTCTTCATCTGCAAGCTGCGCAAGAAGCTCGCCAATGCCTCCGAAGGCCGCAATTTCATCGAGACCGTCTGGGGCCGCGGCTACGTGCTGCGCGAACCGCACGAAGAAGAAGTGCGCATCCCGGCCTGACATCGGAATTCACCGTTCCTCCCAGACTGGCCCCGCCGTAAATGGCGGGGTCTTTGTTTGTGAGGCCTACCAAGTCTGCGCTTTGCTCTAACCAGAAGGCCCGGCCGGTCCTGCCGTGAACCCGTCGCCGGGTTGTCGCGACTGACACGACATGGCTGAATATCCGGGCTGAGGCGTCACCACGGGGGCTGACATGATCCTGCAATCGTTGGCCGGGCTGCCAGCCTTCCTGCTGTATTTCTGCACGGGCCTGATCGCCGTCGTGCTGTATCTGTTCGTCTATACGCGCGTCACGCCGCACGATGAATTCAAACTGATCCGCGACAACGATCCGGCGGCGGCCATCGCGCTGGGCTTAAGCCTGATCGGCTTCGTCATTCCGGTGGTCAGTGCGATCATCCACACCGTCAACGTCATCGACTGCCTGATCTGGAGCGTGATCGCACTGATCGTCCAGATCGCCGTCTATTACATCGTCAAAATTCCGGTGCCGAACCTGTCGGCTCGGATCGCGGCGGGCGAACTCGCGCCGGCGATCTGGCTCGGCCTGTCGTCGATCGCAGCCGGCGCGATCAACGCGGCGTCGATGGTCTACTGACCATGTCCCGTCCTCCCGCCGAGCAGTTCGGAAAGCGGCGGCTGCCGCCGCTCGAACCGTCACCTCCGGTGAAACGCTCCAGACATGTCGCGCTGCTGGTGATGGGCACGCTCGCCGTCGGCGGTGGCGCCTACGCGCTGATGCCACACAACAAATGCGAACCTAACCGCCCTGGCGTCGCGGCGTCCGCCACACCAGGCCAGACCGCTACCGCCTGCAATTCGGGTTCATCGAGCGGCGGACACAGCAGCGGCTGGTCATCGCGATCGAGTTTTTACGGCGGCGATTCCTCATCGAGCCATTCGTCGTCCGCGACATCGTCTGAATCCGGCAGCGGTCCCGTCACACGCGGCGGCTTTGGCGGTTTCGCCCATGCGATCTCGGCTCACTTCTCCGGCGGCTAACGCCGGCGGCTCGCGAGTCCCTCATATGCAACGCATCGCCTGCCCTGAACGCAACGACTGGCAAACGACAGCAGAGAACGCCGGCTTCGCGTTTCATACCCTCGACGGCCAACGTTACTGGGACGAGCGCGCTTATTACGCATTCCCGCTGGAGGAGATCGAGCGCGGAATCGAAGCGCCGACCGGCGAAATCCACGCCATGTGCCTCGAGCTGGTCCAGCGCGCAATGAATGACGAGGGCGTGCTACGTCGCCTCGGGATCCCGCAAGCCTGCTGGCCGATCCTCACCGACAGCTGGCGGCGCAGTGACGCCACACTCTACGGCCGTTTTGACTTCAGCTTCAGCGGTCAAGGTCCGGCGAAACTGCTCGAATACAATGCCGATACGCCCACCTCGCTGTTCGAGGCCGCGGTATTTCAATGGACCTGGCTCGAACAGGCGATGGAGCGCCAGATCATCCCCAAGGGAGCCGATCAGTTCAACTCCATCCATGACAAGCTGATCGCGCGATGGCGGGAGATCGCGCCCGGCGGCCATATTCATCTGACCGGGCTTTACGCCAACCCCGAGGATGCGGTTACGCTGAACTATCTCGAGGATACAGCTCGGCAGGCCGGCCTTCAGACGACATCGCTGGAGATCGAGAGCATCGGCGTCGACGGCGCCGGCCAATTCGTCGATCTCGACAATCGTCACATTGAACTCGCGTTCAAGCTCTACCCTTGGGAATGGATGCTGCGCGACAGCTTCGGCTCCAAGGTTCAGGCCGCGTCGACGCGATGGATCGAGCCACCCTGGAAGGTCGTGCTCTCCAACAAGGGAATCCTGCCGCTGCTGTGGGAGATGTTTCCCAACCACCCGAACCTGCTGCCCGCCTATTTCGAGGACGATGCCGAGGCGAGCAAGCTCGGCAGCTCGTATGTGCGCAAGCCGATATATTCGCGCGAAGGCGCCAACATCGAACTGGTCAGCGGCGGAACGGCGTTGGATCAGCAGGGTGGGCCCTATGGCAGCGAAGGGTTCGTGCGTCAGGCCTTCGCGCTGCTACCGACCTTCGATGCTCAGTATCCGGTAATCGGAAGCTGGATCGTCGGCGATCAGGCTTGCGGACTGTCGATCCGCGAGGACGAGAACCCGATCACCGGCAACACGTCGCGCTTTGTGCCGCACGCGATCTTGTAAACGCGGCATCACGCGTCAGCAGCGAACCCTATAATAACATCGAAGCGGAGCCTAGGCGCGGGCGGCGGACTTGGCCGACGGCATGCCAGGCACCAGCGACGGCGCGCTAACGCGATTGGGCCGATAGAGACCGCGCTTGTCCGGATGGGGCTTGAATGCGTCGGTCAGCCCGACCACGGTTTCCGCGGCGCCGAGCGCCAGGAAGCCATCGGTTTCCATCCGCTTCGCAAGCCGCAGGAAAATGCTGACTTTGGTCTCTTGATCGAAATAGATCAGCACGTTGCGGCAGAAGATTATGTCGAAGGTGCCGAGGTGAGAAAAATCCTGCAACAGGTTGAGCTGGCGATGCTGAACCATCGCGCGAATGTCGGCGTTGATCTGCCAGAGTTCACCGACCTGCTTGAAATACTTGATCAGCAACTGAATGGGCAGCCCGCGCTGCACCTCGAACTGACTGTAGAGACCAGCTTTCGACTTTTCGAGCACTTCGTTCGACAGATCGGTGGCGATGATCTCGGTACGCCAGCCCGCCACCGCCGGACCACATTCCTTGAGGCACATCGCGATCGAATACGGCTCCTGTCCGGTCGAGCCCGCGGCGCACCAGATCCGCAGGCTGCGGCGAGCCGCGCGCGCCTGCAGCAGCGCCGGGATCATGGTCTCTCGCAGATGATCGAACGGGGTCTTGTCGCGAAAGAAGAACGTTTCGTTGGTGGTCATCGCCTCGACCACGTCGACGATCAGCGCCTCGGCGCCGCTCTTCATCCTCTGCACGAGGTCGCCGATGCCTGAAAGGCCGGCCTTGCGCGCGAGCGGGATCAGACGGCTCTCGACCAGATATTGCTTGTCGACGGCGAGATCGAGTCCGGACCGGTCCTTCAGAAACTTGCGCAGATACTCAAAATCAAGCGGCGTCACGAATGGCCTCCCGCGAATAGCCGAACAAGTTTCGGTGCGATTTGTTGAAGCGGCAGAACGGCCGCGCAAATTCCGGCCTGGGCGGCTGCGCCCGGCATTCCCCACACCACGCTGCTCGCTTCGTCTTGCGCGATGACGGTCCCTCCCGCCGCAACAATTTGCTTGCCGCCGCGCATTCCGTCCGATCCCATCCCCGTCAGGATGACAGCCAGAATACCTCCCTGCCAGATGTCGATCGCCGAGGTGAACAGCGGATCGACGGCCGGTTTGCAGAAATTCACCGCAGGGCCGTCGTCGAGCACGATGACGGCGCCCAGGCCCTTTCTGGCCAAACGCATGTGACGGCCACCAGGCGCAAGATAAATATGCCCCGGCTTCACGACCTCCCCATCCACGCCCTCATGCGCGGGGCGTCCGGCGACCCGCGCCAGATGCTCCGCGAGAATGGTCGTGAACGTCGGCGGCATGTGCTGCGTGATCAGCACCGGATAGCTGTCGATCACTGGCCCTATTCCGGCCACCAGCGTCATCAGCGCCTGCGGCCCGCCCGTGGACGAGCCGATCAGGAGCGCGCGCGGGGACAGCATGCTGAAAGGACGCAGCACCGGTGCGGGATGCGGCGGCGCTGCAGCGGTAGCAACGGAGCGCGGTTCCTGCTCGTGCGGCGCCAACGGCGGCGCGGTGAGCGCCGCCGGACGACAACGTTTTGCGGCGAGGTGCCGGATCTTCTGGATCAGGTCGTGCTTGAAGATATCGGCCGCTGCGATCTCGCGGGTGCTCTCTGGCTTCGGAATGTAATCGGCGGCGCCCAGCGACAGCGCTTTGAAACTGATCTCTGCATTTCGACGGGTCAGCGTCGAGGCCATGATCACAATGAGATTGCGTTTCTTGGCCAGCAGTTGCGGCAGCGCAGAGATGCCGTCGAGATCAGGCATTTCGATATCGAGAACGACGACGTCGGGATTGGCGCGCTCGACCTGGTTGACCGCGTCGAGCCCGGTGCGCAGTGAGGCTGCGACCATCATGTCGGGCTCGGCCTCGATCCAGCGTGAAATCAGTCCGCGAATGACGACCGAGTCATCGACCACCATGACACGCAGCGGCTCCTGCCTTCCCGAATTCAGCGCCGCCGGACTTGCCAAAGCAGTACTCATTACTCACCAGACACAACCACGAACAAAGAAATATCAGCAGCGGCCGGGATCTGCTCCGAGCGCGGCGAACTTCAGATCAGACCGATTTCGTGAAACTTCGCCGTCACGATGTCCTTGTCGAACGGCTTCATGATGTATTCGTTGGCACCGGCATGGAGCGCGCGGGCGATGTGCGCGACATCGTTCTCCGTGGTGCAGAACACCACCTTCGGCTGATCGCCGCCGGGCATCCGGCGCAGGTTGCGAAGGAACTCGTAACCGTCCATGACCGGCATATTCCAGTCCAGCAGCACGGCATCCGGCAGCTCGCGCTTGCAAGCGTCCAGCGCCTTCTCGCCATCCTCCGCCTCGATGATGTGAAAATCAAAGCTTTCCAGGATACGCCGCGCGACCTTACGGATAACGCTCGAATCATCCACGACCAGACATGTTTTCATTTTCGGCCTCCGCTCTTTTGAACCTTCACGACGGGACGTTTCCCGATGAACCGTACTTGCCGACGGTCTCAGGCCGCAAGCTTGTCAGGCGCGATCTCCAAAACTCGATCGACATCGAGGACAACCATCAACTGGCCATCCAGCCGATGCACGCCTGCCGACATCTTCGCCATCCGCGGATCGAGATTGACCGGATTGACCTCGCGGCCTTCATCCGCGAGCTTCATGACCTCGCCGATCGAATCGATCAGAAGTCCGTAGGACTCGCCGCGCAGTTCGACACCGACAGCCATCGGCGGTCGACCGGTATCTTCCTTCGGCAGGCCGAGCCGCGCGCGCATGTCGATCGCGGTGACGATACGGCCGCGCAGATTCAACACGCCCGCGACATCGTTCGATGCCAGCGGCACCCGGGTCAGGCGTTCCGGCATGAAGACATCCTGCACCCGCGAGATCGGCAACCCGAACAACTGACCGCCGATCGTTGTGGTCACGTATTCGGTGATCGCGCCTTCGCTGCCTTGGTTTACAGTGGTCATCTTCGGATCCTTCATGCCGCCCGGTGAATTTCGGCGGTTTGTTCCTTCAACGCCGCAATCAGACCGGGCCGGTCGAATTTGGCGACATAGTCGTGGAAGCCTGCCTGGCGGCCCCGCTCGATCGCGGCCGGAGAGATCATTGACGACAGCGCGATGATCGGAGTGCTGCTCAGACTGCGATCGGAGCGCACCGTCTCCGCGAACTCGAAGCCGTTCATGTCCGGCATCTCGATATCGGTGAGAATCGCGTCGAACTCCTGGCCTGACCGCAGCACGACAAGACCTTCCTGCGCGTTGGTCGCGAGCTGGACCCGATAGCCTGCGGCCTTGAGAACGGGCGCCAGCATGTTGCGGAAGAAGGCGCTGTCATCCACCAGCAACACCGACTGCGTAGTCGCCTCCGGACGCATCTCCTTGCGGCTGAACCAGTCGGAGAAGGCCATCGGCAGGAAATGACCGACGTCGATCACTTCCGTCGCATGGCCCTTGATGACAGCGGATCCGAGAACGCCCTGCTGACCGCTCGCCACCTCGATGTTCAGACGCTCCTCGACGATATCGATGATCTCATCGACCACGAGTCCCATCGAACGGCCGTCGTCAGCGAACACCAGGATCGGCTGCGAGCCTTCGGTCCGGACCGAAACGCCATCCATCTGCACCAGCGGCATGAGCTGATCGCGGTACTGCACCATATAGCGGCCGTTGGAGAGCTCGATCTTGTCGATCCCGATCTCCTCCAGTCGCGTGACCAGCGCGAGCGGCACCGCCTTGGGCTGATCGGATCCGGCGCGGAACACCAGTAGCGACGTCATCTGTTCGGCGCCGCCGGCGCGCGTCGCCGCGTTCTCGTCGGCGAGCTCCTGCTGAGTCGTGACCGACGTGCCGAGCGCGTGGGCGATACCGTTCGGGTCGATGATCATGATCACGGCGCCGTCGCCGAGAATGGTGTTGCCCGAGAACATGCCGATATGCCGGAGCTTGGTCGACATCGGCTTGACCACGATTTCCTCGGTATGGAATACGCCGTCCACAACGATGCCGAAAGTCTGATTGCCGACCTGCGTCACCACAATGAAGCCGTTCTCCGGATCGCTGGACGTACCATCGTCGATCTTCAGAAGTTTCTTCAGGTGCATCAGCGGCAAGAGCTTGTTGCGCAGCCGCAGCACCGGCGTGTCCTTGATGCGCTCGATGCGGTGCTCTGAATTGGCGCGCGCGCGCACCAGCTCGATCACTGCGAGCTGCGGTATTGCGAAACGGTCGCCCGCCGCCTCCACGATCAGTGCCGACACGATCGCCAGCGTCAGCGGAATCTTGACGGTGACGCTGGAGCCCTCGCCCGCCACCGACTTGATGTCGATAGTGCCGCCGATCTGATCGATGTTGGTGCGCACCACGTCCATGCCGACGCCGCGTCCGGAGACGCTCGTCACAGACGCCGCAGTCGAGAAACCTGGAGCGAAGATGAACTTGTGGATCTGCGCCTCGGTCATCTGCTCGAGCTCGGCCTCGGTCGCGAGGCCGTTCTGGATTGCCTTGGCCTTGATGCGCTCGGTGTTGAGGCCGCGGCCATTGTCAGCGATGCAGATGAGGATGTGGCCACCCTCGTGATAGGCCGAAAGACGGATCGTGCCCTGTTCAGGCTTGCCGGCCTTGACGCGTTCTGCCGGCGTTTCCAGGCCATGGTCGGCAGAATTGCGCACCATGTGCGTCAGCGGATCCTTGATCAGATCGAGAACCTGACGGTCGAGTTCGGTATCGGCCCCATGCATCTCGAGTTCGATCTGCTTGCCGAGTTCGCTCGACAGGTCGCGCACGATACGCGGCAACTTCTGCCAGGCATTGCCGATCGGCTGCATGCGCGTCTTCATGACGCCTTCCTGCAGCTCCGCGGTGACGTTGGACAGCCGTTGCAACGGCACCTTGAATTCGTTGTCTTCGTGCCGGCGGCTGATCTCGAGCAGCTGGTTGCGCGTCAACACGAGCTCGGACACCATCGTCATCAGGTGCTCGAGCGTATCGACATTGACGCGGATCGACTGGTGGGCGACCCGGTCGCCCTCCGGAGTCTCGATCTCAACAGCGGACTTCTTCGGCGCGGCCTTGGCGACAGCCTTCGGAGCAGCAGCCGGCGCAGGTGCCTCTGGCGCCGGTTGCGGCGCGGGTGCCTCGACCGCCGGCTGCGGAGCAGGCGCGGCGGACTCGACCTCCGTCTCCCGAAACGCACGCTCGAGATCATCAAGCGACACCTCGCCCGGACGCAGCTGGCGTTCGAGAATCTGAAAAGCGAGCGTCCCAGCCGTTTCAGGAGCGGCCGTTTCAGGAGGGGCCGCTTCAACGGCAAGCTCGGACGCACCGTGCTCGGCGATGTGATGCAGCTTGTCGATCAAATCCGGATCGGAGCCTTCCGGCTCGGCCTCGGTCGCCTCGAGCTGGGCCAGGATGTCCTTGATGCGGTCGATGGTGGAGAGAATAAGTGTCACGGCCTCGCCGGTGACCGGCATGCCGTCGCGAAACTTTCCCATCAGCGTTTCCGCCGCATGCGCAAGCGCTTCAAGTCTCGGAAGGCCTAGAAAGCCGCACGTGCCCTTGATGGTGTGGACCAGCCGAAAGATATTATCCAATATCTTCGCGTTGTTCGGATCCTGCTCGAAACGGATGAGCTGATTGTCAACGGTGTCCAAACTCTCGTTGGTCTCGGTCAGGAATTCGCGGAGAAGATCATCCATGGTTTCTGGCCTTCGAAACCCCGGCGCGAGTTCTTCGCGCCTTTCCGGGGATGCGCCAGTTTCAACGCAAAGCATTTAAATATTGGTTGAGCAGACGGAAAAGAACGCGCCTAAAGAGTGAGAGGATGGCGAAGTAGATCATTCATAATTGTACAGGCCGTCGAAGCGCCGGCGCGAATTCGCCGCGCCTTTGCGGAGTTTTGGCTGGTTACAAACGCGAAGCGTTCAATATTGGTTGAGCAAACGAAAAGAAGCGTGCCAACAGATAGACAAGAGTTGAGGCACGTTCCAACAGACTCGGAAACCATTCGCTAACCATGTTGGTCGACGCGGAGCTTCAACGAGCAGTCACAACCACTTTCTCGCTGTCGGCGACGAACGCGATGCTGATGCCGCAGGCCTCAGCAAGCAGACGCGTATAGTAGGGCTGAACCGCATGGGCATCGACGGTACCGACGGGACCGGATGCCAGAAGATCGGCGATGGTCTGCGGTATGCGGGCGTTCAGCCCGGCGGCGGTGATTTGAAAGCCCATCGCCTCGCCCTCGCCGAGCGGATCGACCGTCAGCACGCCCCCGCGGGGGATTGTCTGCTGCGCGATCACCAGCAAGTTGAGCACGAGTTTCACCTTGTTCTTCGGCAAAAGCAGGCGCGGCAAATTCCAGGCGATCGTGATCTTGCCGTCCTCAAAATGGCCTTTCGCCATGTTCTGCGCATCGCCAAGATCGATCTGCGCGCCGGCCGAGCCCGCGGCGCCGAATGCCAGACGGCAGAACTGAAGCCGCGCCGATGCGGTTTTGGCGCTCTTGCGGATCAGATCGAGAGCGAATTCGCGATCGTCCGGCTTTGGATTGTCGTCCAGCACCTCGAGCCCGTTGACGATTGCGCCAACCGGACTAATGAGATCATGACAAACGCGCGAACAGAGCAGTGCCGCGAGTTCGAGCTTATCGGGAACGGGACCGGGAGACGATGTGTCAGACATAATACCTGTTCCTGGGATCTGTTTCGGCAAATCCGCAGCGCGCAGACTTGCAGCGCGCAGACTTGGCGAATCAAACAACCTTTGTGGCTTGATACACCGCCGGAGCCTGTGCTGCCACAACAAGGCGGTCGCCGTCGTTTTCCGGCACTGTGCAAGGGAGCTTCGAACGTGCCGGTGATCGACGCTCAATCCGCCGCGGCACTGATGGATCCCCTGACGGCCCTGGTCGCGAAAGCCGGCGCCGCCATCCTCTTGGTCAACCGCGATCGCATGACGATCGGCGGCAAGGTCGATGGGTCTCCCGTAACCGAGGCGGATCTCACCTCTGACAGGATCATCGCCGAAGGGCTCGGGCAGCTCTGCCCCGAAATTCCGCTGCTGTCAGAGGAGCGCGTGCATCTCGCGACGCCGCCTTATGCCGGCAGCCTCTTCGTGATCGATCCGCTGGACGGCACCAAGGAATTCATCGCCGGCCGCGACGAATTTACCGTCAACCTCGCGATCGTGACGGACGGAGTGCCGTTGTTCGGCATCATCGGTGCGCCGGCGCTCGGCTTGATCTGGCGGGGCCTTGTTGGCCATGGCGCCCAGCGCCTTGCGGTCACGGTTGACGGCAAGGTCGGCGCCGCCGAGCCGATCGCGACCCGACCGTTTCCCGACCGCGGTTGCCAATGGATCGCCGCCGTCAGCCGTTCACACGGCGACCCCCGCTCGGACGACTTCATCGACAGCCGGCCCGGCGCGGTACGCAAACCGCTTGGCTCAGCGGTCAAGTTCTGCCGGATCGCGGAAGGCGAAGCCGATATCTATCCCCGTCTTGCCCCGACCGGCGAATGGGACGTTGCGGCGGGTCACGCCCTGGTCGCAGCCGCCGGCGGCAAGGTTACGGACGGGCGGGGCGTTCCGCTGCGTTTCGGCGAATCGCGCGACGGATTTCTGGTGCCGGAGTTCATCGCCTGGGGCGATCCCTTGGCCACGCCTTGACGCGGGACTGCAAGCCGGACCGCTGCTAGGGAGCATGATCCCGAAAAGTGGAAACCGGTTTTCGGATCAGATCGAATCTAGCGCGCCAGCGTTTCCTTCAGCACGGCCCATCGACGCGTCGCCTCAAGCAGATAGCGCGCCGGATTGGCCGCGAAAGCCGCGCGGCTGTCCTCATGACCGAACAGGTAAAGCCGCTGGCCGACAATGAGCCAGAGCCGCGCGGTTCCGGCAAAAGTCACGCCCCGCGCGATATCCACCGGATCATAGCCACCGAAACCTGGGCTATACACGTCGGGATTGGCGATAAAAAACGCGCGATTGTCGGGATTGCTGAAGCGCCAGATGGCGCCGCCCTGCGACACCTCGTAATCGGAGTCGCCCTGCACCGCCCGGGCGTCGGTAAAGAAAGCCACAGGATCGAACCCGCCGATCGCCAGACCCGTATAACGGTCGATCACGACCCGTTCGGAGGTAGCGGCCCTGGCCGCAAAGTCGACCTCGGCGCAGGCGAACCAGCTCCCCAGCAAAACAATCACGACTATTCCGAGGCGCAAGCCGTTTCCTTCCTGCCGCCGTGCCGTCATAGTTGGTGCGGATAACGTGCGAGTCGAGGGGACGATCGCCGCATCATACCGACCGCCTGTCAGCATCGGGTTAAAGACGCAGCGACAAGTTTCGCTACCTTGGGGGTTGCTTCCATGACTTTAATTTCGCGCCTTGCAGCGATCGCGCTTGCTGCCGTGACGACGTTCTGGGTCGTGCCGGCGCCCGCCCAGCAGTCAACGCCGCCATACGAGGCGCCTCCAGGCCAGCAACTGCCGCCGCCGCAACGGCATGCCGGTCCCGGCAGCTACTCGTCAGACGAATTGCTCAAGTCCGGCACCAGGTTCTTCGGCAACGTCTCGCGCGGCCTGGCCTCGGTCATCGAGCGCGCCGTAAGCCAGTGGGGCCTGCCGAACGGCTACATTCTGGGCGAGGAAGGCTCAGGCGCGTTCGTCGCGGGCCTGCGCTACGGCGAGGGCACCCTCTACACCAAGAATGCCGGTGACCTGAAAGTCTATTGGCAGGGTCCGTCGGTCGGTTTCGACTGGGGTGGCGACGGCGCCCGCACCATGACGCTGGTTTACAACCTGCCGGCCACCAACGCGATCTATCAGCGCTTCGGGGGCATCGAAGGCTCCGCCTACATCGTCGGCGGATTTGGCATGACGGCGCTGACCGCAAACAACATCGTGCTGGTGCCGATCCGCTCCGGTCTCGGGCTGCGGCTCGGCGCCAATATCGGCTATCTGAAATTCACGCCACGGGCGACCTGGAACCCGTTCTAAGATCCCCGATGGTTTCGTCCGCGACTGCGGGCGAGCGTGCAGGCGTCGCGCTGGTCTTTTGCTGGCCGCCCGTGGCATGGTAAGCAAATCCTTATCCGGGCTAGAGCGGGATGAGGAAAAGTGTGTAGCGGTTTTCCGCCCGCATCGCGCTCTCAAATATTGGAATCGATCACGTTCATGATTTTGGATCTATTCGATCCAAAATCATCGTGATCTAGTGGAGCACTGCCCATGGTCGAGCCGATCATGTATCTGGCGATCGGTTTTCTGGTTTCGATGCTGTGCGGACTAATGGTGATGCCGCTCGTGCATAACCGCGCCGTCCGCCTCACCACCAAACGCCTCGAAGCGGCGACCCCGCTGTCGATGGCCGAAATCCAGGCCGACAAGGATCAGCTGCGCGCCGAATTTGCGATGTCGGCACGCCGTCTGGAAATGAGCGTCGACCAGCTCAAGAGAAAGACCGCCAGCCAGTCCGCCGAACTCGGCAAAAAAGCCGACGCAATCAACCGGCTGAAGGTCGAGCTCGGCGAAAGGAACGCCGCGATATTCCGTCTCGAGGGGCACGAGAAGAAGGTCGGGGAGCATTTGCAATCCACCGAACAGGAACTTACCACCAAGGCCGAAACCTTGCAGAGCGCCGAGCAAAGCCTCGCCCACAGCCAGGCCGAGCTTGGCCGGCTCCGTCAGGAACTGTCGGACCGATCGCTGACAGCGGAGAGCCGGCAAACCGAACTGTTCGTGGTGCGCGCACAGATCGAGAGATTGCAGAGCCGCGTCAACGAGGTCGAAAAGGAATTCGCCGCCACGCAGGAGCAGCTCGAGCAGCAGCGTGGCGTATCGGCGGCCACAGCCCGGGAGCGCGACGACGCGCGCCAGCACGTCGAAAATCTGACTCAGCGCGTCGTCAAGATTGACAGCCAGCTCATCGACAAGGTCAAGGAAGCGGAAAGGCTCGGCAGTCGCGTCCGAGAGCTCGAAAGCCATCTCACCGCGCAGACCAAGACGCTGGCCGAGCGAGACCAGGAGAACGGTCCGTTGCGGAAGGCCAATGCGGCCGCCGAACGCACCATCAGCGAATTGCGCGAGGAGATCGCGTTGCTGAACGGCGGCAAGTCTCCGCTTATCGATGGACTGCGCAACGAAATGATCGCAGCCGAACGGGCGCTGCGCGCCGCCCATGACGAGCGAGCCAAACTGCAGCGCGACATCCATGTGATCCAGCAGCAGGCGGACTCCTCCGGCACGGTCGAGCACATGGAAAACGCGCTGCTGCGTGAGCGCATCAACGACGTCGCCGCCGAGGTCTCCCGGTTGGCCCTGACCATCGAGGGGCCGGATTCGCCGATCAAGGCCATCCTGGCGGCGGATACGGCCCCGATCAAGGCGGCGAAAACCGTGAACGGGACAGCCGGCAACGGCACGATTCCCTCCGCCGGCTCGCTGGCCGACCGCATCCGCGTCCTGCAATCCCAGGCTTCCCGCAGCGCGCGCCGGCCAGGTTGAGCGACCCAGTGGCCCCATTCCAACATTCGCATCCCGCTAAGGTTCGCTTGACACCCCCGCCCTGCATTCCCTAAATCGCGACTTCGGTCGCCGCGCCGGGTCGATCGAAACCAAGGCCCGGCAATTTTTTACGGCAGATGACGATTCCGGGCGCATAGCTCAGCGGGAGAGCGTTCCCTTCACACGGGAGAGGTCCAAGGTTCGATCCCTTGTGCGCCCACCATTTGTCCGGCGACGGATTGCCGTCGCGCCGGGCGCCGTTATGACCCGGCCCGATCGCTCACAAAAGATTGGTTCGCGCGAACAGCGCCCGCAACGCATCGGTCGCCTTGCGGCTCAGCATCGCGTCGCCGGCGGCGGCCTCGAGCGCGGCGCGTGCCTCCTCATGCAGGGCGCGAAACTCAGCCCATTCGACGGTGCTCAGGCGGGTGATGAAGTCGTAGGCCTGTCCCACCGTCGCGATGGCGACGGACTCACCGTTCACCTTGATGCGGAACGTCGCCTGCAGTTTCGTGACCGAGTCCGAGACCTTGTCCATGCCACACGAAAGACCTGCGTTGGGCGTGGCCGTCAAGGTGGATGATCATGGTATCCCACGAAAGAAGCTGGCTGCAGTTCCCAATCAATCCTGGCGCGGTTTGGTCGCCCCAGGCGTCGTGGTTCTATTCGCTGGAGGCTGAACGACGATGAAATCGACGGGTCCGCCGGGCAGCGCATCGTCAAACACACCGGTCACGAGACGACCGGTTCGCCATGCCCTTGTGTCGAGATTGGTGCGGCCCTGGTACAATTCCGGTCCCTGAGCAAACGAGTTGTGTCCATGCACGACATGGCGGCCCTCGAATCCGGCCGCATCGCCTTGGGGATAGCGTTTCCAGAGCAGCGTACTCTCTAGCTGCGCATCGCGCGCGACACCGGGGTCGACCCCGGCGTGAACATAGATCCGGTGCGCATCGATGTGCATGAGCGGCAGCGCCTCGAGCCAGACGATGTCCGCCTCCGGAATCACAAACGGATCGCCGCCATAGGACTCCAGGACCGCATCGCCACCGTGCTCCAGCCAGTGCGTCATTTTGGCAGAATCGCGCCACGCTGCGACCATCATGGCATCGTGATTGCCCTTGAGCGGAATGAAGGCCCAGCCGTCCGGCATTCCGCGCCGCAACCGGGCAATGACCTTGCTGCTGTCCGGCCCCTTGTCGACATAATCGCCGAGCATCACGAGCGTGCCACCGTGGCCGGCGGCGTGGGCATGAACCCCGTGCAAGGCCTCGCTTAGCAGATCGAAGCGGCCGTGAATGTCGGGAATGACATAGGTCAGACTCATTGGGGCTCGCGCGCGCGGCGCGTCCCTGCTCCGCTCAGCGCATCGACTGATCTTTACCGATCCGGCCATGTTCCAACTATAGCGTTTTCGAGCGAAGTGGATACCGGTTCGCGTAAAGAAAACGCGTCAAATCAGAACCATAGAGCGTCGCTTCTGATTCCATCAGAAACGAAAAGCTCCAGGCCGTCACATCTGTGCTTCGATAAGGCGCGGCCCCTTCTCGGCCATCGCTTCGGCAAGGGCTTTGTTGAGGTCGTCCGCGCTCGTCACGGCCCGGCCCGGCACACCCATGCCTCTCGCAAGCGACACCCAGTCGAGCGTCGGACGATCGAGGCTCAGCATGTCCATCGCCCGCTTGCCGGGCTCGCCGGCGCCGACGCCGTCGAACTCGCCGCGCAAAATCTGATACATGCGATTGGAGAAAACGATCGTGGTGACATCGAGCCCTTCGCGTACCTGCGTCCACAGCGATTGCAGCGTGTACATCGCGCTGCCGTCACCGACCAGGCAGATCACCTTGCGGTCGGGACAGGCCACCGCGGCGCCGGTCGCCACCGGCGTCGAAAAACCGATCGAACCGCCCATGTTCTGCAGCCAGTCATGGGGCGCTGAAGCGGCGGTTGGTGGAAAGAATCCGCGCCCCGTCGTGATCGACTCGTCGACGACAATGGCATTTTCAGGAATGGCCATCGCGATCGCCTGCGCAACGGACGCGTGATTGAGTGGCCCGGTCGGCCACGCAATGTCCATCGGCTTCTGCGGCTTCGCATCCTGCGGTCTGGCGCCAACGGCACCCGCCAGCGCTTCCAGCGCAGCCACCGAGTTTTCGCCGTTCGCCGTCATGCGATGCACGTCGCAGCCCTCGGGTTTCAAGAGGCTCGGCTTGTCCGGATAGGCGAAGAACGCGACGGGATCGTCGGCCTCGACCAGGATGATGGTTCTGAAGGGCCTCAGGACGGGCAACGCCTGCTCTATTACATAGGGGATGCGTTCGATGAAAAAGCGGCCGCGGCCCCGCGCCATGCGCGCGTTATAGGTCTGGCCCATCACCTTGCAGCCCGTCTTGCCTGCGATACCGGCGGCCAGCGCCAGTCCCTGTTCGGTCAGCGCGCGCCCCGTGAGCAGAAGCAGGGTCTCGCCGCCACCGCGCAGGAACTTCGCCGCGGTCTCGACCGCCTGCGACGAATAGCTGGTGCGCTGCGACGTCTCCGGCACCATGGCGATGCCGTCAGCCTCGTTCCATGCAGTGTCGGCGGGTAGGATCAGCGTCGCGATCTGCGGCGGTGAACCTTTCGCAGCCGCAACCGCCGCGGCGCCGTCCGCCGCAACGGATTTCGAATCCGGCGAGGTGCGGACCCAGGCCGACATCGGCCGGGCCAGCCCCTCAATATCCGATGTCAGCGGCGCGTTGTATCCAATGTGGTAGACCGCGTGCTGGCCGACGATGTTGACGATGCCTGAATTGGCCTTCCTGGCATTGTGAAGGTTGGCAAGGCCATTGGCGAGGCCCGGCCCAAGATGAAGCAGGGTGCAGGCCGGCGTGCCCTTCATGCGGAAATAGCCGTCGGCCGCGCCGGTCACCACGCCTTCGAACAGCCCGAGCACGCAGCGCATGCCCTCCACGCGGTCCAGTGCCGCGACGAAATGCATCTCGGAGGTACCAGGATTAGCAAAGCAAACGTCCACGCCGCCCTTAACCAGCGTCCGCACCAGGCTTTCAGCACCGTTCATCCCTGTGCTCCGCTTCCTCTTTTCGAACGAACGCGAGATCAACATCGTTCCAGCCGCGCGTCAAAGGATTGCCCGCGTATGGCTGGCATCAAGGCGGCTGGCGAGTCCCGCACAAGCCGCCGGGACTAGGAGGTTGATACCTTTTCGCAACGTTCGCGCAGGAACGGCCGTCCTCTCGCGGACGCAGCTTGCGAAATCGGGCGAATTATGGCCAGTCTCGCAGCCAGATCGATTGATGCGAGGACACAATGACGCGCGTTTTGGCTCTTTTGATTGCCGTCGCCTTTGCTTTCAATGCGAGGTCCGCGTTCGCGCAGTACGTCGATTCGCGCGACTTCATGGGTTTCGGTCCCAATATTACAACCGCAAACCCGATCCCGCGACAGCTCGTCTATTTCCAGAGCCGGTACGCGCCGGGCACCATCGTCATCAGCACCGGCGAGCGGCGGCTCTATCTCGTTCTCCCCAATGGCCAGGCGCTGAGATACGGCATCGGCGTGGGCCGCGACGGTTTCCGCTGGGGTGGCGTCCACCGCATCAGCGCCAAGAAGGAATGGCCGAGCTGGACCCCGCCCGCGCAGATGCTGCGCCGGCGTCCCGATCTGCCGCGCCACATGAAGGGCGGCATCGACAATCCGCTCGGGGCGCGCGCGATGTATCTCGGCTCCACGCTCTACCGCATCCACGGCTCCAACGAGCCGGAGACGATCGGTCAGGCCGTGTCCTCCGGCTGCTTCCGCATGACGAACGAAGACGTGGCGGACCTTTATGACCGCGTATCGGTCGGCACGACGGTCGTCGTCAAGAACTAGACCCACGGACGGGGCGCCGATCGGATCGCAGGCGCAAAAACGGCCTTTGCGCCCGCGCACGGGCTAGGGAAGCCCGCCGATGCATTCAGCTTTCCCGCTCAGGCTTGTCGCCGCCACGCTGATCGGAACGGCGCTCTGCTTGCGCCCCGCCGTGCAGCCTGCCATCGCAGAGTTTGCAGGCGCCGCCGCACGCCAGCACGCCGAGCGAAAAGCATTCACCGACAGTGAGATTCTCGACGGATTCTTCAAAATCGCCTTCGGCGCCGAGTACCACCTCGCCGGCCGGGTGGACCGCATCCGCAAATACAACGGACCGGTTCGCGTGACCGTCGACGGCGTCAATCGCGCCGACCGGAAGACGCAGCTCGCGAAAGTAGTCGCCGACATCGCACGGCGCGTTCGGCATCTCGACATCGCCATGGCCGACAGCGACGAGGCCGCCAACGTCACCGTCCGGCTGGTTCGCGACCGCGACCTCAATCGCACGATCGCCACGCTCTATGGCGCCAAGCGGGCTCGCGAGATCCACACATCGCTCGACCCTCAATGCCTATCCGGATTCCGCAAGAACGAGACATACGAGATCGAGCATTCCGACGTAATCCTGACCGTCGACAACGGCGACTTCATTTTCCTCGACTGCGCCTACGAGGAACTGCTGCAATCGCTCGGGCCCATCAACGACACCAGCTCCGTGCCGTGGACCATGTTCAACGACGACGTCCAGATGGGCTTCTTCGACATCTACGACCAGTACATCCTCAACATCCTCTACGATCCGCGCATCAACGCCGGCATGACCGTGCAGGAGGCCAAGGCGGTGCTGCCGCAGGTCATGATCGATGTGCGGGCGTGGGTGGCGAAGGTCAACGACCTGCCGCTGGAATAGCGAAACTGGCCGTTCGTTTCCTCGCCCTGCTCTTCGCAAAGAGAGGTAAGACTACGCGCTCTTCTCGAACAGTTCGCGGCCGATCAGCATGCGGCGGATTTCGCTGGTACCAGCGCCGATTTCATAGAGCTTGGCATCGCGCAGCAAGCGTCCGGTCGGATAGTCGTTGATGTAGCCATTGCCGCCAAGCAACTGGATCGCGTCCAGCGCGCACTGCGTCGCCTTCTCCGCCGCGTAAAGGATCGCCCCTGCCGAATCCTCGCGCGTGGTCTCGCCCCGATCGCAGGCCTTCGCCACCGCATAGACATAGGCGCGGCACGCATTCATGGTGACGTACATGTCGGCAACTTTGCCCTGCACAAACTGGAAATTGCCGATCGGCTGCCCGAACTGCTCGCGCTCGTGCACATAAGGCATCACCACGTCCATGCAGGCCTGCATGATGCCGAGCGGACCAGCGGCGAGCACGGCGCGCTCGTAGTCAAGACCGGACATCAGGACGTTGACGCCGCTGCCGACCTCGCCGAGCACATTGTCCTCAGGCACCTCGCAGTCCTCGAACACCAGTTCACAGGTGTCAGAACCACGCATGCCGAGCTTGTCGAGCTTCTGAGCAGTCGCAAATCCCTTCAGGCCTTTTTCGATGATGAAGGCGGTGATGCCGCGCGACCCTACCGCAACATCGGTCTTGGCGTAGACCACCAGCGTTTCCGCGATGGTCCCGTTGGTGATCCACATCTTGCTGCCGTTGAGGACGTAGCGGTCACCCTTCCTGTCGGCGCGCGTCTTCATCGATACCACGTCCGACCCGGCGCCAGGCTCCGACATCGCGAGCGCCCCGACGTTTTCGCCGGATATCAGTTTGGGTAGGTATTTGCGTTTCTGCGCGTCGCTGCCGTTGCGGCGCAATTGATTGACGCAGAGATTGGAGTGCGCGCCATAGGACAATCCGACCGAAGCCGAACTGCGCGAGATTTCCTCCATGGCGATGCAGTGTTCGAGGTAGCCGAGCCCCGCACCGCCATAGTCCTCCTCGACCGTGATGCCGTGCAGACCGAGCGCGCCGAGCCGGGGCCAGAGATCGCGCGGGAACTGGTTGGTCTTGTCGATCTCGGCGGCGCGGGGCGCGATCTCATTTTCGGAAAAGTCGCGGACCGTCTCGCGGATCGCATCGGCGGTTTCGCCGAGGTCGAAATTGAAAGCGCCAGGAGCATTGGAAAGGGTCACGCAAAGTCTCCCGCAGGCGCGACGGAACACATCGGAAACCGGACCGATCGCGTTTATCCCGGGAACGACCATGCCACGGCGAGGTGGCGGAGAGAAGAGCCGGCGTGACGGCTCTCTTCCGTCAATACCGCCACGCTACGCCAGCGCGCGCGATGCGTCCTTGACCTTGCGGGTCGCGACGTCCACGGACTTCGTAACGTCGGCGATTTCGCTCATGCTCGCGGTGATATCGGTAACCCCCTTAGCTGCGACCTGCATGTTGGACGAGATGCTCTGGGTCACCGACGCCTGTTCCTCGACCGACGCAGCGATGGCCGCCGATATTTCGTTGATGCGCGAAATGGTCTGGGTGATGGCCTCGATGACGCCCACGGCGCTGCTGGTGGTGTTCTGAACCTCGGCGACCTGGCCGCTGATCTCCTCGGTGGCCTTGGCGGTTTGCGACGCCAGGCTCTTCACTTCCGACGCGACCACCGCAAAACCCCGGCCGGCTTCCCCCGCGCGCGCCGCCTCGATCGTGGCGTTGAGCGCCAGCAGATTGGTCTGCTCGGCAATGCTGTTGATGAGATTGACGACGTCGCCGATTTTCTGCGCCGCCGTCGCAAGCCCGGCAACAATGGTGCTGGTCTCGTTGGCTTGCGTGACCGCGTGCTGGGAGATGGCGAGTGCGTCCGCCGCCTGGCGGCTGATCTCGCCGACCGATGCCGCGAGTTCTTCCGCGCCGGCCGCAACGGCCTGCATGTTGGTCGACGCTTGCGTGGATGCATCGGCGGCCGAGGTGACGCGTTCTGAGGTCGCAGCGACAGACTCGGTGATCTGGCCGAGGTCTGTGTCGATGGATTTCTGCAAATGCATGCGTCGCATGCGGTCTTCGACCTGGGTCGTCACATCGGTGGCGAACTTGACCACCTTCATAAGCGCCCCTTCTGCATCCTGAATGGGGTTATAGGACGCCTGAATCCAGACCGCCCGGCCGCCTTTGCCGATCCGCTTGTACTCGGCAGCCTGATATTCGCCGCGCCGAAGCGAGTCCCAAAAGGCCCTGTAAGCCGCGCTGTCGCGTTCTGCCGGCTCGACAAAGATCCGGTGGTGCTGTCCCTGGATCTCATCGAGACGGTAACCCAGCGCATTCAGGAAATTGTCGTTCGCCGTGATGATGGTGCCGTCGAGATTGAATTCGATCACGGCCTGCGCCTTGTGAATCGCCTTGAGCTGGCCTTCACAATCGGCGTTTCTGAGTTTCTGTTGGGTGATATCAGTGGCGAACTTGACCACCTTGAATGGCTTGCCGCGGCGGTCCAGCAGCGGGTTGTAGGAAGCCTGAATCCAGATGGGCCGCCCGCCCTTGGCGACGCGCTTGAACTCCTGCGCCTGATACTCGCCACGGCGCAGCGCATCCCAGAACCCGCGATACTCTGCGCTGTCACGCCGGGCCGCGTCCACGAATATGCTGTGGTGCTTGCCCCGGATTTCTTCCAGCGTGTAGCCCATCGCTTTGAGAAAATTCTGGTTCGCCGCGATGATCGTTCCATCGAGGTTAAACTCGATGACTGCCTGAGATCTGTTCAATGCGTCGAGTTTCGCGTTCGTGTCGCGAGATGCCGTGAGAAAGCCCATGATGGTCGCCCCTAAATGCCCCGACGACGACAATGCTCCCGACTGGTTAAACAACTTTTACTAGAACTAACACTTGTATTCCCTCTAACGTTGCTTAGTCCGGCGGTATCAACATCCCGTTTCGGGGATAGACATACCGACAGGTCTACTCGGCGCTGATCTTCACCATCGCATCCACGGCCTGCATCGTTCTGCTCGGCTTGTAAGGAGCTCAGGCCAATACGAGATCGAACACGGCCGTGTAATGGCAGGCTGCACCGAGCAGGACAAACGAATGCCAGATGGCGTTATGAAAACGCAGCCGCCGCCAAGCGTGGAAAATCACGCCGAAGCTGTAGAGCGCTCCACCCACGACCACAAACCATAGTGCCGTCGCGGACAGCGACGGGACGACATCGTCGTAGATCATGAGGCCGCTCCATCCCATCACCAGATAGAGAACGACCGACAGCCGGTCGAACCGGCCGGGTAGAGCCAGTTTGAGCGCGATTCCGATCATCGCCACGCACCAGACCCCGATCAGCAGAGCGATTGCAAATGCGTTGTCTTTCACCTGCACGATGAACGGCGTGTAGGTCGCCGCGATCAGAATGTAGATCGCGGAATGATCGAAGCGGCGCAGCAGCCATTTTCGCGGCGACACCGGCCACAGATTGTAGGTCGCAGACAATACCAGCATGGTCATCAGGCCGGCGATGTAGATGGATACGACCGCCACGTCGCGACAGCCGGCATAAACGGCAGTTAACACGATCAGGATCGTGGCCGCGATCAGTCCGGCAACAACGCCCAGCACATGCACGACGCCGTCGGCGATCAGTTCCGCGCGGTCGTAATTCCAGCGGATCGCGCCGGCCAAGGCATTCGCGGGGGCTTGCTTCAGCCTGGGCAACGTCACCAACTCTGGGCTCCGGGGCGTATTTTCAGTGTCTTGCGCTAGCGGAAAGGCGCTACAATGACGGCCGGTCCATCGTCAACGAAATCTGAACACAAATAATGTACGGTTCGTCTCAACACCAAAACTTGATTTCCGCCCGTCAATCGCCACTTTCCGGTTGCGCAGACGCGATTTGCACGCCATTCCAGTTCCGAGTATCGACATCGCATCGACATGGCCTCCAGCTTTTCCGATATTGTTGAAGAAGCGCGTCTGTCGGCGCGCGCGCTGCTGGACTACGGCGAAAACTTTTTCAACCCGACGATCAGGCTCGGCGTAACCGGCCTGTCGCGCGCTGGCAAAACCGTGTTCATCACGGCGCTGGTGCATGGCCTGTCGCGTGGCGGCCGGTTTCCGGTTTTTGAATCTCTCGCCAGCGGCCGCATCGCCCGCGCACAGCTTGCCCCGCAGCCAGACGACGCGATACCGCGGTTCAGCTATGAACATCACGTCCATACGCTGATCACGGAACGACGCTGGCCGAGCTCGACGGTCGATATCAGCGAGTTGCGGCTGGTGATCGGCTATCAGCGGCAAAACGGCTCGGACCAGACGCTAACGCTCGATATCGTCGACTATCCCGGCGAATGGTTGCTCGATCTGCCGCTGCTCGACAAGAGTTATGAACAATGGTCGACCGAAAGCCTGGCACTGTCGCGGCAACAGCCGCGCGCGCGGCTCGCAGAAGCATGGCACGCACATCTCGCAACGCTCCGGCCGTCGACCCGTGAGGACGAACAGGCGACGCTCACCGCCGCACGGCTGTTCACCGACTATCTCCGCGCCTGTCGGGACGAACGTTTCGCCATGAGCCTGCTGCCGCCCGGCCGTTTCCTGATGCCGGGTAACCTCGCAGGCTCGCCCGCGCTCACCTTCGCACCGCTCGATCTGTCCGCCGGAGGGATCGCGCCCGATGGATCGCTATGGACGATGATGCGGCGGCGATATGAGGCCTACAAGGACCTCGTGGTTCGGCCGTTTTTCCGCGATCACTTTTCGCGACTCGACCGCCAGGTCGTGCTGGTCGATACGCTCTCCGCCTTCAATGCCGGCCCGGAAGCATTATACGACCTCGAAGCCGCGCTCGCCGGAATTCTGGATTGCTACCGCGTCGGCCGCAGCACGATGCTGAGCGCGCTGTTCCGGCCGCGGATCGACCGCATCCTGTTCGCCGCCACCAAGGCCGATCATCTGCATCACACCAGTCACGACCGGCTTGAGGCAATCCTGCGGCGCGTTGTAGAACGCGCGGCCGCACGGGCCGAAGTCGCCGGCGCCGCCATCGACGTTGTCGCCCTGGCGGCGGTTCGCGCCACTCGCGAGGCGCAGGTGCAGTGTGGTCGCGAAAAACTGCCGTCCATCCTCGGCACGCCCCTCGCCGGCGAAGTCGCCAGCGGCCAGACCCTGGACGGCCATACCGAGGTCGCGACATTTCCGGGCGACCTGCCCACCGATCTCAAGGAGCTTTTCAGCGGAAACGGTGCGTTCCGGGGGCTATCCACGTCGGCGATGGACCAGGCCGATTTCCGCTTTCTCCGCTTTCGTCCCCCACGCCTCCGAGGCGACGAAACCGGCGATCCCGCTCTGCCCCATATCCGCCTCGACCGGGCGCTTCAGTTTCTGATCGGAGACCGACTGCAATGAGTGATCGATCCGGCCTGCGCCGCCCCGTCACATTCAAGCTCGACGATCCGCTCGTCGTGGTCCTCGATCCCGATGAGGCCGCTAGCCGGCCTGCGCGCGGCGGCATCAGCATTACACCGGAAGCAGAGCCTGAGCCCGAGCCCGTGTTGCTGCCGGAGGAACCACCGGAGAAGCTTCCGGTTCCGTCGCGGAAAGGATTTCGCTGGGGCGTGCTGTTCTGGTCGTCGCTGGCGGGGCTCATCGTACTCGGTACCGTGCTCGGCGCCATAAACCTGATCGCCGACCTGTTTGCACGCAGCGAGGGGCTTGGCTTCCTCGGGCTGATGCTGGCGGCGCTGTTCGTGGTCGCGTCGACCGTTATCGCGGCGCGCGAGATCGCGGGCCTTGCCCGTCTCTCCACCATCGAGAACCTGCATCGGCGAGCGCTGGCCGCAGTCGCGGCCGACGATCGCACGGGAGCGAGGGTGGTCGTGCGTGATCTGGTGAAACTCGCCCACGACAATCCGCACCTTGCGCGGGCGCGAGCAGCGTTGCGGAGCCATGACACTGACATCATCGACGGCGCCGATCTGGTGCGGCTCGCCGAACGCGAGTTGATGGCCCCGCTGGATCAGGAAGCACGCCGCCTGGTGTCGGTGGCGGCGCAGCGCGTGTCGATCGTGACCGCCATCAGCCCCCGCGCCGTGGTCGATGTGCTGTTCGTATTCGCCGCGGCGATGCGGCTGGTAAGGCAGCTTGCGCGCCTGTATGGCGGAAGGCCCGGCACACTCGGGATGATCCGCCTGATACGCCACGTCATCGCGCATCTCGCCATCACCGGCGGCATGGCGGCCAGCGATACGTTGATCCAGCAGATGCTCGGCCAGGGCATCGCCGCGAAACTGTCGACGCGTCTGGGCGAAGGCGTCCTCAACGGATTGCTGACCGCGCGCCTCGGGCTGGCGGCGATCGACGTCACCCGGCCGATGCCGTTCACCGCGCTGCCGCGGCCCACGCTCGGTGATCTTGCAAAAGACCTGTTGCGCAAACGCGGCAGCGACGCCTGAACTATCGTGCGACGGCGGCGAGAGCCAGAGCATGATCCCGAAAAGTGGAAGCCGGTTTTCGGATAAGATCATGCTCGATCAATGAGGCTGGAGTCCGATTCAGCACCGTTGAAACAGACACCGGCGAACGGCGTCGCCCTCTACCAGTTGCCGCCAAGCTGAACGAAGCCAAGTGCATCCAGATCAGAACCGGCGAGAACACCGCAACCGCAATCAATACCACGGCCCCTTGATAGGACTGCGCCAGCGCCACGCCGGTTCGAACGGGACCTACGCGACGTGGGGGGCGCAACCTTCGCCATCAGCAGGCCGTAGTAGAACGCTGCTTCCATCATCAGAACCACCAGCATGGCGGCACAGACGTCGTGCGTAACGCGGCGGACGATAGCAGCAATTGCGAAATCGGCATCGCCACCAGCCGGCAAACCTGACGCCAAAAACAAGCGCGGGTCATCTCAAGCGGGGTCGGCCTGTCGCCGCTAGTTCGCGCATATTTTCCAGCGGCATTTGCGCTGTGTGAGATTTCGCACACACACAGGGTCGAAACCCCACTTGTCTGAACGTCTATTCAGAAAATTGTCGGATTTACCCCACCGGATTCTTCGAACCGCCTTTTCAAAGCAAGCGACGAACATGCGACGGGCAAGAGCGAGACCCAAGCACAAGCCCGCAACTGGAAACTAGAACACGAATTGAAACGGAAACCCGCGCATTGTGCGCTTCATTTAAGGAGAACGACCATGTTTCGTAAACTGGCTCTTGGACTTGTTGCCGCTGCTTCCCTCGGTGCGATGGCGCTGGCGCCCTCAGCCGCTTCCGCGCACGGTTTTGGCGGAGGGCATGGCGGCCACTTTGGCCACGGTCATTTCGGCCACCACTTCGGCCACGGTCATTTTGGACACGGTTTCGGCGTCGCTTATGTCGGCGGATACGACGATGGCGGCTGCTACGTAGTGCGTCGCGTGCCGACCCCGTTCGGCTACCGTCTGCGCACCATCAACGTCTGCGATTGATCGCACCTTGCGGTTCGGTCAAAAAGCCCCGGTCGCCCAGCGGCCGGGGTTTTTGCATTAAGGGCGACGGCTTGTTTTCATGCTGCCGCATCGCGGAAAATCTCGCGGCCCGATCCATCGATCGCATCGAACGGTATATTCGGAACTCCTCGATTGACTTGCAGTCTGGCAGTGCGAAACTTCGCGGATCGATGACCCGTGATGACGGGCCTCGACCGTAAAGCTTCGGAGGAAGCCATGCTCGACAGACGAGAGATGCTAAAACGCGTCGGTGCCGGACTGGCGCTCGGCGCCACCGCCAGCCTGACCCCTTTCAAGGCCTTCGCGCTCGACAACGTGACCTTGCCGTTCGACAACGGCGAGCGCCCGCTTGTGAAGTATCCGCAGAAGCGCATGATGATCAGCCAGACAAGCCGCCCGCCGCAACTTGAAACACCGTTTTCGGTTTTCAACGAAGGTCCGATCACGCCGAACGACGCCTTCTTTGTTCGCTATCACCTGGCCGACATCCCGCTCAACATCGATCCCAACACGTTCACGCTCGAGATCAAGGGCAAGGTCGATCATCCGCTCAAGCTGTCGCTCAAGGACATCAGAAAGATGAAGGCGACGGAGCTCGTCGCCGTTACCCAGTGTTCGGGCAACAGCCGCGGATTCTCCAATCCGCGTGTCCCCGGCGGGCAGTCCGGCAATGGCGCGATGGGTAACGCGCGCTGGCGCGGCGTGCCGCTCAAGGCCGTGCTCGATCAGGCCGGCGTACAGCAGGGTGCGAAGCAGGTGGTTTTTGGCGGCCTGGACGGCCCCGTCAGCGACAAGACGCCGGATTTCGCCAAGGCGCTCGACATCGACCACGCGCGCGATGGCGAAGTGATGCTGGCCTATCTCATGAACGGGCGGGACCTGCCATTTTTGAACGGCTTCCCGCTCCGGCTCGTCGTTCCCGGATATTACGGCACCTACTGGGTCAAGCATCTCAACGAGATCACCGTCATCGACAGCGTCTATGACAATTTCTGGATGAAGACGGCCTATCGCATTCCAGACAATGCCTGTGCCTGCGTCGAACCGGGCACCGCGCCGAAAGCGACGGTCCCTATCAACAGGTTCAACGTCCGCTCCTTCATCACCAATGTCGCCGATGGCGCGAAACTCGGGACCGGCGGCAAGCTTCTGAAAGGGATCGCGTTCGACGGCGGCACCGGAATCAAGGAGGTCGCCGTGTCGATCGACGGCGGCAAGACCTGGAAAACCGCGCGGCTCGGCCGCAACTACGGCAAATACTCGTTCCGCGAATGGAAAGTCCCCGTCAAGCTCACCGCCGGTCCGCATGAACTGAAGGTGCGCGCGACCAGCAACGGCGGCCAAGTGCAGCCGGCCGAAGCCGCATGGAATCCGGCCGGTTACATGCGCAACGTCATCGAAACCGTCCGCGTGACGGCGGCTTGAGGGAGATGGTCATGACGCGTCCAGTTCTTCTTGCTCTCGCAGGCGCCATTGGACTCGCCGGGAGCATTTGCGCCTTCGGCTCGACGATAGCCGCCGCCAAGCCGGTCAACTACAAGCTCCCGAATGAAACCACACAGTTCAAGCCGGGCCCCAATCTCGAGGTTGTGAAAAACAACTGCACGGCCTGTCATTCGGCGGACTACGTCCAGACCCAGCCGCGCGGCCCGAAATTCAAGAAGGATTTCTGGCAGGCGGAAGTGAACAAGATGATCAAGGTGTACGGTGCGCAGATCGGGGAGGCCGACATCGGCAAGATCGTCGACTATCTGACCGCAACCTATTGAGGTCGGAAACCGGTATCCGCCGGAAATCCGGGTTTTTCGGCCGGCGGATCGCTACTGCCTCGCCCGAGCCCCGCGGGTGAGCGGCAGGCGCCGCTAGCGGAGTTTTGAATTGACATTCGCGTCCGTAACGCCACTACCGCAGTGGACTGCCCAGAATTGTGGCAAAAATGTACCGTGTTGAGATAGAGTTGGTTCAGATAGTTCGGTCTTGTGTTTAATCTATCAAGCCGGGCCGAGACCGCGTATCGTGTGCGCCGTCGGACAAGCCGGTTTCCGGGGACCGACGACTGTTTCAATCCTGCGGAGACTTGGGAATGGCTAAGGGTACTGTGAAGTGGTTCAACCCGACCAAAGGTTATGGATTCATCCAGCCGGCCGGCGGCGGCAAGGATGTATTTGTCCATATTTCGGCGGTCGAGAAAGCAGGCCTTTCAACGCTCAATGAAGGTCAGACGGTTGAATTCGAGGAAGTTGCCAACCGCGGCAAGACTTCGGCCGAAAACCTCAAGGTTTGACGTGACGACGCGATCCTCAAGGCCCGGATAAAGCGCGTCCCGACGGCGGGATGCACTCCGCGGCGAACGACATCGGCTCCGCCGACGCAATCAGGTTTACGCTATCCGCGCAGACTGATCCGCCGGCGACGAATATAGGCAAACCACGCGGCGACGCCGCGCTGGAGCGCGTGGCCTAATCTTCCTTGACCCATCGATCCACGGTCATGACGTCGGGTAGTTGGGCGTAGCCGCGTGGCCACAAGTCAACGACCCATTCCACATGCGTGGCGCGCTCAACCAGCACCGCGGTATTATGCGGGGTCTGCAGCACGAGCGTATTACCGCGATAATGCGGATTTCCCACGGTGTGAAATTTGAGAAGTCCCCAGTCCTGCAGCACCAGCAACAGGCTGGTGACGTTGCGCGTCGTGTCCCAGCAATCGAAGTTGTGCCTGTCATCGCCAGCGCGGAAATCGGCCCGCGCCACACGCTTGTTGGTTCCGAGGATCGGTCCCATGCGGCGATCGAACCAGACCACCGCCTTCTGGGCCGCCTGACGCTCTGCGGCAGCCGATGACCGGCCCGTCGCCAGAATCCGGGTCAGCGCAGCCCGATCGGCAGACGTGAAATCGAGAGGCTCCCGACGGCGGCAGACGAAGCCGTAGCAGACCGTCATGGACTTCGCGCTCGGCGGATAGATCGAGACGGAGGTATAAAGCTGCGCGATGCCGGGACTGAGTTCAGCCGCCCCCGCCATAGTCTGCGCCATGAACAGCATCGTGCCCGCCGCAAACAGACGGGATAAGCGGCGCACGCGCGCGTTGTCAGGTCGATCTGGAAAGCCGGCCATCAAAACCTCAATGAAAATTCCCGATACCGGCGGCCCCATTGGCTCCATACCGGATTGAGCTTAGCTTGTTTGGTTGGAGAAAGGGTCGCACGGCCGCAACAGCGTTTCAGATTCGTGTCGCGCATGTGCGATCCACATGACCGTTCTCAAACGGCAGTTTGCGGAAGGCCGAGGAATCGCCGATGTCGTCCCAGCTTCCGCCGCCGTTTTCGGCCCCCTACGCTTCGGACGACCGGGCAGTGGCGGCGCGCCTGCTCGCCGAGGCACGGCTGACGCCCGAACGGGAAGCACGGGTCGATCGCACGGCGCGTGGCCTGATCGACGCCATCCGGCAGAACGATGATCCGCTGGGCGGCGTCGAGGACATGCTGCGCGAGTTCGCATTGTCGACCAGGGAAGGACTCGCGCTGATGGTGCTCGCCGAAGCACTGCTGCGGGTGCCCGATGCCGAGACCGCGGACCGGTTCATCGAGGACAAGCTCGGGCAAGGCGACTTCATCCATCACGAGACCCGGTCCAGCGCCTTCCTCGTCAATGCGTCCGCCTGGGCGCTCGGGTTGTCGGCCCGAGTCATCCAGCCAGGCGAGACGCCGCAGGGCACCATCGGGCGGCTCACCAAGCGGCTCGGCGTTCCCGCGGTGCGGGCGGCAACGCGGCAGGCGATGCGGCTGATGGGCAGTCACTTCGTGCTCGGCGAAACCATCGAGGCGGCACTGGAGCGGGCGCACGCGCATTCGGCGGGACACGCCCGCTACTCCTTTGACATGCTCGGTGAGGGCGCGCGCACGGCCGCGGATGCGGACCGCTATTTCAACTCCTACGCCGCCGCGATCGAGGCGATCGGCCAAGGCGCCGGCGACAGGCCCCTGCCCGACCGTCCCGGCATTTCCGTCAAGCTATCCGCGCTACATCCGCGCTTTGAGGCGGTAAGCCGACAGCGGGTGATGGCGGAACTGGTGCCGCGCGTCATTGATCTCGCCACGCGCGCCAAAGCGCGCGATCTCAACTTCACGGTCGATGCGGAGGAAGCCGACCGGCTGGAACTGTCGCTCGACGTGATTGCCGCTATCGCCGCCGACCGCACGCTCGCCGGCTGGAGCGGCTTTGGTCTTGCCGTTCAGGCGTATCAGAAGCGCGCCTGCGCGGTGATCGACTATATCGACGACCTCGCGCGACGCCTGAACCGGCGGATGATGGTCCGTCTGGTGAAAGGCGCGTACTGGGACACCGAGATCAAGCGCACGCAGGAGCGCGGGCTCGACGGCTATCCCGTGTTCACCCGCAAGGCGATGACCGACCTGAACTACATCGCCTGCGCGAAAAAACTGCTGACGCTACGGCCTCGAATCTTTCCGCAATTCGCGACCCACAATGCCCTCACCGTCGCCACGCTTCTTGAACTGACCGACGGCGACGACGGATACGAATTCCAGCGCCTGCACGGCATGGGTGAGGCTCTCTACGCCAAACTCGCCAAGGACCGCCCGGCCATCGCCTGCCGCATCTATGCGCCGGTCGGCAGTCACCGCGACCTGCTGGCCTATCTGGTGCGTCGCCTGATCGAGAACGGAGCCAACTCCTCTTTCGTCGCAACGGCCTCCGATCCCAATATACCGGCGGATGTGCTGCTGCGCAGACCGGCCGATATCATCGGGAATGCCGACAACGGCGGGTATGCGAAGATTCCGTTGCCACGCGATCTGTTCCAGCCGGAGCGCATCAATTCGCGCGGCATCGAATTCGGCGAGCGCGCAGCGCTGAACCGGCTGGTTGCCGACGTCGCGGCCGAAAAAGCTTTCAACGTTACCGTGAAAGACAGCACCCCAGAGGACATGAGCCGTGCCGTTGCTACGGCACGCGGCGGCTTTTCGTCGTGGAGCCACACGCCGGCAGCTGTGCGGGCAGATGCCCTGGAGCGCGCGGCCGATTTGATGGAACAACGATCGGCGCATTTCATCGCGCGGCTGCAGCGCGAAGGCGGCAAGACGCTGGATGATTCCGTGTCGGAAGTCCGCGAAGCCGCCGACTTCTGCCGCTACTACGCCGCACAAGGCCGCAAGCTGTTCGGCGACGCGCAACCGATGCCGGGGCCGACCGGCGAGCGCAACACGCTGCGGCTGCGCGGGCGCGGCGTCTTTGCCGCGATCTCGCCATGGAATTTTCCGCTGGCGATCTTCACCGGACAGGTGACCGCGGCGCTGATGGCCGGAAATACCGTGGTCGCGAAACCCGCCGAGCAGACGCCGCAAATCGCGGCTGAGGCCGTGCGCTTGCTGCACGAGGCAGGCATCCCGGAAACGGCGCTTCACCTGATCCAGGGCGATGGGCACATTGGGGCTGCGCTTGTCGCACATCCCGATCTCGCCGGCGTAGTCTTCACCGGCTCGACAGAAGTGGCGCGGTCGATCAACCGCACACTCGCCGCCAAGGACGGCCCGATCGTGCCACTGATCGCCGAGACCGGCGGCATCAACGCCATGATCGCCGACGCCACCGCGCTGCCCGAGCAGGTCGCCGACGATGTCGTGACCTCGGCGTTCCGCTCTGCCGGACAACGCTGCTCGGCGCTGCGGCTGCTGTTCGTGCAGGATGACGTCGCCGACCGGATGATCGACATGATCGCAGGCGCCGCGCGCGAATTGAGGATCGGCGATCCGTCCGATCCCGCCACCCATGTCGGCCCGGTGATCGATCGCGAGGCAAAGGATCGACTCGATGCGCATATCGCGCGCATGACTCGCGAGGCCCGCGTGCATTTCGCCGGGCTTGCGCCCGCGTCCGGCAATTTCGTCGCGCCGCATATCTTTGAACTGACCGACGCCCGGCAACTGACCGAAGAGGTGTTCGGACCGATCCTCCACGTCGTGCGTTACCGCACCTCGGGCCTCGATGCCGTTCTGCGGTCCATTGCCGATACCGGCTACGGCCTGACGCTCGGCATCCACTCCCGCATCGACGACACGGTCGAGGCGATCGTGGACCGCCTCCAGGTCGGTAACGTCTACGTCAACCGGAGCATGATCGGCGCCGTGGTCGGCGTGCAGCCGTTCGGTGGTCACGGCCTATCGGGAACCGGTCCCAAGGCCGGCGGCCCACACTATCTCACCCGTTTCGCGATTGAGCAGACCGTGACGGTGAATACCGCAGCAGCCGGAGGCAACGCCGCATTGATGACCGAAGAAGGATAGTCAACGACATTCCCGGATGCGCAATCCCGCATCGGGGAATGACGAGTGGCCCTCTATAGCGTTTTCGAGCGAAGTGGATACCGGTTCGCGTGAAGAAAACGCGTCAAACCAAAACTAGCGCCCCAACCACGGCGACGCGAGGCCGAGCGCGATCAGGCCCAGAATGACGGCAATGCCGATAGCCCATGAACTGAGGCGCACTGCGCTGACCGCTCCGCGGGCGCTCTCGTTTTGAGCAATCTCGCGATTGCGCTCCTTTTCGCTCTGCTCCGGCTCGCTCATCGCCACCCTGCGGAAATGTATGGTCGCGCCATCAAATCCCGACGGACGGAATAGTTCCGCCGCGCTCTATCCGGTCGCGAGGCCGCGGACCGACGTCAGCGCGCAACGACCAGACCTCTGCTGGTGACGACGACCCAGCGACCGTCCTGCTTGCGGATCGCATCGACGCGGCCAAGCCCGGGCACCGGATCGCCAGTGTACACCTCGTAGATGCCGCTGCGCCCTTCGATCACTGCACCGCCATTGGCGACGTCGCGCAATACCCAACCCTCGACCGAGGGCAGACGCGCTGCTGCTGGCTTCGGCGCCGGCAGTGGCACCTGCGCGGCAGCGGCAGCGGTAGTTGGAATCGACCCTGTCACGTTAGCCGCGGCAGTCGTTGGAGATGCCACCGGCGCGACGGCCACATGCTGCTTGTCCAGCGTCTCATTGAGCTTGGTTAGCTTGGCCGCAGACTCGGCATGCGCCTTTTCAACCTTGTCCAGGCGATCGTTGACCTTGGCGAACTGGCCGGCGTCGCCCTTCGCCGAGCGAGCGATGCCCGTCTTCAGCGTGGCAACCTCAGACTCGAGCTGCTTGATCGTGGCCTCCAATGCCTGGGTTTGGCTCGCCATCGCCGAGGACTGTTCACTTGCAACGCTGTGGCCGCGGCCCGACGTCGCGAGTGAACCGCCGATCGCCCCGGTGATCGCGGCCAAGACCGCGATCGCCGCAATTGCGGCGAGACGCCGCTTGCCGAACCGGCTTGACGCCTGCGTGCCGCTGGCTGCCGCCCTGCCCCGGTCGATGGTCGAGCGATCCCATGACTTGTCGCGTGACGGCGCCACCATCACGATCTTGCCGGTTTCTCGCAACGCGTCAGCCTTCGGAGCTTCAGCCTCAATTCTGGGCGCGATCCGGGGTGCTTCTATCTTCGGAGCTTCAACCTCAACCTTGGGCTCGATCAATGGTGCTTCTGCGCTCGGAGACTCGGCCTTGATCTCGGGCTCGATCCGCGGTGCTTCCACTCTCGAAGCCTCGGCTTCAATCTTCGGCTCGATCCAGGGCACGTCCACCTTCGGAGTCTCGGCCTCCACCCTGGGCGCTTCTACCTTCGGAGCTTCAACCTCAGTCTTTGGCTCGATCAAGGGTAATTCCGCATTCGGAGTTTCAGTCTCAACGGGCTCGATCCGCGGTGCTTCCATCTTCGGCGCCTCGGGCTTGATGTCGTCGGGAGGCGGCGCGGATAATTCCTGCTCCGGCGCAAGCTCTGGAGATCTGGTGCTCGACGCCATGTCCATCCCGGCGAGTTTGTCGAGGGCACTATTCCGATCAGACGAATGGTCGCTCACGTTAAAAACCTCCACTACAGGTTGACCATTTGGTAACTTCATTGCTTGCGGAATCGTTACCTTGGGGACCATTACGGAAATTTTAGGATTTTTTCCGACCGACAAAACGGCTTAACCAAGGCCGCCCAAGCGCCAGCCCAAGCCGGCGAGCATCGCGTCGGCGGACAGCTGTCCGCGAACGCTTTGAGTGCCGATCAACTCAAATCACCACCGGCGCGTCCGGCAGTTCGTTCGAACCGGTCCCCTGCTTCGGGAAATGTTCTGCAAGCTGCCGGGAGACGGCTTCGATGCCTTTGACAACTCCGGCCTCGAAACGGCCTTGCTTGAACTCAGCCTCCATCGCGTTACAGATGGTCTTCCAAACCGCCGCGCCGACCCTGGCGTGAATGCCGCGATCGGCAACGATCTCAACATCACGGTCGGCGAGCAACAGATAGATCAGGATGCCGTTGTTACGCGCGGTATCCCAGATTTTCAGATGCGCGAACACGTCGAGCGCCCGCTCGCGCGCCGGCTGATTGCGGAACAAGGGGATGCCGTCGAGCGCTCCTTCCACCGCAAACACCACCTGCCCCGAATGGGTCGTCTCGCTGGCGCGGATCGCCTTTTCGATGGCGGCCATCGCTTCAGGCGGGAAATGCTTTCGCACCCGCCAGCGATGCCCAAGCAGATGCTTGCCAATGCGCCCGATGCCCATGCCTACCAGCTCCCCGATGCGCCGCCGCCGCCGAAGCTACCGCCACCGCCGCTAAAACCCCCGCCATCGCTGCCCGAGAACGATCCGCCTCCGCCGCCGCCGCCAATCCAGGTGCCGCTGCGCCCCCGCCCCGCGGTCGAAGCGACGGTGTCGCCCACTACCGTAAAGACGAACGCCAGCACCGCCGCGATGGCAGCGACTATCAGCGAGCCGACGAAGAACCAGGTTGCGACGCCGGCAAGCACGCCAGCCGCCACCGAGCCGATCAGCCGGCCCAAGACCATGCGAAATATCCCGCCGAGAACGAGAACGCCAACGATGACAAACGGATTGAAGAGATCGTCGACGTTGAAATTGTTCGCGTACTGTCCCTGCGGTTTCGGCGCGGGCAAGGGCTCGCCGTCGATCACGCGCAGCATGCGATCCACACCGGCGGAGATCCCGCCAGAAAAATCGCCGCTCCTGAACTTCGGCACGATCTCTTCGTCGATGATACGTTTCGAGGTGACATCGGTCAGCGCGCCCTCGAGGCCGTAACCCACCTCGATCCGCAACTTGCGGTCGTTTTTGGCGACGACGAGGATCGCGCCGTCATCAACCTTCTTGCGGCCAATCTTCCATTGTTCGGCAACGCGGATCGAATACTGCTCGATCGTTTCCGGCTCGGTCGTCGGCACGATCAGCACCGCGACCTGACTGCCCTTGCGGTCCTCGAACGCTTTCAGTTCCTGTTCGAGCGACGCCGTCTGATCGCTGCTCAGCGTCGCGGTCTGATCGACCACGCGCCCGGTCAGAGGCGGCACCGCGACATCGGCGAATGCCGCGCTGATCCAGCACAGCATCAGCGCCAGCAGCGCCGCCTTCAAAGTTTGCATCACCGCCACCGGCTGCGCCGGCTACTTCGACGGCACGGCCGGCGCCGGATTGAAATCGACCTTAGGCGCGGTCGAGATGTCCTTCTCGTTGTCGACCGTGAAGTTCGCCTTGGTCTTGTAACCCAACGCCAACGCGGTCAGGTTGGTAGGAAACGAGCGGATGGTCACGTTGTAGTCCTGCACCGCCTTGATGTACCGGTTGCGCGCCACGGTGATGCGGTTCTCGGTGCCTTCGAGTTGGCTCATCAGATCGCGAAACAGGGCATCCGACTTGAGCTGCGGATAATTCTCGGTGACGACCAACAGGCGCGACAGCGCGCTGGAGAGTTCGCCCTGGGCGGCCTGGAATTTCTGAAACGCCGCGGGATCGTTGAGCACTTCCGGCGTCGCCTGGATGCTACCGACCTTGGCGCGCGCGTTGGTGACGCCGAGCAGGACGTCCTTCTCCTGTTGCGCAAAGCCCTTCACCGAATTGACGAGATTCGGCACCAGGTCGGCGCGGCGCTGGTATTGATTGACCACTTCGGACCAATCGGACTTGATCTGCTCGTCCTGCGACTGAATGGCGTTGTAGCCGCAATTGGTCAGGCTCAGGGTGGCGAGCACCGCCAGTACCGTTAAAAGTTTTCGCATCATATGTCTCCTGCCCGACAATCAAGACTGCGTTTAAGGAAAAGACGCGCGACCTCTCGGGCCGCGCAATCGGAATAGTAGCAGATGTCGCCGCGATGGCCCTGTCAATTCTCCTGTCCCGCAGGACGGGACTGTTCGCAAACCCTCGTCTGCGTTATAGTTTAAGGACATGACCGTTACGGATATCGCGACGCGAACCTATAATCACGGCTGGCGCCTCGATCCCATCGTGCGCAGCCTGCTCGATACGGATTTCTACAAGATTCTCATGCTGCAGATGATCCGGGAGTTCTACCCCAACGAGCACGTCACGTTTTCCGTCATCAATCGCAGCCGCCACGTCCGCCTCGCCGAGGTCATCGACGAAGGTGAACTGCGCGCGCAGCTTGATCACGCCCGCTCTATCCGCTTCACCAAGAACGAGTTGATCTGGCTCGCAGGCAACACCTTCTACGGCAAGACCCAGATGTTCTCGCCGGGCTTCATCGATTGGCTCACGACATTCCAGCTTCCCGAATACGAATTGCGGAAGGTCGACGGCCAGTACGAGCTGCATTTCCACGGTCCGTGGACCCACACCACCATGTGGGAGATCCCGGCGCTCGCCATTCTCAACGAGTTGCGATCGCGCCGAGTGACCAAGGGTCAAGGCCGTTTCGCGCTCGATGTGCTTTATGCGCGCGCCAAGGCAAAGCTGTGGGCCAAGGTCGAACGATTGCGCAAGCTGGATGACTTGTGGCTGTCGGACTTCGGAACACGGCGGCGTCACGGCTTTCTCTGGCAGTGCTGGTGCGTCGAGGCCGCCAAGGAAGGACTGGGATCCGCCTTCACCGGCACGTCAAACGTTCTGCTCGCGATGGACAACGATCTCGAAGCCATCGGCACCAACGCCCATGAACTGCCCATGGTCGCGGCTGCGCTCGCCGACGATGATGCCGCGTTGCGCTGGGCGCCCTATCGCATCCTCGACCAATGGCGACACACCTATGGGGGCAATCTGCTGGTCGCCCTGCCCGATGCCTTTGGCACCCAGGCCTTTCTACGGGACGCGCCGGAATGGGTGGCGGACTGGACCGGATTTCGCCCGGACAGCCTGCCGCCGATCGCGGCGGGCGAAGAGATCCTCAAGTGGTGGAAACAGAAGGGCCGCGATCCCCGGGAGAAGCTGCTGGTGTTTTCCGACGGCATGGACGTCGATTCGATCGAGGAGACGTATCATCACTTTGCTGGCCGCGTTCGAGTGAGTTTCGGCTGGGGCACCAACCTGACCAACGACTTCGTGGGATGCTCACCCGACGGCACCGTCGACCTCGATCCGATTTCGATCGTCTGCAAGGTGACGTCGGTCAACGGCCGTCCGGCCGTGAAACTGTCGGATAATCCCGAGAAGGCGACCGGCGAGCCGTCGGAGATCGAACGCTACCTGCGCGTGTTCGGAAGTGCCGGTCGTGTCCGCTTCCCCGTTCACGTCTAGTCCATGTTGGCGCTTCAATGGGGCTGATCGGGATGCCAGCCGATGACGGCCAGCATCACGAAAAAACCGACAACATAGGCGACCGCGATGGGCCATCCGTTTCTGACCCACAATCCCACCGATTTTGCCTCGGGATACATGTTCGACAGCGCCACGCCCGCGGAGGAGCCGAACCACACCATCGAACCGCCGAAGCCGACGGCATAAGCAAGAAATCCCCAGTCATAGCCGCCCTGCTTGAGTGCCAGCGCGGTGAGCGGGATGTTGTCGAAGACTGACGAAACAAAGCCGAGGCCGAGTGCCGTGTGCCACGACGCAGCCGGCAATGTCTCGACCGGCATCATCGAGGCGGCGGTCACGAGCGCCAGAAGAAAGATCGTCCCCTTGAAAGTCTCGGGCATGACGGTCCAATCCGGCGCGCGCAAGAACGCCGTCAGCAAGATCGCTGCCCAGACGGCAAGCCCGAGAACAGGGAGCGTGTCGAGCAGCGCCGGAAATTTCAGGTTCGCGGTCACGTTTGCAACCAATGCCGCGATCAGGATGGCCGCGACGATGAAGACTCGCGCACCATCCACGCGCAACCCGCTCGGCGGCTTTTTCACGATCGGCGAAAAGCGATGCTGCTGCATCGCGGCCGGTATCGCAAAAATCACGAACGCGACGACAGCCGCGACATAAGCTTCCAGGACACTGAGCGGGCTGACGCCGTCGATCCACATCATCGTCGTCGTCGTATCGCCGACCACGCTCCCGGAACCGCCGGCATTGGAGGCCGCGACGATCGCGGCCAGATAGCCGATGTGGACCTTTCCCTGAAAGACGTAGCGCGCCACCGTGCCGCCGATCAGTGCTCCCGCGATATTATCGAGGAAGCTCGACAGTACGAAAACAATGACGAGAAGGACCACCCCGCCTTTCCAGTCATCGGGCAGCAGGGCCGGCATCTCATCCGGAATCCGGCTCTCCTCGAAGTGTCGCGACAGGATGGCAAATCCCATCAGCAGCAGAAACAGGTTAGCCAGCGTAACCCACTCGTGCTCCATGTGGTGGCCAAGACCGGCTACCCCGGTGCCAGACTTGAATCCGGTAAAGCCGATCTTGTAGCTGATGATCACGGCTAGACCGATCAATGCGATCGCGAGCGTATGCCGGTGAAACAGCGCAATGCCGAGCAGAACAAACCCAAAGAGGATAAAATCGAGGGGGATTCCAAGGATCAGAATCGGATCAGCCACGGTGCTCTCAAATCGATGGTGCTCTCAACGCTATTGAATCATTCGCCAACAAAGCGGCCATATTTGCCGCGGGCAAACAACAGTGCTTCATCCCGATTGTAGCTATAGGACTCCACTGCGCCGAGGAAAATGATGTGGTCTCCGCCGTAATAGCGATCGACGGTTCGGCATTGAAAATTCGCAACGCTGCCCGACAGCAGCGGAGCGCCGCCGAGACCCGGCGTCCAATCGACCCCTTCGAACTTGCGGCTCGACGGCGTCGCAAATTTGACCGCCAGCGCCTTCTGCGACACGCCGAGCACATTGACCGAGAAGTGGCTGGCGTTCTGGAATACGCTCATGTTCCGGGAATAGACCACCAGACTCCAGAGCACGAGCGGCGGATTCAGCGAGACCGACGCGAACGAGTTGCAGGTCAGCCCGTGAGGCTTTCCGGCATCGTCGGCAGCCGTGATGATGGTAACGCCGGTCGGATGGGAGCCGAGCGCATTGCGGAAGTCGCGCGGATCGAGGGACGACTGGTCGCTCGCCAGTTCGTTGGCCGGATCCGGCGTACCGGGGAATTCAGGACCGCCTGCCATCTGACAACCTCACAGCGTCAGATTTTGAGACGGCAGACCGAGCGCGACCCGGCCGTAATCCGTGCCCGCTGCATCGAAGCTGAACGCAATATGGGAATTGATCGCGTTCGCATCACGGAACTGCCGCTGGAGCGGTGCGCCGGAAAACAACCCGCGCGCCCCGCTCGCTGCAAACAGCAACGACACCGCCTCGGTACACAGGTTCACCGCATAGGCGCCATCGCGCCGCCACGCGGTTTTGACCGCCATGTCGGGGACAAGCCCGCGCCGCGCATCACGCATCGCCTTGATGCAGGTCGAGCGCATGATGAGGCGCGCGGCGTCAATCTTCGCGGACGCTTCGGCAATCTTGATCTGCGTGGACTGAAGATCGCCGAGCTTGGCGCGGCCATAGGTGGTTGCGCGGTGGCGTGCGACCTCGATGTAGTCATCGAGGCAGCCACGGGCGTTACCGAGCGCCACACCTGACAGCACGAAGGGAAACAGCGCAAATACCGGCAGCGCATAAAGGGGGTTCGGATTCACAACGCTTCCGGGCGACGGACCGCCGGCGATGTCCGCGACGGCCAGCGTCATCCAGTCATCGACGAAGACATCGTCGACAGCGACGTCGTTCGAGCCTGTTCCTTTCAAGCCGGCGGCGTTCCACATGTCGATGATCCGGTAATCTTTACGGGGAATCAGAAAAATCCTGTACTCGATGCCATCGGCTTCATCGTCGGTTGAAACGATCCCCGCGAGCATGTTCCACGAGCAGCAATCCACCCCGGAGGAAAACGGCCAGTGGCCTTGCAGCCGGTACCCGCCCTCGACTTTCCTGGCGCGGCCGGAAGGAAACACGAAGGACGACGCGATCAACGTGTTCGCATTGGTCCAGACGACATCCTGCGCCCGCCTGTCGAACATGCCGAGCATCCAGTGATGGCTCGCAAGGTTGGCCAACGTCCAGGCCGCGGATGCGTCGGCCATGGCAATCGCCGCCGCGCAGTCGACGAGAGCGACATAGTCGAATTCCGAGCCACCGACCCGCACCGGCTGCAAGATCCTGAACAACCCGGCCGCATGAAAATCCTGCTCGGTCTCCGGCGGCAACCGCCGCAACTCCTCGGTTCTGGCAACCCGGTCTCGCAATTCCGGCACAAGCGCCCGCGCGCCCGCCATCATCGCGGCATATGCGCTATCGTTCGGATCCGGTTCTGACGACGGATTCGCAGGCGGGCTGGAACCGATACCTGCCATTTGAGAATCCCCTGAAATTCGCTTGATCTGCATTGCCGAGACAATGCAGCGACCTTCGCACTCTCCAATTATAAGCGAGTATGACGAGGATCACCAACTGATGGCAATCCGCACAAGGCAGAGGCCGTTTACTGCTCGGCAACTCTGTGCGATTTCGCAGCCAGACCCTTGTCGAGTTCGACGCGGCAGCCCGAGCTGAGGCTGGAGCGGTTCTTGACCATGCAGGCGGTAATCCGGCTGATGTTCGGAATTTCGGAGCTGCACAGGCGGAACGCGTCGCCGGTGCACTGCCGTTGCGCTTCGGCGGTGAAGGCAAAGCTTGGGGTGGCCAACGCTATGACGGAGATCGCGACAGCCAGGGTCGCGGCGATCTGACGGACGGTTTCGATCCAAACGACGGTCATCTGAAGCTCCTCAGGCTGGCCGTGAACTCCGCGGCCGTGGTCGATGCCGCACCCTGGATCATCGACAGCGAGGACACTGTGAGATGGATCACTCAGACGCCAAAATCAATAAATATGCACATAATATCAATGTCTTAGACATAAGGTATCCGCGCGCGGCATACAATAGGCGGAATTCTGCCTATCATTTCGGAGAATCACAGCGCGCCCTCACGCGCATCGCATAACCGGCAGCAGCGGAAACCGTCACGGCCGGCTCCGCCATTCCGTTCTGGAAGGCTGCATCGTCAATTCCTGCACTGTTCGGTAGGCAAGAGAGTCATGAAGACAATCCGCGCGGCAATTTTCTTCATCGTGTTTTTATCATGGATGCCGTTGCACGCCGGGACGCCTGCGCCCGGGACTGCCAAACCGGCGAACCCGGCCGCCGCGCCCCCGGCGGCCGCCCCGGCTGAAGATCTGCCGTCCGTACCGGCGCCGCAGTTTCCTCGGGCACAGTCGAAACTCGACGGCTGGAAGCAGACGCTTGATCAGGTCGAGGCGGCGCTGCGCTCCCGCGTGATCGACGATGCCGTGTTGAACGGTCTCCGGAGTCGCGCCGCAGCGACGCAGAGCGAAGCGCGCGACCTGATATCGGGAATGACGCCTCGGCTCGAAGCGGCGACCGCGCGGGCCGCCGAACTCGCGCCAAATCCGGAAGCGACCGCTCCACCGTCGGACGACGTAAAGCTCGAGCGCGCCAAACTGGTGGCGGAAACCGCCGCCCGTCAGGGCATTATTCAGCAGGCCAAGCTCATCAACGTACGGGCTCAGCAAACAATCGACGCGATCTCGGATCGACGGCGCGCGATATTCAACGATTCCGTGCTGCAGCGCTCGGCGAGCCTGGTCAATCCCACTTTCTGGATCACGGCCGCAACCGCCGTTCCGATCGCCGCCGGCCACTTCGTCGAGCTCGTCTCCAAATGGGGCCGGGTGCTGGCGTCACAGCCGCTTCGCGCCGCATCCGGCTTCGTTATCGCAGCCATCGTGGTGCTTGGGTTCTTTTTGTCCCCGGGGCGGCGCTGGTGGTCACGCTGGACAAAACGCGATCCCGAGATTGCCAATCCCAGCCCGCTGCGGAAGACCGGTTCCGCCGCCGTCATTGTCCTTGCCGACACCACGCTCACGGCCGTCGCACTGCTCGTGCTCTACCAGGCGCTCATGATGCTCGGGGTTCTACCCGACGACGTAAATCCCATCGTTCGTGCCTTGTTCCTGGGCATCACCTTTGCCTTCTTCTTTGTCCGCCTGACGATTGCAGTCCTTGCACCGGGTCGTCCGACCTGGCGTCTGATCGAACTCGACAATGCCGCGGCCGACGGGATGATATCCTTCTCGGTCCTGCTCGCCATGGTCATCGCATTCGGCGTGTTTGTGGACGCCATAAACCTCGCGATTGCAGCCCCCGTCGAACTTTCGATAGCAAGTCAGGGCATGATTGCCATTGCGAAGGCGCTCCTCTTCATGGGCGCGCTTCGCGTTGCGGCTGCCACCGAAGCTGACGACGAAACCACCACACCTTCTTCCGCGAATAGATCCGCGTGGCGCTTGCTGATTCCCGTGGGCTGGGTGATGGCCACGGCCGCCGTCCTCGGACCGCTCGGGGGGTATGTCGCGTTTGCCCGGTTTGTCACCATTGAAATGGTGGTGCTGGTCGCCGCGCTGATGAGCTACGTGCTGCTGAGCCGGTTCGCTGCGGTTCTCATCAAAACGACGTTCGCCTTTCATGGCGCGATCGGCCGTCTTCTGCGGCAAACCGCGGGTCTCGGGAGCAGCGCGGTCCGGCAGATCGCCGCGGTGCTCGGCGGCCTCATCCAACTGTCCCTGATCGGGTTGACGGCCTTCGTGGTGCTCACGACATGGGGGATCCGCTCCGACGACGTTGTCACGTCAATGTCTTCGGCATTCTTCAGCTTTCAGATCGGCAACATCACCATTTCGCCGTCCGCGATTCTCGGCGCGGTAGCTGTTCTCATCATCGGTGTCGTCGCCACGCGCGCGCTCAAGCGATGGCTTGAGGAGCGTTTCCTGCCCGAAACCAATCTCGATGTCGGCGTTCGCAGTTCGATCGGCACCGGCGCGGGTTATGCGGGTGTCATTCTCGCCAGCCTGGTCGCGCTGTCGTACGTCGGCCTCAACCTGCAAAACGTCGCCATCGTCGCCGGCGCGCTGTCGGTCGGCATCGGCTTCGGACTGCAATCCATCATCAACAACTTCGTTTCCGGTCTGATTCTCCTCGTGGAGCGCCCAATCAAGGTCGGAGACCGCATCGAGGTCGGCACCCGCATGGGCGTCGTGAAACGCATCAATGTGCGCGCCACGGAGATCGCGACATACGACAACCTCTCGGTGATCGTGCCGAACGCAGACCTGATCAGCGGACAGGTCGTCAACTGGATGCACGGCAGCTATTCAGCCCGGCTGTCGGTGGCGGTTGGCACTTCCTATGATGCCGACCCGGACAAGGTTATCGAAATCCTGCTCGATATCGTCGCGCACCATCCACGTGCGCTGAAGTCACCCGAGCCGTTTGCCGTTCTTGGCAATTTTGGCGCCGACGCGCTGGAGTTCACGGTGTTCTTTCACGTCGCGCATATCGGCATCGACGCCGGCGCCGCCAATGAGGTCAGGCTTGAGATCCTCAAACGCTTCCGCAAGGAGGGAATCAACCTTCCAAACCCTCAACGGGACCTGCATATACGGGATCTCGATCGCATCGAAGCTCTCGTGCGCGACCTGGCCGGAACCGAACGCTCCGGTGCATCAAAGCGCCGCTCTCCGGGTGGCTGGGGTGGTGGCGCGGCCGAGCCTTTTACGCACGAATCGCTTCCAACACGGCAAGGTGATCGCGGATGAGTATCGCCCGCTCTTCTCGAAAGCGAGTACGCTGAATAGCATCATTGGAAAGCTGACGTTCGACATTGAATGATGTATAGTTCCTGCTTCCAGACACCATCGGACGTGACATGCAGGCTTCATCCAACAAATCAATGCCGTCATTGAGCTTGCGAATCGATCTCGACGCAAAAGGCCGTATTGGACCGGGCAAAATCGAGTTGCTCGAGAGCATCCATACTTGCGGTTCGATTTCGGCCGCCGGACGTGCCATGGACATGTCCTACAAGCGCGCCTGGGATCTCGTCGATGAAATAAACCGCATCTGCCGGCAGGCGGCGGTCGCGCGGCAAACCGGCGGCAAGAATGGCGGCGGCGCGGTCCTGACCCCGTTCGGGGTCTCCCTGGTCGCACGCTATCGCAAGATCGAGCGCGACGCCGCAACCGCGGTTCATAAAGAACTCGAGGCGCTGCGAAACGACATCCGGCACCCGAAAAGAAACGCGGAACGATAGCAGGCCACGCGGCAAAGCCGCGGCACCGAAGCGACCGCTTTTCGGCAAAAAACGCCAGGATTTGTCGATCCAGGCGCCATGATGTCGAGCAGTCCGGCGGCGCAACCGGACGCGTCCCGATATTTATTCGCTCGTCTTCACGGCCAGTCGCCTGCGCTATGGCCTAACCCTCCCTGTCGTGATATATATCAGGCTATAGCGTCAAAGGCTCGTTCAAGGGCCCGCACGGATAGAAAAGCCAAACACGCGGCTTCGGTCGTTCCGGACCGGGCGCAAAATCGCGGCAAGCGCCGCCGCGCCCTTGATAAGGAGGCGGATCATGTTCGACGCCCAATGCGACCTTGCCGCTTTGGTTTATGATGAGCGCCAGGATCCCGACGAGGTTCTGCGCGAATTCGCCTCCGGTCTGAACGCAAACGGCCACCGGGCCGTGGGTATCGTTCAGCTTAGCCGCCACCACCCCGATGCAAGCCTTTCAGCGACGCTGGTCCCTACCGGCGAACAACTTCGGCTGTTCCAGAATATGGACACCTATTCGGCGGGGCGCCGGCTCGACCTCGGACAACTGACGGGCGCCGGTGAACGGATTGCAAGAATCCTCGACGAGGGTGCGGACATCCTGATCGTCAACCGTTTTGGCCGGCAGGAGCGCGAGGGCAAGGGCCTCGTCCATCTGATCGAGCGCGCGCTCGGCGCCGATATTCCGGTCGTGATCGCGGTGCCAAGCCACCATTTTGCAGACTGGATCAAATTCGCCGGCGGGATGACCGTCAAATTGCACTGCGACCGGGAATCGCTGGATGCGTGGTGGAGCCTCGTGTCGGCCCATGCCGGCAGCCTTCGCCCACCTGATCATTTGACGGTCTGCGAAGTAATCAAATAGATTTCTCCTTCCGGAAAGCCCCAAGCAGCCGGCCTGCTGGCGTTGTGCTGCCGGAGCCGCCTGTCCCCCACACGCCGTTATAGCGTTTTCGAGCAAGTGGAGACCGGCTCGGTCAAAGAAAACGTGTCAAAACAGAAGCTGGAGCCGGATTCGATCGACGCCGGAATAGCTCCGAACCACGTTTCATCGGTAGATGACTGCATGCCAGATCTTGTGATCGCGGTGGATGTCGGATCGAGCAGCGCGCGTGCCGGAGTGTTCGACGAGCGCGGCGTTCTGCTTGCGCGCGCCGCAGCTCCGTTCGCGACCGCCCATCCCCAAACCGATCATGCCGAGCACAGTTCCGATGAAATCTGGACCGCTGTCTGCCAAGCGGTGCGCGGAGCCGTTGCGGCGGGACACATCGCTAGCGATGAGGTCAAGGGTATCGCCTTCGACGCTACCTGCTCGCTCGTGACCCTTGATCGCGCCGGTCGCCCGGTCACAGCCTCCGTGACCGGCGAGGATCGCTGGAACGTGATCATGTGGGCCGACCATCGGGCCACCGCGGAAGCCGATGAGATCACCGCCACCCGCCATCGCGTGCTGGATCACGTCGGCAATGTGATGTCGCCGGAAATGGAAATTCCGAAGTTGCTCTGGCTGAAGCGGCATTGCCCCGATGCGTGGCGCCGCTATGGGCTCGTGCTCGACCTCACCGACTTCCTAGCTTGGAAGGCGACGGGCTGCGCCGCGATCTCCACTTGCACGGTGACGTGCAAATGGACCTATCTCTCCCACGAGCGGCCGGGTTGGCAAAGCGATTTCCTGTCGCGGGTGGGGCTCGATGATTTGCAGGACAGGGCAGCGCTTCCCGCCTCGACGCAACCGATCGGAACAAGCGCTGGTACTCTGACGACTGAAAGCGCCAGCCAGCTTGGTCTGCCCAGCGACTGCGTTGTCGGCGTCGGCGTGATTGACGCGCATGCTGGCGGCATCGGCGTGCTCGGCGGCCTCGACGCAACCGGCCTCAACGAGACGCTCGCCATGATCGCCGGCACATCCTCGTGCCACATGGCGGCCTCGCCGGATCCCAGGCAAATTCCCGGCATATGGGGTCCCTATTACAACGCGATGCTCCCGTGCCACTGGCTGAACGAGGCCGGCCAGTCCGCCACCGGCTCGTTGCTCGATCACATTCTCGACCTCCACGCGGAGGGACAATCGCTTGGTGCGGACCGGCACGCCGTGATGGCGGCCCGGATCGAGGCATCACTGGCCGCCGACGGTTTAGCATTCGTCGAGAACCTGCATGTGCTGCCGGACTTTCACGGCAACCGTTCGCCACTCGCCGATCCCGATTCCGTCGGCGTGATCCACGGGCTGCGTCTCGACGCGTCAGCGGACTCGCTGACCCGGCTTTATTTCGCGACTGCGATCGGCATCGCGCTCGGAACGCGACACATCATTGATGCCCTCAACGACGCTGGTTACGCCATTGACAAAATCCGGTTGACCGGAGGCCATGCGGCGAGCCCGCTGCTGGTCCAGCTCTACGCCGACGCCGCCGGTGTCGCGGTATCCCTGCCCGAACAACCGGACGGCGTGCTGCTGGGAACCGCATGTGTCGCCGCCGCCGGCTGCGGGCTTTATCCATCGGTTACGGCGGCCGCGACGGCGATGACCCGCATCGGCCGAACCGTGCAGCCAGCTCCCGCGGCGCGCGATTTCTTCGACCAACGCTATCGCGCGTTTTTGTTGATGCACGAGCATCGCCGGGCGTTATCGCGGCTCGCATGACGGACTCCAACACGGAGCCTTTCCGCTTCTGACGGAATGAAAGCGATCTCTATGATTTTGATTTGACGCGTTTTCTTCACGCGAACCGGTACCCACTTCGCTCGAAAACGCTATAATCTAGCGCTGCAAACGGACGCCGAGCATTACAACCGTCGACGCCGAACTTGCGCCGGGAATGTTCGAACTCAGAATATCGCGGCGCACCTGCGCCTTGATCTGGAATTCGCGGGTCAGCTTGTAAACGAGATCGCCGGAAAGCGAGTAGATTTCGTCGGAGCGGGTTGAACCCTGATAATCCTGCGTGCCGTAGGTGAACCTGCCGATCGCGGTCAGCCAGCGGCGGAAATCGTGATCGATCTCGAAGGTATAGGTGCGCGTCAAGACACCGGAGACGTCGACCAGCGTGGATTCGTCGATCGACGTGATCGAGATGAACTTCGCCGTAGTCAGCGGCGTCGCCGACCATACCAGCGACGCGCTGGTGAGCAGACCGGTCAGATTGTTGAGACGTGGATCGACGTAGTTCCGCGCCGCATAGCCGATGGAGGCCTCGCCTATCAACAGACGCGTCAGCTCAAAGCTGGTCCCGACCTTGGCGTAACCGCCATTGGAATCGCGCTGGAAACCGCTGCGATCGAGCCGCGTGTCGTGAACGCGGGTGTCGGCCTCAACCTCACCGAACGGCTTGACGCCGGGCAGCAGATCGTAGCTCACGCGCGCCACGCCGCCATACTGGTTGAAGTTGCGATCGTCGTTGGTGGTAGACGTGCCATCCGTCAATTGCGAGTTCTGATAGGTCGTGCGGTCTACGGTCCCGTTCAGCGAAACTTGCAGCCGGTTGAAGTCGTGCTCAATGCCAGCCGTCCCGCCGGTGGTCGCATAGAGCGGATACCTCTCGAGGCCAGCCTGGATATTGGGACTGCCCGGATTGTCGGTGCCGATCCGCAACCGCAGCTCCGAATTGATGCGGGTATCGTGCGTCACGTCGAGACGTCCATCGACCTTGCCGGTGAAATCCGGCCGATCCACGTTCGTCGGTACGGGCGACACGATCGGCTGACCGGAGTTATCGACGCTAGGCGGAAATGTTCTGCCATACCCGGTGAACGATCCGCGCAGATCGACGATGACAGAGTGGCGCTCCCAATTGGATGCGGCGACAAATTCGGGCGATACCATGTAGAACGCCGAGCCCTCCGGCTTGCTGAACCGGCCGGGATTGGTGTCGTAGCCGCCCCATAGCTCGACCGCTGACTTGACGAGGAAGCTGCCGACATAATTGCCCACGGCGCCGAACGGATCGTCATCGCGCTTTAGGCGGCGGCGCGCGGGCTGTCCTTCCACCCTCCCCGCCATCGCCGGTGCGACTGGCGTCTTGTTCGCGGTTGATGAGGGCGGGACTGACAATGGCGGCGGCGGCGGAACAGCGACGAAATTGCCCGGCCCCGGCGGCTGTTTCGGTTTCCGTGTGCCGGGATAGGGTTTTGGCTTCTTGCGACGGCGATTGAGCGAGTCATAACCGGTGTCGCCGGCACCTTCTGCCGCGGGCACGCCGTAGGTGGGGATTCTGCCGATGCGCGACGGGGCTGCTATCGACGAGGTCGACTCGGCATCATCGCCACCGGTATCACTGGTCCGGCGCAGGTCAGAATTCTGCGGCTGAAAAAATCCGCCACGAGCCGGGTTCATGAGATCGCGGGTGAGTGTTTGCGCCTCCGCGACCGAGCATCCCGGAGCCATGAGGGCAAGGCAGGCCAGAGCCGCGCGCCATGTCGAAGCGCGCTGCCGGCGGCCCCTCGGTGGACCCCAAGTCACGATCAGAAAACTCCAGCAGAAACATATATTTACAAAAGCTCGCCGGAGGCGCGGCGGACCTTATCGTTAATGGAGTTAAAACAAGTATGGTTAATGGGCCGTTGAGAATGCGCTGGCTGCATCGCAGGAGCAGCCGTGCTAAGCACGGGCAAATGACCGGAACGGCGTTCTCCGTCCCATCACGGAACCAGGCATGACCTCAGTAAAATCAGGGACGGTGACATCCGCCATGACCGATCAGGCGAACGCGGCGATCGAGTCCGCGTTGCGAACGTTCGAGACGGAGGCCGGCGGCGTGACTGCGCTCGCTGCAGCGCTCAAATCCGATCTCGGTCCTGCATTCGTCGCTGCCGCCGACATGATCCGCAACGCCAAGGGGCGGCTGATCATCACCGGTCTCGGCAAGTCCGGCCACATCGGCCGCAAGATCGCAGCGACCTTCGCGTCGACCGGCACGCCGGCGTTTTTCGTCCATGCAACGGAAGCCAGTCATGGCGATCTCGGCATGATCACCGCCGACGATGTCATCATGGCACTGTCGTGGTCCGGCGAACAGCCGGAGATGAAAAACCTCATCACCTATGCCAAGCGCTTTCGTATCGCCCTGATCGCCATGACCGCGGAGCACGACTCAACGCTGGGCACCGCCGCCGATGTCGCGCTGGTGCTGCCGAAGGCGCGCGAGGCTTGCCCGCACAATCTTGCGCCGACGACGTCGTCGCTGATGCAACTGGCGCTGGGCGATGCACTCGCTATCGCATTGCTGGAAGGCCGCGGCTTCACCTCGGTCGACTTCGGCGTTCTGCATCCGGGCGGCAAACTCGGCGCGCTGCTGAAATACACGCGTGACCTGATGCACAGCGGCGACGCTGTCCCGCTGAAGCCGCTCGGCACCAAAATGTCCGATGCGCTGGTCGAGATGACATCGAAGGGGTTCGGTTGCGTCGGCGTCATCGACGGCCATGGGCACATCGTCGGCATCGTCACCGACGGCGACCTGCGCCGTCACATGCGCCCCGACCTGATGACCGCCAGCGTCGACGATGTCATGACCAGAAATCCAAAGACGATCGGACGCGACCTTCTGGCCAGCGAGGTGCTGGCAATCCTCAACTCGTCGAAGATCACGGCGCTGATCGTGACCGACGGGAAGAAGCCGGTCGGCATCGTGCATCTGCACGACCTGCTGCGCGCCGGCGTGGTATAACCATTTGCGCGCATCGTTCGGCCCGCGAGCGGCCGGACTGCTACGCCACAGCCACCGTGAGGCTCGCGCCGTCGGCCTTCACGACCTTCACCCGGCTGCCCGCCGGCGCATCCGGCCCCGCCACCCGCCAGATGGTGTCGTCGATCCGCACCGTGCCGGTGCCGTCGACGATCGGCTTCTCCAGCGTGAACACGCGCCCGACCAGCGCATCGGCGCGCTTGTTGAGAAACGGGCTGTTGCTGGCGCCCGGCTTCGCCCGCGCCACGCGGCGCCACAGCGGCACCGCCGCGACAGCGAACACGGCAAACATCAAAATCTGCATTTGCCAGGTCGGATCAATGACGAACGACAGCGTGCCGACCAGGAACGCGGCGAGTCCGAGCCAGAACAGGAACACACCCGGCGCCAGCAATTCGAGCCCCATCAGGATAAGGCCGAAGATGAGCCAGTTCCAGGTTCCCAGCGACGCGAACATGTCAGCCATAAAACGCTCCCTGATCCTACCTCTGCGACTGGGGCGGCGGCGGCACCGGCGCGCCCGCATTCGGCACCGCTCCCCGCCGGGTGGCCACCGCAGCGGCCGCCGCGCTCTCGCCGAAGGTGGCCTTGGCGATTTCGCCGATGCCGGCCAATGACGCCAGCATGCTGGTCGCTTCTATCGGCAGCATCACAACCTTCTGGTTTGGCGAATTGGCAAGCTGACCGAACGCCTTGATGTACTTGTCGGCGATGAAGTAATTGAGCGATGCCACATCGCCCTTGGCGATCGCCTCACTCACCATCCGCGTCGCCTGAGCCTCGGCTTCCGCCGACCGCTCGCGCGCCTCGGCATCGCGGAAGGCGGCTTCTTTACGGCCTTCGGCCTCGAGAATCTGCGACTGCTTCTGGCCCTCGGCCTTGAGAATCGCCGACTGGCGCTGGCCTTCAGCCTGAAGAATGTCGGCGCGCTTCTCGCGCTCCGCCTTCATCTGCCGGCCCATCGCCTGCACGAGATCGGCCGGCGGCACGATGTCCTTGATTTCGATGCGGTTGACCTTGAGCCCCCACGGAGACACCGCGGCGTCGACCACGCGCAGCAGCCGCTCATTGATCTCGTCGCGATGCGACAGCACCTGGTCGAGATCCATGGAGCCCATCACCGAGCGGATGTTGGTCATGGTCAACGTCACGATGGCCTGGTGGAGGTTCGCCACCTCGTAGCTCGCCTTGGCGGCATCGAACACCTGGTAGAAGGCAACGCCGTCCACGCTGACAGTCGCGTTGTCCTTGGTGATGACCTCCTGCTTGGGAATGTCGATCACCTGCTCCATCATGTTCATCTTGCGCCCGACCCGGTCGATATAGGGAACAATGAGATTGAGACCGGGATCGAGCGTCCGCGTGTACTTGCCGAACCGTTCGATGGTCCAGTCGTAACCCTGCGGCACGGTCTTGACGCCGGCTAACAGCGTCAGGATCACGAGCGCCACGAAGACAATCGCAAAAATATCGAACCCGGTCATGAAAATCTCCCTGCGGGGCGCAGTCCATCTGGAATGCGAGGCGTGCCCCGCGCGAGTGCAAAGCGGTGAACCCCCGGTTGGTCGCTACCGAAAGATGTAAGGTTCGATTGGCGGAAAGCGAGGGCGCGGCAGGCCGAACACCCTCTTCGTCATTGCCGAAGCCGCGTCAGCGGCTGTCGGGAATCCAATAACGCGAAGAGAATCCGTGAATACTGGATTCCGGGTTCGGCGCGGCGTTTGTGGTCGGACCGCGCTTTGCTCAGACCTGACTAGCGCCGCGCCTAAATCCAGCCCTGAAGCTCGCGCAGCACCATCTTCCGGATGACATCCATGCCGGGATCGCTGTCGTTCAGGCACGGAATCGCACTGAACTCCTCGCCGCCGTTATGGCGGAAGATTTCCGCATTCTCCTGCGCGATTTCCTCCAGCGTCTCCAGACAATCGGCGGAGAAGCCGGGCGTGACGATGGCGATACGCTTGACGCCGTCCTTCGCCAGCTTCTCGACAGTCTTGTCGGTGTAGGGCTGCAGCCATTGATCGAAGCCGAAACGCGACTGGAACGTCAGCATTAGCTTTTTCGCATCAAGCCCCATGCGCTTGCGCAGGGCCTCGGTGGTCGCCACGCATTGCGCCTGGTAAGGATCGCCCTTGTCGACATACGACTGCGGCATTCCGTGGAATGACGCCATGATAATCTCGGGCGTGAACGAGAGCGATGCGAGATGCGTCTCGATCGAAACCGCCAGCGCGTCGACATAATCGGGATCGTCGTAGTATGGCGGCGTCACTCGCAGTGTCGGCTGCGCGCGCATCTCGCCCAACACGCGAAATGCCTCGTCGCATACGGTTGCCGTCGTCGCGGCTGAATATTGCGGATAAAGGGGCACCACAAGCAGCCGGTCACAGCCCTGTGCCATCAGCGCCGCGATGCGCGAGCGCATCGACGGGTTGCCATAACGCATCGCCCAATCCACGACAACATGATCGTGATCCGCGATCGCAGCCGCAAGCTTGTCGGACTGCGCGCGCGTGATGGTCTTGAGCGGCGACTCGTTCTTCTCGGTGTTCCAGATCTTCAGGTAGTCGCGGGCCTTGCGGCGCGGGCGGGTATTCAGAATGACGCCATTCAGCGCCAACTTCCAGACCAGACCCTGCTTCTCGATGACGCGCGGATCGGACAGAAATTCCTTCAGATAGACCCGCAAGCCGCGCGCATCAGCGGTGTCAGGCGTGCCGAGATTGACCAGCAAAACGCCGACGCGCTCCCGCGGCGCACCCGCCGCGGTCTTGGCCTTCCCGATAGGAATAACGACCGTCATGCTGTCTGGATTCGCGCGCCTGCCCGTTCTTGTCAAGCCCGCGCATCTGCCGATACTGTTCCGAAATTGACCGCGAAGGGGGTTGGCATGACGGTCGCCGAATGGTGTGTCTTCGGGGCGGTCATTCTGTACCTGCTGACGATCGTGCCATTCAAGGCGCTGGGGTCTCCCGGCTTCGACAACGCTCGCCCGCGCGATCCCGTTTTCTACGACGATCCGCTGCGCGGCCGCGCGCTCGGGGCGCATCTGAACGGCATCGAGGCCTTTCCGTTTTTCGCGGTCGCCGTGCTGCTCGCGGAATTTCGCGCCTCGCCCCAGCATTTGATCGACGAGCTGGCGATCCTGTTCCTGATCGTCCGCGCCGCTTACGTCCTGACCTATATCGGCGACCGACCGACGCTGCGGTCGATCCTCTGGGGTGTCGGTTTTGCGATCAACACGGTAATCTTCTTCCTGCCTGCAGTCCGGCACTGGCTGCCTTAAGAGTCCAGCTCAAACGCCAGCCCGACCTCGGCCATCCACGTTGCGGTGCCCGACGATGAGTTTCGGCAAGATTTGAAGCGCCCTACGCCGCCTGCGGCGTTTCCAGTAGTCCGCGACGGCGCAACAGCGCGTCGGCTTCCGGCTTGCGGCCGCGGAAAGCGACATAGGCTTCTTCCGGATCGCGCGAACCGCCCGACGAATAGATGTCATCGTGCAGCCGCTTCGCGGTGGCCGGATCGAAGATGTCGCCGGTCTCCTCGAAGGCTCCGAAGGCATCGGCGTCCATCACTTCCGACCACATGTAGCTGTAATAGCCGGCCGCGTAATGATCGCCGGAAAAGATGTGGCCGAACTGGGTCGGCCGGTGCCGCAGTGAAATCTCGGCGGGCATGCCGATCTTCTCCAGCTCGGTGCGCTCGAAAGCCCCGACATCGCGAACCGCCGAAGCCGGCTGGCTGTGGAACTCCAGGTCTATCAGTGCCGAAGCCACGAATTCGACGGTGGCAAAGCCCTGGTTGAATTGTCGCGCCGCAAGGAAGCGCTTGAGCAGATCGTCCGGCAACGGCTCGCCGGTCTGATAGTGCTTTGCGAATTGCCGCAACACCTGCGGCTGCTCCTGCCAGTGCTCGTAAAGCTGCGAGGGCAGCTCGACGAAATCAATAAACACGCTGGTGCCCGACAGCGACGGATAGGTCACGTTGGACAGCATGCCATGCAGACCATGGCCGAACTCATGGAACAGGGTGCGCGCATCGTCCGGCGACAGCAGTGCGGGCTGGCCCTCCGCGCCCTTGGCGAAGTTGCAGATGTTGAGCACCAGCGGCGCGACCTCGCCGTCGAGCTTCTGCTGATCGCGCAGCGACGTCATCCACGCGCCGGACCGCTTCGAGGCGCGGGCGAAGTAATCCCCATAGAACAGCGCCTGATGCTTGCCCGAGGCATCCTTCACCTCCCAGACCCGCACGTCCGGATGCCAGACCGGGATATCGTTACGCTCCAAGAAGGTGAGCCCGAACAGCCGATTCGCGCAGTCGAAGGCAGCGGCAATCATGCCTTCCAGCGTCAGATACGGCTTGATCGCGGCGTCGTCGAAGTCGGCGCGGATCTGCCGCAGCTTTTCGGCGTAGTAGCGCCAGTCCCACGGCGCGAGGGTGAAGTTGCCGCCTTCCTCGGCGATCAAGGCCTGCAGGGCATCGCGGTCAGCGAGCGCCCGCGCCCGGGCCGGTTTCCAGACCCGCTCCAGCAGGCTGCGCGCGGCTTCCGGCGTCTTGGCCATGGAGTCCTCGAGACGGTAGACGGCGAAGGTCGGGTAGCCCAGGAGGTTTGCGCTCTCCTCGCGGAGCGCGAGGATCTCCACGATGGTCGCGTTGTTGTCGTTGGCGTTGCCGTTGTTGCCGCGCGCGGTGAAGGCCTTGTAGACCTTCTCACGAAGGTCGCGTCGATTAGAACTGTTGAGGAACGGCTCCATCGAGGAGCGCGATGTGGTCACGATCGCCTTGCCGGGCAGCGCGCGTTCCTCCGCAGCGGCACGCGCAGCCGCGACGAAGCTGTCGGGAAGGCCGTCGAGATCGTCCTCGCCGAGTTCCAGGAGCCATTCCTGCTCGTCGCCGAGCAGATGGTGGCTAAAGGTGGTGCCGAGATGGGCCAGCCGTTCGTTGATTTCGGCCATCCGCACCTTGGCGGTGTCGTCGAGGCCGGCGCCGGCCCGGTGGAAGCGCGTATAGGTGCGTTCCAGGAGGCGCAACTGCTCCGGCGTCAGTGCGAGCGTGGTGCGATTCTCATGTATTTGCGCGATGCGGCCGAACAGCACGGCGTTCATCATGATCGGGTTCCAGTGCCGCGCCATCCGCAAGGAAATATCCTTGTCGATCGCGAGCAGCGCCGGATTGGAGTGCGCCGACACTAGGTCGTAGAACACCGCCGATACCTTCGCGAGCAGCTTGCCGGAGCGTTCCAGCGCGGTGATGGTATTGGCAAAGTCCGGCGCCGACGGATCATGAGTGATGGCGGCGACCTCGGCGGCATGATCGATGAACGCCTGCTCGAAGGCCGGCAAGAAGTGTTCGGGCGTGATCTCTCCGAATGGCGGGGTCTGGAAAGGCGTCTGCCACGGCTTCAGCAGCGGGTTGTCCGGGCTGGAGACTGAACCGGAAGCCGGCGATTGAGGCGTGTCTGACATGAGCGTCCTGCTTTTGCCTTTTGCCCGTTGCTGCACATATTGCAGTTACGCGGATACATCGAAACTATAACATGCGACGGAGCTTTTTGGCGCCTTTGGCGCTTGCCGCGGCCGGCATTTTCAGAGAGATTGCCGCCCACGAATGGGACCCTTTTGACATGAGCTCGCAACCGTCCGCTTCCACCTCGCGCCAGATCGTCTGGCCCAGCGTCATCACCGTCATCTCGGCGGCGATCCTGATCGGCGCGGAAGTCTTCGGCGCAGCGTTCGCCGGCGGCTGGGCACTCGCCATTCTGTTCGGGCTCAGCGAAACGGAGGCGCACATCCTCCAGGCGGTGCTGTTCGCGATCGGTGTGTTTGTGATGGTCAACTTCATCCGCGCAGCCCAGCGCGTCGAACCCTTCGTGCGGCGCACCTGACAGAAGCCACTGCGGCACAAGGCTAACCTTGTCGCCTGCACGCGCGTCCCACTTATCGTTTCATTAAACAATTTGAACATCTGTTCATCTTCGGCCCGGGCCTCAGCGCCCTATCGACCGCGTCGTGGAGAAACCGCGCTGCGCATCAAAAAAAATCTTGCGAAGCCGGGTCAAAAGACATATCTCCGCTTCTGCCCAATTTCGCACGTGCCTGTGGTCGTGTGTCAGTCGGTAGGTATCCGGACAAGAGGCCGGACAGCCGCCAAGGGTGAAGTAGCCGAGGGTCGCTCAAGTCGGTCGTATCGATCGAGACTGAGAGGCCAGCATCTCTCTCCAGGGATGCCGTTGAAGGCGACTTCGCTCCTTGCAACCGTGACTGGCAGCCGGAGGCGAACCGGCGCACCCCGCTCTCAACGGGGGACGCGACTTAAAGCAACGACGGATCGGGCTTTTTTGGTCTCTACCGGCCTTCCACCGCCGGCGCGGGCTACTGAAAAGGCTTGTCCTTCATTGCCAGGTGTGCGGGCGGGATCATCCCAACCAATCCACGGCAGCACAGCTCGGTACTGAGTTCGAGGCATTGTCGCGTCTCCATCGTGCGGCACCGCCAGAGCACTCATGTCCGCGAACAATTTTTTGAACGGATCCCGTCGCTGGGCCGTTTGGGAGAGTGCTATGACCGAACGCATTCAGGAATTCCTGCGCAACCGCCGCAGCAAAGGCAACGACACCGAGCCCTGCCTCGTGGTCGATCTCGAAGTCGTGCGCGACAACTACCAGACCTTTGCGAAGGCCTTGCCGGACTCGCGCGTGTTCTACGCGGTGAAGGCCAACCCGGCGCCCGAGGTGCTGAACCTGCTGGCCACGCTCGGCTCGTGCTTCGACACCGCGACCGTCGCGGAGATCGAAATGGCGCTGGCCGCCGGCGCGACACCGGACCGCATCTCCTTCGGCAACACCATCAAGAAGGAGCGCGACATCGCGCGCGCCTACGCGCTCGGCATTCGCCTGTTCGCCGTCGACTGCACCGCCGAGGTCGAGAAGATCGCCCGCGCCGCCCCCGGCGCGAAGGTGTTCTGTCGCATCCTCTACGATTGTGCCGGCGCCGAGTGGCCGCTGTCGCGCAAGTTCGGCTGCGACCCGGAAATGGCGGTCGAAGTGCTCGACCTCGCCAGGCGTCTGAGCCTCGAGCCGGTCGGCATCTCGTTCCATGTCGGCTCGCAGCAACGCAAGGTGAAGGCGTGGGACCGTGCGCTCGCGATGGCCTCGCAAGTGTTCCGTGACTGCGCCGAGCGCGGGATCAACCTGACCATGGTCAACATGGGCGGGGGTTTCCCGACCAAGTACCTCAAGGACGTTCCGCCGGTCGTGCAGTACGGCCGGTCGATCTTCCGCGCGCTGCGCAAGCACTTCGGCAACCAGATCCCGGAGACCATCATCGAGCCGGGCCGCGGCATGGTCGGCAACGCCGGCGTGATCGAGGCGGAAGTCGTTCTGATCTCCAGGAAGAGCGACGACGACGAGAACCGCTGGGTCTATCTCGACATCGGCAAGTTCGGCGGCCTTGCCGAAACCATGGACGAGTCGATCCGCTACGCGATCAGGACGCCGCATGACGGCGCCGAGATGACGCCGTGCGTGCTGGCGGGGCCGACCTGCGACTCAGCCGACGTGCTCTACGAGAAGCAGCCGTATCCGCTGCCGGTGACGCTCGAGATCGGCGACAAGCTGCTGATCGAAGGCACCGGCGCCTATACGTCGACTTACTCGTCGGTGGCCTTCAACGGCTTCCCGCCGCTGAAGACGTATCACATCTGAGCGCTGGCTCCCCTTTCCGTTCGCGGAGAGGTGAAAGAGAACCGGGAGCCGGCCCGCCGGCTTCCACCCCGTCACAATCATTTGCTGACAACACTCCGCGGCCACTCGCCCGTCGGAGTGGGGACTGACGCGTCATGACTGCTGTTTTGAAAAAGACCGCCGCCTTCACCGAAACTGCCCCGTTCGCAATCCGCGCGGAACGCGCCTCCGACGGCGCCGCGCGCGAAGCACTGCTGGATGCGAACTTCGGAGAAGGAAGGCATGCGCGCACCTGCCAGCGCTTGCGCGATGGACGCGCGCCGGCCGATGGCCTCGCTTTGGCTGCGGTCGGCAACGGCAACCTGATCGGAACCGTGCGGCTATGGCACGTCAGCGCCGGAGGTGTTCCGGCGCTTGTCCTCGGACCGCTCGCCGTCGATGCATCCTGCCGCAAGCTTGGCGTCGGTACCGCATTGATGAAGCGCGCGCTCGGTATTGCGCAAGCGCGCGGCCATGGCGCGGTGATCCTGCTCGGAGACGCACCGTATTATTCACGCTTCGGCTTCTCGGCGCTCAGAACCGGCAGCCTGTCCCTGCCCGGCCCGTTCGAACGGGACCGGTTGCTGGCGGTCGAACTGCGGGCGGGCGCGCTTGAAGATGCTTCGGGACTGATCGTACCGACCGGCGCGCCAGCATCGATAGCGGAGCGATATCATGATCGGAAAATCCGGCGGCCGATGTCGCGCGCGGCGTGAACGGGATCAGCCGATGATAAGGCTCGCCCCGGCAAGCTGTGCCTTGACAACCACCACTCGCGCCAAGATGTCGCGGTCCGCGCATTGACTTCCGCGCGGATCGTCATACCTTTGAATAATGATGTCGAACGTTTGCAATAACCGTTTGTTGCTGCGCGCCGGTCACCTTCACGCAGGAAGCTGACCCGGGCGGACGCGCGTCCGTGCCGTCCGGGATATATCAAGTTCGACTGCATTCCCAACTGAACACTTCATCTTCCTGGCACATCGGGCGACGCATCATCGTCGCAAGTCGTGCCGTCCTGGTCGTGATTGTTTTCAATCACTCCACGATCAACCTCGCCACAGCCAACTCGCGGTGAACAACATGCTCGACAATCTGCAAACACGCCTCCCCGCCATCGCCATCAGCGCGCGCGATATCGATCGTCTGCGGCACCTGGCTGAAGCCGCGATGGAAAAATATCCCGCGACAGCGGAATTTCTCGCCCGTGAAATCGATCGCGCCGAAATCATCCCGGCTGATCGATCCATCCGCAATATCGTGACGATGCAATCCGAAGTGACTTTCATCGACGACATCAGCGGTCAGAAACGGACCGTCATTCTGGTTTATCCGGAAGACGCCGATGTCGATGCCGGAAAGATCTCGATTCTCACTCCCATCGGCGCAGCCCTTATCGGCTTGTCCGCGGGACAGAGCATCGAGTTTCAAACGCCGTCCGGCGGATGGCGCTCCCTGACGGTGATCGCGGTCGGGTCATCCTGGCCAGCATCGCCGACTCACGGAAAGTGACGGCGTGCCTATCTCCGCGCAAGCGAAGACAGGCACGTTACGTTATAAAATATCACCGCCATGACTGTGCTTTTGCAGCTGTCCAGCTTTTGTTTTGACGCGTTTTCTTGACGCGAACCGGTATCCACTTCGCTCGAAAACGCTATAGACTTGGTACATGCAGAGCAGCCACCATCATGATGACCATTCCCATCACGATCATGCGCGCCACGAACACGATCATGGCGGGAACGGGCACAATCATATTGGCCACGGTCATACCGCGAATTTCGGCCGCGCCTTCGCGATCGGGATCGGCCTGAATGCTGCGTTCGTCATCATCGAAGCCGGCTACGGCTTCACCGCGAACTCCACGGCGCTGCTCGCCGATGCCGGACACAATTTGTCCGACGTGTTGGGATTGGTGGTGGCATGGATCGCAGCCGTGCTGTCGCGGCGCCCACCGACGCCGCGTCTGACCTACGGCCTGCGCAAAACCTCGATCCTGGCTGCGCTGCTCAACGCGATCCTTCTGCTGATCGCATGCGGAGCGATCCTGCTCGAGGCGATCCAGCGCCTGATTCATCCCGAGCCGATCGAGAGCCTGACCGTGATCGTCGTCGCCGCGATCGGAATCATTATCAACGGTGTCACCGCGTGGCTGTTCGCATCGGGCCGCAACACCGATCTCAATATTCGGGGCGCCTATCTGCACATGATGGCAGATGCCGCTGTCTCGTTCGGCGTGGTTCTGGCCGCCACCGCGATCATGGCGACGGGATGGCTTTGGCTCGATCCGGCGATGAGTCTCGTCATCGTCGCGGTCATCGTCGCGGGCACATGGAGCCTTTTGCGCGAAAGTGCCGCGATGACGCTGGCAGCCGTACCTTCCGGCATCGATCCGGCCGCAGTGCGCGACTTCCTCGCCGAGCATCCCAACGTCGCGTCGATCCACGACCTTCATATCTGGTCGATGAGCACCACCGAAACGGCCCTGACCGCGCATCTGGTCATGCCGGCGGGAAATCCCGGCGATGCGTTCCTGATCGAGACCTGCCGTGAATTGCAGCGCCGTTTCGGCATCGGCCACACCACACTGCAAGTCGAGACATCGGCAGACGTCGATTGTGCGCTCGCGCCCGACCATGTCGTATGATTGTCCATGATCATATGACCGCGGCATGACAGCGCGAAACCGTGCGCGGGCCTTGATTTCATCGACGTTTTGTCGTTTTCAGGGGTTTCCAGCGGCCGCTTTTGCCGGTCCGCAATTTCCCGACAGTCTGGAGATATATGATGTCGTCCAATGCTTCGCCCGTGCATGCGCGCATCACCGGCCCGATCGTGATGATCGGATTCGGTTCGATCGGCAAAGGTACTCTGCCGCTGATCGAGAAGCATTTCGAATTCGACAAATCGCGCTTCGTCATCGTCGATCCGCACGCGGACGACACGCTGGCAAAAAAGCACGGCGTCAGATTCATCAAGCAGGCCATCACCCGCGACAACTATCACGACGTCCTTGTCCCGCTGCTGACGCAAGGCGGCGGCCAGGGCTTCTGCGTCAACCTGTCGGTCGACACCGGCTCCGTCGATCTCATGACCATGTGCCGCGAGATCGGATCGCTTTACATCGACACCGTGGTCGAGCCTTGGCTCGGATTCTATTTCGACAAAAGCGCCGGTCCGGAAAAGCGTTCCAACTACGCGTTACGCGAAACGCTGCTCGCCGCCAAGCGCAAGAGCGAAGGCGGAACCACCGCGGTTTCCACCTGCGGCGCCAACCCCGGAATGGTGTCATGGTTCGTCAAGCAGGCGCTGCTCGACATCGCGCGCGATACCAACACGCCGTTCAACGAACCGAAGAGTCGCGAAGGCTGGGGCCAGCTCGCGCACAAACTCGGCGTCAAGGGCATTCACATCGCCGAACGCGACACGCAGCGCTCGAAGAGGCCCAGACCGATGAACGTGTTCGTCAACACCTGGTCGGTGGAAGGTTTTGTGTCGGAAGGCATGCAGCCCGCCGAGCTTGGCTGGGGCACGCATGAAAAGTGGATACCCGAGAACGGCCGCAAGCACGACACTGGATGTCAGGCCGCCATCTATCTGCTGCAACCCGGCGCCAATACCCGCGTGCGCTCATGGTGCCCGACGCCGGGGGCACAGTATGGCTTTCTAGTCACGCACAACGAATCGATCTCGATCGCAGACTACTTCACGGTGCGCGATGGCCAGAACGTGATTTATCGCCCGACCTGCCACTACGCCTATCACCCGGCGAACGACGCAGTGCTGTCGTTGCACGAAATGTTCGGTGCGGAGGGCAAGATGCAGCCGAAGTGGCACATCCTGGACGAAAACGAGATCGAGGACGGAATCGATGAGCTCGGCGTGCTGGTCTATGGCCACGGCAAGAACGCCTATTGGTTCGGCTCACAGCTCTCGATCGAGGAAACCCGCCGCATCGCGCCGTATCAGAACGCCACCGGCATGCAGGTGTCGTCCGCCGTGCTGGCCGGCATGGTGTGGGCGCTGGAAAATCCGGAAGCCGGCATCGTCGAGGCCGACGAGATGGACTTCCGCCGCTGCCTCGAGATCCAGCGGCCCTATCTCGGCCCGGTGAAAGGCTTTTACACCGACTGGACGCCACTGACCGACCGCCCCGGTCTCTTTCCCGAAGACATCGATAGCTCGGATCCGTGGCAATTCAGGAATGTGCTGGTGCGGTGATCTCCGAAGAGATGCGGAAATAGCGATCGGAAACACATCGCTTCGGTCGAGCCTGCGTGCTCAGGGACGACGATAGCATCTGTCGCTATCCTACTTATCCCGAATCGGCGGAGCGACCTTCTCTGCCGGAGCGGGCGGAAGCGCCGGCTGAGTGCCCGCTTTTTGCGCATCGGCATCGGGCTGTGCGGGCTCAGGCGCGGGCGTGGTCGGACGGCTGCCGCCCGGCTCCGCTTCAGCAGGCCCATTCTGTTTACCAGCGGGCACGACAGGAGAGGTTTGCGGAGAAGGCACCTGGGCGATCTCCGATTGTCCCTGCGCGAGTTGCATCAGAGACACGCCAGACATGACCATACCGACCGCGACGACCGCGGTCGCGATCGCCAGATCTTTTCTGGCGTTGCGTTTTCTCGCATTGGCGTTGTGTTCGCTCACAGACATCGGTTCACCGCAAATCCTTTCGCGGGACCAACAGCTCGGCGCGGGCAAAGTTCCTGCTGGAACCGAAGGCCCGCGAACCACGCTCAACAAACCATGAATGGCCGTTTCGGAACCGGCTAGAGATCGACTAGCCCCGCGTCGCCATTCTGCAAGGCAAAAGCCAGCATCGAGCCTTTCGCATTCCATGCCAGCGCGGCGACAGGTGCATCACCGTCACGGCGAACGACGACTTTGGCGCCATTGGCGATCTTCACCATAAGGATAGTGCCGTTATCGTAGCCAGCGGCGAGGAAGTCCTGCGAGGGGTGGAACGCAACCGCGGTGACGCGCGCCTGCAACTGCGCCAGCATCATCGGCTCCTTGTCCATCGGCCCATCCTTGCTGGCGAAGGGCCAAACGACCACTCGGTCCGCGCCGGAGGTGGCCAGCAATTTTCCGCCCGTGTTCCATGAGAGCGATTTGACGCGGCTTGGGTAGCCGGTCATTTGCATGTGCTGCGCGTCGGCCAGCCGCCAGCCGTGCAGCGCCGGCTCGTGCATGGCGGTGACGATAAACCTGCCGTCCGGGCTGAAGATGACGCCGAGGTGCGAGCCGGCCCATTCCAGCCGCTCCGGTTGCGCCACCATGTTCGGAAACCATAGCGTCACGCCATTGTAGTGCGCGATCGCGAGCCGCAGGCCCTTCGGCGCGAACGCGAGTCCTCCAACACTCGAGGGCGCTTCGAGCGACTTTTCCTCGCCCTTGAGTCCGCGCACGAATGCGGTCTTGCCGACGGACCATGCAAGCGCGCCATCGGGATGGACCGCGACGTTGTCGATCCAGCGGCGTTTTGCGTCGGTCACAAGGACCGAACTCTCGCCCTTCATATCCAGCGCGACAACCTTGCCGTCGTCGCCGCTGGTGACGATCCGCGTACCGTCCGAAACCGACGACAGGATCGCGCCGCCATGAACGGTCACTGCGACCTTCTCGCCGTCGCTGGAAACCAGCGTAATCGTCTCCTCGTCCCCGACGAAGGCAGCGCGATCGCCTATGAAATACACGGCGGCAACCGGCATGCCGATGGAAACGGGGCGCACGCGTTCGCCGACCGAGGTGATGGAGTTCTGCTGCGGAGCGCTGGAGATGGTCATCACGCGGCGATGCAGTTCTGGAAGCCGTCGCGGATCAGCGCTTCCGGCAATTCGCGACCAATGAACACGAGACGGCTTTCGCGTTTCTCGTCGGGCTTCCATTCGCGCTGGCGGCTGCCCTCCAACATCATGTGAACGCCCTGGAAGACGTAGCGATCATCATCGTCGGCAAAAGCCAGAATGCCCTTGGAGCGCAGGATCTTCTGCCCCTCAGCCGCCAGGAGTTCCTGCAGCCATGGCATGAACTTTTCCTGATCGAGCGGTTTGTCCGAACGGAGCGACATCGATTGCATCTCTTCGTCATGATAGTGCTTCAGACCATGGTCATGGTCATGGTCATGGTCATGGTCGTGATCATGGTCATGATGATGGTCGGGGTCGTGGCCATGATCGTGATGATCATGGTGATGATCGTGATCGTCCTTGGCGAGGAAATCCGGCTCGAGTTCGAGGATACGGTCGAGATCGAACGCGCCGCGTTCCAGGACATCCGACAGCGCCACCTGGCAGCGCTCGGTGCGATGCAGCTTGGCATAGGGATTGATGCCGCGTATCCGCGCTTCGACCTCGGCCAGCTCGGACTTGGATACCAGGTCAGTCTTGTTGAGCACGATGACATCGGCAAAGGCGATCTGGTTCTTGGCTTCGGGCGCATCCTTCAGCCGCTCGCTCAGCCACTTGGCGTCGGCGACCGTCACCACCGCATCGAGCCGCGCATTCTTCTGCACGTCCTCATCGACGAAGAAGGTCTGCGCCACCGGGGCCGGATCGGCGACGCCCGTGGTCTCCACGATGATAGCGTCGAACTTGCCCTTGCGCTTCATCAGTCCCTCGAGAATGCGCACGAGGTCGCCGCGCACCGTGCAGCAGACGCATCCGTTGTTCATTTCGAACACTTCCTCGTCGGCGCCAATGATCAGGTCGTTGTCGATGCCGACCTCCCCGAATTCGTTGACGATCACGGCGTATTTTTTGCCGTGATTTTCGGAGAGGATACGATTCAGCAGCGTGGTCTTGCCGGCGCCGAGGTAGCCGGTGAGCACGGTCACGGGGATTTTCGTCGAGGCGGGAGCGTTTACATCAGACATCAATTCCACTCGTGGCTGCTCCCCTCCCCTTGCGGGAGAGGCTGGGGTCAATGGCACACGGACATTCAGCGACCGCCCTGGCCGCTTCGCGACCGACCCTTCCAAGGGGAAGAGCAAAAAAAGGCGCCGCCCGGCTATTTCGCCAGTGCGCTCGTCAGCGCCTTTATATTATGCCTGACCATGTCAATGTAAGTGGGGGCGTCGCCCTTTTCGTCGCTCAAACTGTCGGAATACAGTGTCCCGCCGACCCTTGCCCCGGCTTCGGCGGCGATTTGGCGGATCAGCCGCGGATCGCTGAGATTTTCCAGAAAGATCGCCGGGATTTTGGCGGTTCTGATCTGGGTAACGGTCGCAGCGATGTCACGCGCGCTTGGCTCGCTATCGGTCGAGACGCCCTGCGGGGCGATGAAGGCGATCCCGTAAGCTGCCTCGAAATAGCTGAAGGCGTTGTGGGTCGAGATCACCTTGCGGCGCTCGGGCGGAATCCGGGCTACCGCCTCACCAACCTCGCGATCCAGCGCATCCAATTTCATCAGATAGGCAGCCGCATTGGCCCGATAAGCCGCTTCCCCCGGGGGATCAGCCGCGATCAGCGCGTCGCGAATATTGGCGACATAGATCTTGGCATTGGCGACGGATTGCCATGCATGTGGATCCGCTGAACCCTCGCTGTGGCGCGCGCCGGACATTTCACCGGCAGCGCTTCCGCGCGACGGAACGCCTGTGGTTGCAACGACGATCGCCGCGTGACCGCCGGAGGCCTGCACCAGCCGCGACAGCCAGCCTTCGAGACCGAGGCCATTAACAATGACCAGCTTCGCGGCCGCGACCTTCCTGGCGTCTGCCGGCGTCGGGGTAAACACATGCACGTCGCCGTTCGTCCCGACCAGCGTCGTGACATCGGTCCGTGCGCCTCCGACGGCCCTCGCGAAATCGCCGAGGATCGAGAAGCTCGCGACCACTTCAACGCGATCCTGAGCGCGAGCGGGAGCCAGTGCAGCCAGCACGATCGCGATTACCCAGAATGCGAGACGGCGAGACCGCGCCATGGCGTCCATCATCATGCTTCAAGATGGGGTGCGGGGAAAAGCTGCCGAAGCACCCCGCCGACGCTTCCGAACAGCACCGACACGACATAGAGCGCGGAGGCCATCAGGATGATCGCCGGCCCGGACGGCACCTTGCTGTGAAACGACAGCACCAGTCCGGCGTAACCCGACAGCATCGCGCTGACGACGGCGATCATCATCATGCCGGTGATGTCGCGCGACCAGAATCGCGCAATGGCGGCCGGCAACACCATCAGCCCGACCGCGAGCAACGTGCCAAGGGCATGAAAGCCATTGACCAGGTTCACGACGATCAACGCCAGAAACGCCAGATGCGCCGGCGCTCCGGCGCGGCTCACGGTCCGCAGAAACAACGGGTCGACGCATTCGATCACCAGCGGGCGGTAGATCACGGCGAGAACCACAAGCGTCAAGGTGGCATTGACCGCAATCACCAGCAGCGTCTGGTTGTCCATCGCAAGAATGTTACCGAACAGCACATGCAGCAGATCGACGTTGGTACCCTTGACCGACACGATGGTGACGCCGAGCGCCAGCGACGCCAGATAGAAGGTCGCCAGCGAGGAATCCTCTTTCAATTCGGTGACGCGCGACACCACCCCCGCCAGAATCGCCACCGCGAATCCCGCGATCAGCCCGCCGGCAGTCATCGCGAACAGATTGAGGCCCGACAGCAGGAAGCCGATGGCCGCGCCCGGCAGGATCGCGTGCGCCATCGCATCGCCGACGAGGCTCATCCGCCGCAGCATCAGGAACACGCCGATCGGCGCGGCGCCGAGCGCGAGCGCAATCGCCGCCGCCAGCGCACGGCGCATGAATTCGAAATCGGCGAAGGGAGCGACCAGAAAGTCGTAGACCATGAATGCCTCAGGCCGCGCGCGGCGGCAGCACGTGCGCCGCGCAGGCGGCAGCACCGTCGTCGAAGGCTTCGCACATCTGCCGGGCCCGCGACAGATTGTCTGATGTCAGCACCTGCGCCGTCGGGCCCCACGCCACCGCGCCGCGCGCGAGCAGCAGCGTCTGCGGAAAATTCGCACGCACCAGATCCATGTCGTGCAACGCCGCGAGCACCGTGCGCCTCTCCTCATGCCATCGCCGCACCAAAGCGAGCAGATCGGCCGACGTCTTGGCGTCGATGGCGTTGAACGGCTCATCCAGCACGATCACGGCTGCATCCTGCAACAGCACGCGCGCGAACAGCATCCGCTGCATCTGCCCGCCCGATAGCGTGCCGATGGGACGATTTTCGAATCCGTTGAGGCCGACGGCCGCAAGGGCTTCAACGATCCGCCGACGCTCGCGCTTGCCAAGTCCACCGAACGCACCGGTGGAGCGCCACAACCCGGAGCCGGTGAAATCGAACACCGAAATCGGAAAGCTGCGGTCGATCTCCGCGCTCTGCGGCAGATAGGCGATGTCGCGGACATCGAGATCGCCGGAAGCGATCGATCCGGCCAGCGGCTTCAGGATGCCGACGATGCCGCGAAACAGCGTCGACTTGCCCGCGCCGTTCGGGCCGACCACCGCCAGCAGCTCACCGGATGCGATCTCGCCGCTCAGATGATGCACGGCAGGGTGCCGGTCATAGCCGAGGGTAACATCGCGAAACTGCAGCTGCGCCGTCATTTCATCGCCAATACGACGGCAACCCAAAGGCTGAGGCTGACCGCAAGCGCGGTGCCGAGCCGCGTAATCAGCGCCATCCGCAGAATCGACCACGGCACCACCTGGGAGGGATGCGGCGAGGACGGCCCGTGGGTATGTCCATGGGCGTGTCCATGCTCATGAGCCTGAGCATGGTCGCGGTCGTGAGAATGGAGCACTTGATACGCTTTCCGGCCCCGGAACGAGACAAGGAGCCAAACTGCCAATATCTGGCCTATAATCGTTATATTATAACATCACAGGTGTCCAGCGGACAACCCCACTACCCGACGTAGGGCCCATCACGGCCTCGGCGCGGCAAGGCAAGGTCGCCCCCACGCGGTCAGGGCTGATAAAAAAGGCGGCACAATCGTGCCGCCTCCCTGAACTCTCATACCGGGCATTCGCCCGAAGCAACTATCAGCCGACCTTGGAAAACAGTTCGTCGACGTAATCCCAGTTCACCAGGCTATCCAGGAACGCCTTGAGGTAATCGGGACGGCGGTTGCGGTAGTCGATGTAGTAGGAGTGCTCCCAGACATCGCAGCCAAGGATTGGGGTCGCGCCGTGAATCAGCGGATTTTCGCCGTTCGGTGTCTTGGACACTTCGAGCTTGCCATTCTTCACCTGCAGCCAAGCCCAACCCGAGCCGAACTGCCCGGCGCCCGCGGCGGCAAAATCGGCCTTGAATTTGTCCAGACTGCCAAAATCCTCGGTGATTTTCTTCTCCAGACGGCCGGGCAGCTTGTTGCCGCCACCGTTCGGCTTCATCCATTTCCAGAAATGGAGATGGTTATAGTGCTGGCCGGCATTGTTGAAGATGCCCACGGACGCGCTCTTGCCATACGAGCCCTTGACGATGTCCTCGAGCGATTTGCCCTCGAATTCGGTCCCCTTGATCGCGTTATTGCCGTTTGTCACGTAAGCCTGGTGGTGCTTATCGTGATGATATTCCAAGGTTTCCTTGGACATATGGGGCGCAAGCGCGTCATGGGCATAAGGCAGGTCCGGAAGCGTGAAGGTCATGGGTTATTATCCGAATGGTGGGAGAATTGGTGGAGATGAAAGAATCCTGACGAGCCCTTTACGAGGGTTCCTTCGCCAGCAGAGACTACAATAGCGTTACATACCATAACGTAAGAGCGGTCAACGCCGGGTATCCAGTCTTGCAGGCCGCGTATTCGCGAGACGCGCAGCTCGTTGCCCACACCTGCTTGCCGCCCGCTCGCGATCCAGCCATCTCGCGATCCGGCCACGGCGACCTCCACGGCGCGAGCAGGCAATCGCTGAGACATCCTGTCGCGACAGCTACATGGCTTCGCCCTGCCACGTTGCACGACTCCGTTTTTTTGTTATGCACACCGGATATCTCCGGAGGTTGTCATGCTCGTGCGATCTGGTTTTGCGATTGCAATCCTTGCCGCCACGTTATCTGTCGCCGACGCACAGGCACCAGCCGACCCCACCGGCATCTGGTTGACACAGGCTGGTGACGCCAAGGTCCGTGTCAGCAGATGTCGCGGCGGAATGTGCGGCGTTGTGGTCTGGTTGCGCAGCCCGATCGATCCCGCGACTGGAAGGCCTGTCGTCGACGACAAGAATCACAACCCGGAGCTGGCCAAGCGGCCGATGATCGGGCTGCCGCTGTTCCACGGCATGTCGCAAAGCGGCCCAAACAAATGGTCCGGCACGATCTACAACGCCGATGACGGCAATAGCTACGCCAGCAACATCTCTGTCGCGGGACCCGGCGCGTTGCGCGTCGAAGGCTGTGTCGGCGCATTGTGCGGTGGAGAAGTCTGGACGCGTTCCCACCGCTGAAGGCCGGGCCGACGGTATTCGGCTAGAGCCTTTCCGCTTCTGATGGAATCAGAAGCGGGGCTCTATGATTTTGATTTGACGCGTTTTCTTCACGGGAACCGGTATCCACTTCGCTCGAAAACGCTATAGCGCGTATTCCGGAAAAGTAGATACCGGTTTTGCGATCAGAATACGCGCAAGTTATTGATCGAGAATATTTTCTTAACGGCTAACCGGATCCCACTTAGCCGGAAAATGCTCTAAAGCCTTGTGCTGCGCAGTCGAAGCGCGTTGCCGACGACGCTCACCGATGACAGCGCCATGGCCGCCGCCGCCACGATCGGGGATAGCAGCAGGCCAAAGATCGGATAGAGAACGCCGGCCGCGATCGGAATGCCAGCGGCATTGTAGATGAAGGCGAAGAACAGGTTCTGCCTGATATTGCGCATTGTCGCCTCGGAGAGACGACGGGCGCGAACGATCCCACCGAGATCGCCCCCGAGCAGCGTCACGCCGGCGCTCTCCATGGCGATGTCGGTCCCGGTGCCCATGGCGATACCGACATCAGCGGAAGCGAGCGCCGGCGCATCGTTGATGCCGTCTCCGGCCATCGCCACGACATGTCCCTCATTCTGAAGTCGGGTGACGACGGCGCTCTTCTGCTCGGGAAGAACATCCGCCTCGACATCGGCGATGCCGAGCTGCTTTGCCACCGCGTTGGCGGTCGTGCGATTGTCGCCGGTCAGCATAATGACCTTGATGCCGTCGTCTGCCAGCGCTTTCAGGGCCGCCGGCGTCGACGGCTTCACGGGATCGGCGATCGCGAGCAGCCCGGCCAGCTTGCCGTCCACTGCGATGTTGAGGACGGTGGCGCCGTCGGCGCGCAGTTGTTCGGCCCGGGACTCCATGTTCTGCACGGCAACGTGCCGCGATACCAGGAACGCCGCCGAACCGATCAGCACCGTCCTGCCCTCGACCGTTCCGGTCACGCCCTTTCCGGCCGGCGCGTCGAACTCCTGCACGTCGGTCAGAACCAGATTGCGTTGCTTCGCCGCGGCCACAATGGCATCCGCCAGCGGATGTTCGCTGGATCGCTCGACGCTTGCAGCAAGACGCAGCAGGTCGTCTTTCTGAAAGCCTGCTGCAGCCTCGACGGCGACGAGCCTGGGCTTGCCCTCGGTCAAGGTGCCGGTCTTGTCGACCACCAGCGTGTCTATCTTCTCCATGCGCTCGAGCGCTTCGGCGTTTTTGATCAGGACACCGGCCTGCGCACCGCGTCCGACACCCACCATAATCGACATCGGCGTGGCGAGACCGAGCGCGCACGGACAGGCGATAATCAGCACGCTCACCGCCGCAACCAGGCCGAACGCCAGACGCGGCTCGGGTCCGACGAATGCCCAGACAGCGAATGCCACGACGGCCGCAGCGATCACGGTGGGCACGAACCAGCCTGCAACCTGATCGGCCAGGCGCTGGATCGGCGCGCGGGACCGCTGAGCCTGCGCGACCATCTGCACAATCCGGGACAAGAGCGTGTCACGCCCGACCTTCTCGGCCTGCATGACGAAGCTTCCAGACCGGTTGATAGTGCCGGCGATTACGCTGGCGCCCGCCTCTTTGCTGACCGGCATGGATTCACCGGTCACCATAGATTCATCGAGCGACGACCTGCCCTCGGCAATGTTGCCGTCCACCGGCACCTTCTCGCCGGGGCGAACCCGGAGCCTGTCTCCGACGGCCACCTCGTCGAGCGCCACGTCATGGTCCGCGCCTGACAGATCGACACGGCGCGCGGTCTTCGGCGCGAGATCGAGCAGCGCCTTTATCGCGCCCGACGTTGCCTCGCGCGCGCGCAGCTCAAGCAGCTGCCCGAGCAGCACCAGGATCGTGATGACCGCCGCTGCCTCGAAATAGACCGCGACCGCACCGTCGTGTCCGCGAAAGGCCAGCGGAAACATCGTGGGCACGAAGGTGGCGGCAAGGCTGTAGACATAAGCAACGCCGGTACCCATCGCGATCAGCGTGAACATGTTGAGGTTGCGCGTCAGCAGCGACTGCCAGCCGCGCACGAAGAACGGCCAGCCGGCCCAGATCACCACCGGCGTTGCAAACGCGAGCTGAATCCAATTGGATAGCGTCGGCTCAACCCAGCCATGCGCTCCAACAATGTGCCCGCCCATCTCCAGCGCGACCACAGGCAGAGCAAGGACCAATCCAATCCAGAAGCGGCGCGACATATCCGCAAGTTCCGGACTGGGCGCATCGTCCAGCGACACCAGTTCCGGCTCCAGCGCCATGCCGCAGATCGGACAGGCGCCGGGCCCGACCTGTCGGACTTCCGGATGCATCGGACAGGTGTAGATCGTGCCTTCGGGAACGTCTGTCGGCGGCGGCGTCTTGGACTTGTCGAGATACGACTGCGGGGCTGCGGCGAATTTGGTCCGGCAACCGGCACAGCAGAAATGATAGGTCGTGCCGTGATGATCGAAGCTATGCTTGCTGGTCTGCGGATCGACGGTCATGCCGCAAACGGGATCGAGAACCTTTCCATGATCCGCGTCGACGGCGTGACCATGGTGAGGATCGTGACCAGGCGCGTCCGCTCCGTGAGCATGTGCCTTCGCAGCTTCCCCGCCGCAGCAACCCGACCCGCTTGATGAACTGACGGATGCGGGCTGCGCTTCAGCCTCACAGTCGCAGCCATTTTTGGACTCTGCCTGGTCTGCTCCGCTCATCCGGATCTCCGCAATCGGCCTTGCAGTATATACCCCTTCGGGGTATATACTGCGTATGCGCGACAATCTCAAGATATCCTGCCGGAAGCGCCTCAACCGTATCGAAGGCCAGGTGCGCGGCCTGTCCCGAATGCTGGACGAAGACCGCTATTGCATCGACATCGTGACGCAGATCTCGGCGGTGCGCGCAGCGCTTCGGCGCGTCGAGGAGGAAGTGCTGAAAGATCACGTCGCGCACTGCGTCGAACACGCAATCACAAGCGGCGACAAGGCCGATCAGCGCCGCAAGATCGCGGAGTTGATGGCCGTTATCGGCCGGGCGGATCGGTAGTTCCAGGGGGGACGGAGGCGCCACCTACGACGAGTTCGAGCCGTACTTCGATCGCTTCGAATATGTCTGCGGGCTTTCAAGGCCAGCAAGCAGAATATGTCGTTTCCGACCTCAGCCCGCCGCGCGCATCGCCCGCAACGACCCATCAGCTATTGCCACCGCCTCACCGCAACTCTGGCCGCACGTCTCTATCTCGACAACTGTAATGCCTGTCACTTCACGGATGGCCATGGCGCGAAAAGCGTTTTTCCGCGCCTCGACGCCAACTCGCTGGTGACGACGACCGAGCCGGGCGGCCTCATTCCGATGATCCTGAACGGTGACGCCATGCCCTCCACGGCATCGCCGGCCTGCCCATCGAATACGGCAAGTCTGGCGGCAACCCGTGCTTCGGCTATGATTGTCGTGAAGCGCTTTGACGCTAACGGTGAAGCAATCCGCGGCGATCGCACGATTAACGGGGTTGAAGCCGAGGTTGTGCGTCGTAGCGTCTCGGACTACTTGGCTGGTCATCTCGCACGATCGCAATAACGCTGAACGGGGACGGCGTGTCCGGACCGCGATGGCGGCTACACCGTGATCTCTAGAGACCTCGTCGGGCTGCGCGATGGCGCGCAATAACGGCACCTGCGACAACCGGCCGAACATTCGATCCGACGCGCTCGAGAAGTCGATTTTGACGGATTGAACACCGATCTAACGGCGCCGGGCCTTGTTCAAGGAGTTTTGCCAGGAGTTCACCAGCAAGACCCGGGTGCCGAGATCATCCGGTCTTTGCCACGTCGATCTTGAGGGAGAAACGCTCACGATCGTGCTGCGCGGTGACTTGGTGGCGATCCAGCAATTTGTTGCGGCCAAGAAAAACCCGACTTCCTTTCGGAAGCCGGGGTTCTGGATGACTTGCTATCGCAAGCATCGGTGGTTGCGGGGATAGGATTTGAACCTATGACCTTCAGGTTATGAGCCTGACGAGCTACCGGGCTGCTCCACCCCGCGCTAAGTTTCTGCGCGCCTTCGAAAACCCATGTCGGGAGATGCTTCATCGACGCTCGAGGCGTCGACCAATTCCGTCCGGAGGCTTCTGAGAAGGCAACCCGGGCAAATGCCCGTGGTGCAACGCGTATGTACCAATACAGATTTGTTTTGGAAAGGCCCGCGGCTCATATTTTCTGAATTTTATGATGCCAGAGGCCAACCTATTTCGTCGGTCCTGTGCCTCCCGACAGGTTATGAATTAGCTTTGCTCTCGATTACACGGCTCCCGCACATCGTCCGGATTGGATGCTTCCATTCGCACAGCAACCTGCTTCATAAATTCCAAGTCCATACGTATTCAAGCCACCGGGCTCCGAATACCAAATCCGGCCGTAGGCCGGAGGAACGGCGGCCTTAGGGAAATCTGCGCTGTGCCGACTAGCGAGGACTAAGGGCGGGGATCAGGCTACTGGCGAGCTTCCTCACCAGACCGATAAAGGCTGCCGTCCAGGCCAGCAGCGCCGCGTAAATGAACACATCTGCAATGGGGCGCAGGAAGTCCAGTCGCATGGCGCTGGACATCTCGTAGGTGCACGCCGTGTACATGCCTAGCGGAAAGACCGCGCTCCAATACGCAGGATCGTATCTGAGCGGAAACCGTCGATAGAAATGCCGCCAAACGACCAGGACGATAAGCAGTGGAATCCACCAGGTTCCAGCCGCCCAGAAGAAGATCGTGAATCCCTTGAGAAAGGGGAGCAGCTCATCAAGAAACCATGCATCCGCTGCATTCTCAATCAACACCGAGCCGGCGAGCGTCGAGATCGCCATCGCGCCCATGTTGATCCAGTACGAGGGCACGAAATCGGCGGGCGAGAACTTGAAGAACATGTAGCGATAAAAAATCAGCGAGATGATCGAGATGTACATCATGCCGCCCCATAGCAACATCGACAGGGCGAGAAAATTGACATCCAACCTGAGGGGCTGGCTGATGTGTCGCGCAAGAAGCGCGCTGAGAAGCGATATTGCTTGCGTCGAGACAACCGCGAGCAACCAAGCCCCGGTGATTCCCTGATCGATCGTCGGCTTTGTCTCCATGATCGTCAGGTTGGCGAAAATCGTGTAGGTTAGAATGATCCAGAGTAAAATGCCGAAAATCCAGAGTCCCAGCGCAAGATTTAACGCACCAGCGAGTATCAGCTGATTTGCCATCACGCCCGTGGCCGCCACGGCGGAGAGAAATCCTGGCGCCGATCGATGGTCTGTCAAATCGGCAATTAGCGCTCGACGATAGCGGACGAGCCGCCACGATGTGAGAACCCAGAGCACTACAAACTGCGTACCATTCAGCCACAGAAGGACGACAGCGATGGGATGGAAGCCAGCTCGTTCCGAGGCGATGGACACGATCCCTGTGGCCATGACCAACGCGAAATAGGCCGGTGAGAGGCGACGGGCGCCGCGCATGCGAAACCGGAAGCGACGTTTCGATTGATCGAACGGCTGCACTAGACTTTGTTGACCTTGAGCTCAAACACCGCCTCGGCGCTACCGCCCCGTGACCGGGGCGGTAGTGATGTCTTTGAATAAGCCAACTTCACATCGGAAATCAGCTCAGGGCCGACTTCAATGTGCAGGAACGGCGGCTGCAATCGCTGCACTGACCGGCTTCACATCTCTGAAGCCGACGCGCGAGAACGACACGTAGAACGCGGCGATGTTCATTACCGCCCAGACGACAAACCCCAAGGTGTAGCCACCCAGCAGGAAGTTGCTCGCGGCCAGGATCGCCGTCATCGTGAACCCGCAGGCCGCTCCGGCCGCTTTCGCCAGTCCGCTGACCGCGCCCACATGCTCAAAGTAGATCGGGATCAGCTTGATAACTGCCGCCGCGGCGGCACCCGACAACAGCGCCAACCCATAGATGGCGACCAACTCCAAGCTCAGTGAAACCTGCAAGGCCAACAACACAGCCAGAATGGACATGGCACCGAACATCCAGGTCAGAAGTGATAGAACTTCGTACCGGTCGGCCAGCCAACCGCCGAGCGGCCGGGTAATGGCAACGCAGACCACCAGAAGCGGGGTGTAAAAGGCGGAAGCGCTGGTAGGATTCACGTGCCAATAGTCAACCAGATAGGTCGGCATCGTGGACGCAAAGAACACCAGCGTGCCGAAAGCCACCCAGTAAAGGCCTGGCACAAGCCACACGACCACGCCCGAACGGTATACGGCGAAGATCTCCTTCATCGACGTATTTTTAAGTTTTCTGTTCGGTGGGTCCGATGTGAAAAACATGTAAACCGCCGCCATCAACAGCGTGGGAATGGCGAAGATCGGGAAAATGATACGCCAGCCGTCCGCGTCATTCGCGTCCACGAGGTTCGTAATCACGAACGTAACGGTCATCATACCCACGGTAATGCCGATATTGCCAAGGGCGAACAGCCCCAAAGCCATGCCCTGCTTCGACTTCGGATACCAAGACGACACGTGAGCGTTACCGACCACGAAGGTCGCGCCTCCGAGTCCGAGCATCATTCCAAGAAACAGAAACGAATAATAACCCTCGGCATAAGTTCCGAAAATTAGAACGACCGAAAGGCAAACCAGCAAAACTGTGAACACGGTGCGGCCGCCGAACTTGTCAGTCCAGATGCCGAGCGGGATGCTGATGGCCGCAGCGAAAAGCGGCTCCATCGCCGCCAAGATGAGCACCTGCGTGCTTGTAAAATGGTACCATTCGATCAGAAAGGGGGCGAGCGCAGAAAACATCCCCCAAATCGCAAAACCAAGCGAAAACGCCACGGTCGAAATGAACAAAATCCTGGCGTTGCCCTTGGGCTCGTCCGTCGCATTAACCCCGACAACTGGATGTTCCACGGGTAGCTCCTGAAAAGAAATGTATCTAGCTGGTTCGTGCTGTAGCTTCAGTAAGGGCTATCTCGTTTCTTTGCTGGGTCTTCAGCTGCTGGCTTACCGCGGCATTCGTGCCAACCAGTTCAGCCGAGCCTCAACTTCCTCCTCATTACCGATACCGGCACATAACACTCGCCGGCGAGTTTTGCTCGCCGGCGATATTTAGGATCTTATCCTAAAGTTATTTTATCAGATTCCTGTCACTGCGCCAAGCGTTAGTGAGCCTGCCTTACGGTGTTTCTAATCTGAAGCTGATAGGGGCGCCACAGATACCAGAACGGGAACATGATCAGATGTACGAGCCGCGAGAACGGGAACAGGGCAATCACCACAAACCCGTTGAGCATGTGCGCTTTGACTGCGAACGGCAACGCGGAGATATAGTGCGTCTGCGGGCTCAAAGATACGAGCGAAATGAGCCACGGCACAGCGGTGTCGATATACCAGTCAGCACCCCAACGGTAGGCCAGCGAAACCCAGAAACCAAGCGCGACCTGCACAAGCAGCGCCACCAGCAACACGCCATCCATCGGACTCGTCACAGCGAGAATTCGCTCCGTCGTGAAGCGACGTACAATCAAGACGCAAAGTCCGATTAATGCGGCCAAGCCAAACGTAAAGCCAATTAGCTCGATCGTGTATAGAGCGGTCGGTGTGGCCGTGAGGCTCGCCCACATACCAGGAACCAAGAACCCGATCAGATGGGCAAACAGAACGACGACGATGCCGTAATGCCATGGCACCGAGCCCCAGAACAACTTCCGATTCTCCAACAGTTGGGAAGACAGAGTAGAATAGGAGAAACGGTTAGTCCGGTACCGATGAACACCCCCGAGAACCGCAACCACGACTGCCAAGTATGGCAGAACCGCAAACAGGAACACGTCATACATAGAATTTGCCTCCGTCACACATGGGATATGCCTCTCACGCCCGCCAATCTAGCAGGTCGTCTGCAGCGACCTCCGCGAGTGGCTTGTAAACCTTGAAGTGTTGCCGTCCGGCCTCCGTCCAAAACACAACATGCGTCTCAACCGGCGGACAGCCAGGATCGGAACATGGAAGCTCCGACACCATGATGGTCTCGTCTTCGTCGAGATTGAATCGCTCGCGCGTCCAACCAAGCACACGCTCCTGCTCCACTGACCGATCGGCCAGCTTCTTCGTCATGCCTTCATGTAGCAACAGACGAAGAGCATCGAGAACCTGATGGTACGGGTGCGTACGTTTTTCAACTTCTTCGATATCGTAATCTTCGCTCATAGCCAAAAGAAAGCCACCCTCGAGAACGTCACCCTGGCTCTGGCCGGACATCTGCTTCCGATCGTCCTTTTGGGTCTGTCCTTCAGCCGCCTTTCGTGCCTCGCGCTGCTCATCCTTCAGCTGCTTGCGCAATTGCCTATCATCCAGCTTTGCGCGCTCGATACCGGTGTCGCCATCGATATCAGCGTGGCCGTGCTCGTGCCCATCAGTTTCCGGCTTCGTCGTCATCCGCTCGAGCGCCGGCAACAGCCCTTTGTTCAGCAGCGCATCGACATCCTCACCCTCGCTCTGCGCCGCAAACCGCAGCACGATCGACAGGCGATCCGGAATTTCAGACGGGTCGGATTCAAATCCACCCGTGCGGTAGCTCTTCTTGAGCTCGACCAAAAAAATGCTGCGTTTGTAGTTTTCACCGAACAACTGATAGCCGACATAGGGGTGGCATATCGAGTTCAGGTCAAAAAACCCGCTATAAACCTCCTGCAACCTCCCGACCGCAGTTTCCTCGGCAAAGCTTCGGAAGCTCTCCAGCAGAGCAGCCGCTTGCGGCTGCACACCACGAACCAGCGCGGCACATTCGGAAGCCTTCCGTTCCAAATCCAGCTCGGGATAATCGAGGATGTCAGCGAACAACCCCAAAACCTTGGAGCGATTCGAATACAAAACCTCTGCGCGGTGCGAAAAGCGACTCATGGTCTTCTACAAAGACTCTTCTACAGAGAACGTTGTGATAACAAACCGACTACGCCTACACGAGCCGGGCGGCTGCGCGAGACTCGGTTGGGCATTGATACCCAACCGCTGTCTCGCGCACCGTAGTTTCGAAGAGGGACTATGGTCCTCTCGCCGGATCGGTGTGGAAGCCGACGCCGACTGCGCCCTTGCGAATCGGATAGTTGTGCGAGACCGGATCGAGCTGCGGGAACAGCGCATCAACCGCTGTCTCACGCTCCATCGGCGGCACCACGAAGCGTTCCTCAAAGGTCGGCATCGACGTCAGCCGCCAGATCGCCTCGACCTCGGCCGCGGTGGTCTTGCCTTCGGCCAGCGCCCGCTGTACCTCCTCCTGCGGGATGTCCTTCACCTTCTTCGAGCGCATATACACGCGGACCGCGACCAGCTTCTTGTAGACGTCTTTGATGATCTCTTCATTGCCACCCGACAACAGGCTCGCCATATAGCGAAGCGGGATACGCGACCGCTCGAGCGAGCTCATCAATGGGCCCAACCGTGATTCCGAGGCAATGTTGTCGTACACACCGTTCTCTACCTTGGCGAGAACCGGCCCCAGCGGCGGCACGTAGAACAGCATCGGCAGCGTGCGGAACTCCGGATGCAGCGGCAACGCGATGCCCCACTTCTTGACGAACTGGAAGACCGGCGACTTCTGCGCAGCCTCAATCTTCGCATCTGGGATACCGTTGGCCCTGGCGGCCGCGATGATCTCCGGATCGAACGGATCCTTGATGATGTTCCGCTGCGCCATCACCAGCTGGTCTTGCGGCGACTTGGCGGTCTCCTCGATCGCATCCGCGTCGTAAAGCACCAGACCAATATACCGGATGCGTCCTACGCAGGAGTGGAAGCATGCCGGGGGCTGGCCGCTCTCAAGGCGCGGATAGCACAGGATGCACTTCTCGGCCTTGCCGGTCGACCAGTTGAAGTAGGTCTTCTTGTACGGGCAACCGGAGACGCACATGCGCCATGCACGGCAGCGCTCCTGGCTCACCAGCACGACGCCGTCCTCGCCGCGCTTGTACAGCGCGCCTTGCGGACACGCCGCGACGCAGCCCGGATTGAGACAGTGATTGCAGATGCGCGGCAGATAGAAAAACACCGTGCTGTTGATCTCGTTGATCTGACGCATCTCCTCATCGGAGGCGCCGTCGAAGTTCGGATCGTTGTTCGCGTAGACCTGCGAACCGCCGAGGTCGTCGTCCCAGTTCGGACCCGCCTCGATGGTGTCCATGTACTTGCCGGTGACCATCGAGATGGCGCGCGCGGTCGGCTGCTCGTCGGCCAAAGGCGCGTTGATCAGGTTCTGATAGTCGTAGGTCCATGGCTCGAAATAGTCGTCGAGCGTCGGCAGATAGGGGTTGTAGAAGATGTTGCTCAGCGTGCCCCACTTGCCCTGCAGCCGCAGCCGCAGGCTCTTCTGCCTCTGGCCGTCGACCACCCAGCCGCCGCGGTATTTGGTCTGGTCTTCCCAACGTGTCGGGTATCCCGTACCCGGCTTGGTCTCCACGTTGTTCCAGTACATGTACTCTGTGCCCTTGCGATCGGTCCAGATATTCTTGCACGCGATGCTGCAGGTGTGACAGCCGATGCACTTATCCAAGTGAAAGACCATCGAAACTTGAGCTCGGATGTCCATGTTGTAAGTACTCCTTCGTTCCTATGGCTTCGTTCTTATGGCTAAATTTTAGATTATGGCTTCGCGCTTATGCGTTGCCGGTGTCATCGACTGTGCCAGGCTTAGATGTTCCGACTGGCTCGTCACTCGTCCGCTTGCGCCGCGAGTCGACCGTCGCTTGCGCGGCAGCCAGAGCAAGTCCATCACCCATGCTGGCCATCATTGGATCGGTTTGCTGGTGTCCTGCCGGAGTTGGAGTATCGCGCACTGCCACGATGCTGCCCTCAAACTCAAGCGTCATTCCAGCAAGCGGGTGATTGGTATCAACTACCACGTACCCGTTATCCTCATCGACCTCGGTGACCATCACGTTCTCGACCCGACGCTCATCGTCGCTATGCGCGAGAAAACACATTCCCGGCTCGATTTGTTCAACACCGCCAAACGTTTCAGCGGGTACCCGCTGCTGCAACGCTTTGTCTCGTTCCCCGTAAGCCTCCTCGGGAGGCAACGTCACTTCAAAGCGATCGCCGGCCACCTTACCCTCGAGCGCTCGCTCAAGGGCAGGTAACAGACGTCCACTCCCGTGCTGGTACTCCAACGGTTCGTCGCCCCACACAGCTGACCGAATGTGACGAATCTGACCGTTGGTACGCAGGGTGTAGTTAATGGTCACGTATTTCCCGACGCCAACCCGCTCAGGCGCACCGAAATGCGCCGGAGTTGGTCCATGATCATGATCATGATCATGTTCATGATCGTGATCATGCTCGTGCGTCGTGAGATCGCCTACCATTCCAGCTTCTCCATCTTACGCAAGACGATGTGGGTGTCGCGCGTAAAGATACCAGTCGGACCCCAGTAGTTGAAGCCGTACGTGAACTGGGCATATCCACCGGCCAGAAATAGCGGGTTGATACGAGTGCGCGTCAGACTGTTGTGACCGCCACCGCGCCACTTACGCTCCTGCGACTTCGGAATGTACACCGTACGCTCGACCGCGTGGTAGTACATGCAGGTGCCAGGCTGAATTCGCCGGCTTACGTTCGCGCGGGTCACGACCACACCGTTGTCGTTGTAGACCTCGACCCAGTCGTTATCCTCGATACCCACCTTCTCAGCGTCCCTGTCATTGATCCAGACCGGATCCATGCCGCGAGACAGCATCAACATACGATGGTTATCTTTGTAGGTGGAGTGAATGTTCCACTTACCATGCGGCGTGATGTAGTTCAGCACCAGCGAGCGGTCATCCACCCGGCTCTTCACGATATCGCCGGTCTTGCGCGGGTTAAGCCGCGGCTTGTAGGTCGGGATATGCTCGCCGAAGTCGAGGTACCACTGGTGGTCGAGGTACAGCGACTGCCGGCCGGTCAGCGTCCGCCACGGCACCAGACGTTCCACGTTCATGCACCAGGCCGAGTAAGCACGACCATCATTGGTCATACCCGTCCAGCAGGGGCTCGTGAGAATCCGTCTCGGCTGACGTGTCAGATCATAGAACGTCGTAGAGACGCCCCTCGTGGGTTCCGCAATGTCGACCAGCGGGAGGCCGACATGATGCTCCTCATTATGGAAGCCCTGGTAGCAGACCTCGCCGTTCGCTTCCGGCGCACACATCAGCAACGTGTTGCAGGCGTCCAGCACGTCCTCGAGGCTCGGGTACCGCTTGCCACCCCACTCCACACACCGCATATGCCTTGGATCGGGCATCGGCATGATGGGATTGTCGAGCATCTGGTCGTACTGCTTCTTGATCGGAATCTGCACACCGACCGCAGAAACACCATCCTCCCGCGCCTTCGGTCCGAACGAGATGAACTTGTTGTACAAGTTCGCATAGTCTCGTTCGACGATACGCACGTGCGGGAAGGACTTGCCCGGCACCGGCTTGCACTCACCCTCGGCCCAGTCCAGAATTTCCGGCTGCGCCAATTCGTCCGGCGTGTCATGCATCAGCGGCTGAACGACCACGTCACGGAACGGCTTCGCAAATGCTAGCGGAGACAGCTCGCTGACCTTCTTGGCGATCAGCTTAAAAATCTCCCAGTCCGTCTTGGATTCCCACACCGGCGGAACCGCCTGCCCCAGCACATGCAGAAACGAGTGCAGGTCCGTCGTGTTGAGATCGTTCTTCTCGTACCAGAAGGCCGTCGGCAACACGATGTCGGAGTACAGCGCCGTCGTGTTCATGCGGAAGTTGATGTCGATAACGAGGTCATACTTCCCGCGCGGAGCGGTGTCGCGATACTTAACGGTAGTCGTCTTGCCTCTCGCCCGATCCTCGGCGATCGAGTTGTCGTGCGCTCCGAGGTAGTGACGCAGGAAGTACTCGTGCCCCTTGGCGCTGGACTGCATCGCGTTACCGCGCCAGATGAACCACAACCGCGGCCAGTTCTCCTCAGCATCGGGATCTTCGATCGCAAAATTCACCTTCTTGCTGGCGACCTGATCGACAACGTGAGTTACGATGTCGTCAGTCGTCTTCGCGCCAGCACGTTCGGCTTCTGCTGCGAGCTCGATCGGATTGCGGTTGAAGTGCGGGGTGAACGGCATCCAGCCCGAACGCACCGACTTCGCCTCGAGGTCGATCGCATGACCCTTGGCCCAGCGCGGATTCGGCGCCGTCAGGCCGTATTCCGTGAACTCCTGCTCGTAACGCCACTGACAGCTATGGGCATAGTGCCAGGTCGACGACTGCACGACCCGCGGCGGCTTGGTCCAGTCGAGAGCCATCGCAATCGTATTCCAGGGCGCAACCGGCGCAAGCTTTTCCTGGCCGACGTAGTGGTTGATGCCGCCACCGTTAACGCCGCAGCAACCGCACAGGATCAAAGCGACGGTAGCCGACCGATAACAGAGGTTGTTGTAGTAGAAGTGGTTGGCGCTGGCGCCCACGATCACCATGGACTTGCCATTCGTGAGCTCTGCGTTGGTCGCAAACTCACGCGCAAATCTGATAACCGTTTCGCGGCCGATACCGGTGTGCCGCTCCTGCCATGCCGGTGTATACGGCGCATCCTCATCGTCGTAGCTGGTGGCGAACGAACCTTCCAGGCCGCGGCTGTGACCGAACTGCGACATCATGATGTCGAAGCCGGTCGCGACAAGCACGTCACCCTTGTCCGTTGCAATGCGCTTCACCGGCACGCCGCGCGAGACGACGCGGCCGTTCGAGAAGTCGTCGAAGCCGACCTGCACCACCCCATCGGAATGATCGAGGAAGCTCAGCACCGGATCGATCGGACTGTTGTCCAGGGTATCTTCGGCAGACAGGTTCCACTTGCCGTGCGTGGACCCCCAGCGATCGCCGACCTGCCCCTTGAACGCACGCGGTTCGCCGCTCTTCTCGTCAAGGACGAGCATCTTCCAGTCGCCGTTTTCGACATCCTGGTAGCGCGCGACACGCTTCGAACGCAGCAAGCGTCCCGTCTTGTACGTGTTTCCGTTGGGCTCCAGTTCCACCAGGAACGGAAGGTCGGTGTAACGCTTGATGTAATCGACGAAGTACGGAACCTGACGATCAATGTAGTATTCCTTGAGGATGACGTGATTGGCCGCCATCCACAACGCCGTGTCCTGCCCCGCCTGAATCGGAATCCATTCGTCGCAGTATTTGGAAATCTGACTGAAGTCAGGCGAAAGAACCACGAACTTGGTTCCCTCGGTGCGCGCCTCCGCGATGAAATGCACGTCGGGGGTACGCGTCATGTTCATGTTCGCAGCCATCGAAACAATGAACTTGGAATTGTACCAGTCCGCGCTTTCGCACACGTCGGTCTGATCGCCCCAGATTTCCGGGAACGACGTCGGCAGATCGGCGTACCAGTCGTAGAAACTCATGTTCACGCCGCCGAAGAGCTGCAGGAAGCGCGAACCTGCGGCATACGACAGCATCGACATCGCCGGGATCGGCGAGAAGCCCATCACCCGGTCCGGCCCGTGCTTGCGCGCGGTGTACAAGCAAGCCGCAGCAATCAGCTCGACCAGCTCTTCCCACTTGGCGCGACGGAAACCGCCCTTGCCGCGGGACTTCTGCATGCGCAGACGCTTTTGTTCGTCGCCGACCAGCGAAGCCCAAGCCTGCACCGGATCCGGATGCGAGGCCTTTGCTTCCTTCCACATGTCGTAAAGCGGACCGCGGACGTATGGATACTTGATCCGGATCGGGCTGTAGACGTACCAGGACGCGGAGATACCACGCTGGCAGCCACGCGGCTCGTAAGGAGGCAGGCTGCGCTCAAGAAGCGGGTAGTCGGTCTGCTGCATCTCCCAGGTGATGATTCCGTCCTTGACGTAGATCGCCCAGGAGCAGCCACCGGTGCAGTTCACGCCATGCGTGCTGCGGAAGACGTTATCGTGGGACCAGCGGTTGCGGTAGAACTCTTCCCACTTGCGCTCCCGGGGGTTAACGAGGTCAAGAATCCAGCTCATTAGTGTCTCCTCGGTGCGTTCGTCCGGCCGCGAGGCCTATTACCGTCAGTACCCTTAAATCTACCAATCCAGCCGTCAGCATACGTACCCGTAAACCAACCACCGTTGTAAGGACCAGTGCTTCGTCCAGTCGTAGGCGTGGCCATCATCGGACGCCGCACCCCGTACTTCAACCGATTGCGCCACCGGAAGCCCATGATCAACAATAGAATTGCAGCACCCAGCCCGGTCAGACCCGCCAACTGCCATATTGCAGAGGCCGAACGCACGGCCAGCCCTTCCTGAGCAAGGAAGGCGGCCACATCTGCGCGTTCCTGCGGGGTCGGCGGCTGCTTCGTCCATACCGCCTTCATGGTCGGCGTGGGCAAGCCCGCAATCCAGGAGCTCAATCCATTCGCTCCACCGAGACGCTTTGCCACTTCGGTCAAATCCGGGCCAAGGTGTCCGCCGCCGAAGGCTCCGAGGCCGCCGGTGCTGTGACAAGCCATGCACGGCGGTCCGCCGTTCGCAAAGCGTTCATTGCCGGTGAAGAGCTCTTTGCCCTTCTCGGCATCCCCCTTGAGGGCAGGCGCCGCAGCGGCTGACGATGCGCCACCGCCACCCGAACCCAGAAATGCAAGAATGTTGTCAACTTCGGAGGAGCTAAGGCCCAGGTTGGGCATCTCCATGCCGTTATACTTCTTGAGCAACTCGACCGCGATCGGATCTTTCTTGGCGATCACCGCATCTGGCGCCGTGATCCATGCGTGCAACCATTCGCTGGAGCGCTCTTTCGTGACGTTTTTCAGGTCGGGACCAACAAGGTCCCCCCCGCCGACGGAGTGACATGCACTGCACGTCTTATCGTCGAATAGCTTCTTACCTGCCGCTGCATCGGCTGCGTTAGCCACGGTCGGCAACGCTGCCCATATGGCTGTAGTCGTAGCTAGCGCAACAAGTGGCATTAATCGCCATGACGCTAGGGGCTTTTTGCTCATGATCCCTCGTCCTCAGATCCATATGATCGGGCGGGCATTAAATTGATGTTAAACAGACGTTTCCCGCTCGTGACCCGCCGTTCTCAGACCCACATGATCGGCGACGGTAGGTTTATGCTAGACTAGAATCGTTAGAAAGCGCAAGGGCGTTGATCTCAGAAATGTGTATTTTTTTCGCCCGCGATTAAGCACCGGATACCATACGATCAGTGATATGCAGCAGCCGAGACCGATGCTCGGCGACACCTTGTTTTCTAGGCCTGCGCGAGCGCATCTATACCCTCGGCGCACGACTTAGATTGCGCTTCCTGCTCAGCAACTTATCAAGTACTTACACGCAAATCGACTGAGAAAAACACCGCGACATGGGCACGCGCTATGGTGAGACCCATTATCCGCACCCCATGCGTTGACGGATTTGAGCTATCTGAGACCGCCTCGAAGAGGTTTGCCTCGCGAGATCGCTCGAACCGCCTTCACGCGCCGTTTTATTTGTTCGAAGTGCCCCAGCAGTGCTGACAAAGGACGATGGTGACTTGCCAGAAACAGCCGGACCGTTGCGACTCTTGGCCGCGCCACGGCACCGAGGCACTGCAACCGCAACGAAAAAAACGGCAATCCATCAAATACATTGAAGCCCGGCACGGAATCCTCAATCATGTGCCGAAATTCCCTCCCCACGACCTAGGAGAACATCATGGCTAAGTCGCGCTTGCCCGCGTTCCTGGAGGACCATCCGGGTCTTGGCAGTCTTGGCAACGTGGAAGTACCGCGACTGAAACTGCTTCAGGCCTCGTCACCCGAGCTTGCTCAATCTGACGACGCCAAGCAGGGCGAGTTTTGGCACAGCCTGCTCGGTCGAAGTATCGGATCGTCCATTCGCATTTGCCCAGTTTTTATCAACTGGTGCTTCATTCTGTGGCGTCCGCGGGAGGCGGGAGGCGGAATTCTTGCTCGCGCCGACGACGGCAAGCATTGGACGCCCGCCGATACCGAGTTCAAGGTCAAGCTCAAGAGCGGCGACGAAGTGACGTGGCAGACCGGCCGCTCGGTGGCGGCATCGGGTCTGAGTAAACGGGGCAGCTATAATCCGAACGATCCCAATTCGCCGCCTGCCGCCACGCGCATGTATTCGGTCGTATGCTCATTTCCGGATCACCAAAATTGGCCGCCTGCGGTGCTGACTTTGCAGCGGACCTCCATCAAGGCTGCAACCAAGCTGATCGATCAATTGAGGGTGCTGCGCGCTCCGTCTTTTGGCGTGATTTTGGAAATGTCCTCGGTCAAGGACGAGTCTCCATCCGGCGAGTTCAATAACTACGCCTTTGAGCTGTACGGGCCAGTAGAGGACAAACCGTTCTACGAGGAAAATTCCAGACAATACCGTTTTTTCATCGAGCACGGCCTCAAGGTGAAAGACCTTGAGGGCGCACAAGACGACTAGCCTGGCGATGAGGCCGTGCGGGCATCGCACGCGGCGCGTTTGAGGACGGACATTGGCTAACGCCGTTTGTGTACGGCCAAAGATTCGCAGAGCGACCGGTTTTACTATCTTGGATAGCCGCACTCTTTGGCGAAACAACGGGAGGCGTGACGCTGTGGTCGCTGCGCATTCCGCACCTTTGCTTCTTCCTCGCCGGAGCGCCGCTGATCTACAGTTTGCTCAGATCCGTTACCGGCAAGAGTGCCGCAAATTTTGGCGCCCTTTGCTGGATCAGCATGCCTGTCGTCGCGCCCAAGTTCATCCGAACCCGACATTGTCCTTTCAGTCTTGCTGTTTTGCGCGTTTTGCGTCTGATGGAAAGGAACTCACGACGAGCGTATAACACCAGGGCGATGGCTTTGTATTAGCGTTTGATCGCCCTCTCCGGCCTAACGAAGGGGCCGCAGGAAGCTGTTTACTTCACTCTTGGTGTTGGCGCTTACTGGTTGCACTGAACACCTCGGCGATCACGATTTTGCTCTCCGATCACAAGCGGGCTCTGTCTGAACTGCATCGACAAGTGTCGTCTCCGGGAAAACTCAGTATAAGATCGTCGAGATCATCCCTCCGGGATGACCCACGCGAATCTCATTACCGGCTGCGTTCATACCAGCCTCAGGGGTCACGACAGCAGCCGAGCGTGCCCCGTTTCGTCGGCTGTTGGCCTACTACGGGCGACGACCCGCCGAGCGGCGGATGACGTCTCGCGGCCATGCGTGACCGTTCAAGATCAAGCACAGACGACATCACCCTACGTCATAAATTCATGCGTATCTTCAATAATATACTATGATATAATGTCGATCTGCGCGACCCGCCCGCAATTTCAATTGACCTCGTGGTCCTACCCGGTACTCTCGAAAAAGCCGGAGAATGCTTCGCCCAATTCCGTCATAAATCGCGACAGCACCCCTCCCTATCCGAAGACCCATTGATATGCTCGGTAAGCTGACGATTGACGCCCTGCCGTTTTACAGCGGCATCGCCATGGCAGGTGCGCTGACGGTCGTGTGCGGCGCACTGGGCGTGATCGCGCTCATCACGTGGCTCGGTCGATGGCGCTATCTGTGGACCGAATGGCTGACGAGCCTCGACCACAAGAAAATCGGCATCATGTACGTGACGCTGGCGCTGGTCATGCTGGTGCGCGGCGTCATCGACGCCCTGATGATACGCACCCAGCAGGCGCTCGCATTCGGCCCGCACGACTATCTGCCGCCGGACCATTTCGATCAGATCTTCACGTCACACGCCACCATCATGATGTTCTTCGTGGCGATGCCGTTCGTGCTCGGCCTGTTCAACATCGTCGTTCCGCAGCAGATCGGTGCGCGCCGTGTGGCGTTTCCGTTCATGAACTCGGCGGGCCTGTGGCTGACCGGGTCTAGCGCCGCCTTGGTGATGATCTCGCTGGTTGTCGGCAAGTTCTCCGCCGCCTATTGGACCGCTTATCCACCCCAATCGGGAGTGCAGCTCAGTCCGGGCGTTGGCGTCGATTACTGGATCTGGGCAATCCTGCTCAGCAGTGTCGGTGCGATGCTGACCGGAATCAATTTTCTCGTCACCATCGTCAAGCGGCGCGCGCCCGGGATGCAACTGATGACGATGCCGCTGTTCACGTGGTCGGCACTGTGCACGAGCATATTGATAATATTCGCCTATCCGTCCTTGATCGTTGCCGCTGCACTGCTTGGTCTCGACCGCCATCTCGGCATGCAGTTTTTCACCGGCGGCGAAGACGGCAACGTCGCAAACAACGTCATGAACTATGTCAGCCTGTTCTGGATCTGGGGTCATCCCCACGTCTACATTCTGATTTTGCCGGCGTTTGGCATCTATTCCGAAGTTGTGGCGACATTCTCGGGCAGGCGACTATTCGGCTACACCGCGCTCGTCTACTCCACTGTGGGCATCACCGCGCTATCGTTCGTCGTCTGGCTGCACCATTTCTTCACCATCGGTTCCGGCGCCGACGTGAACGCCTTCTTTGGCAGCGCGGCCCCGCTCATCGCTGTGCCGACAACCGTGACGATCGTTGCCTGGATACTCACAATGTATCGCGGCCAGGTACATTTCTCGGTGCCGATGCTGTTTACGCTTGGGTTTATCGTAACGTTCCTCGTAGGCGGCATGACCGGCTTTTTGTTCGCGGTAGCACCGGCTGATATACACAACACCACTTTCCGGGTGGCGCATTTTCACAACCTGCTGATCCCCGGCGCGCTGTTCGGTTATTTCGCCGGCTACCAGTATTGGTTTCCCAAGGCTTTCGGCTTTCGTCTCGAGGAAAAATGGGGCCGACGGGCCTTCTGGTGCTGGATCATCGGTTTCTGTCTGGCTTTCATGCCGCTGTATGTTCTCGGCCTCATGGGCATGCCGCAGCGTCTCAATCGCACCGATGTAGCCGGCTGGCAGCCGTATCTCATCGTTGCTCAACTTGGTGTCCTCTTCATCGTGTGTGGCATTGCCTTCCTCGCCATCCAGATCGCCGTCAGCATCCGTGACCGCGCAACGCTAGCGGTCTCGAGCAACGATCCGTGGAACGGCCGGACGCTCGAATGGGCGACCGCCTCGCCGCCGCCGGCCTACAATTTCGCCGTCGTTCCGCACGTGCACGGCATCGATCCATGGTGGGACATGAAGCAGGCGGGAACGGCGGATCCAAAACCCGCTCGCTTTCACGACATCATCATGCCCGGCGATAGCAGTGCCGGAATCCTGCTTGGCGCGATGTCGTTCATCTTCGCCTTTGCAATGATCTGGCAGATCTGGTGGCTCGCCGCCGTTGGGGGGCTCGGCATGTTTGCTGCGGCGCTGTCGCAGACGTTCCATGATCATGCCGGGCATCGCATCCCGGCGAGCGAAATCGAATCGATCGAGAGCCGCCGCGCCCTATCTCCCGCACTCGCACTTGGGACGCCGACGTGACCGACGCCGTCATCACCGCCAATCACGGCGATGAAACCGAAGCCGAAGCAGCCCAATGCGCCATCGGGGAGAAGACTTACGGCTTCTGGCTCTGCCTGATGAGCGACGCGATCATCTTTGCGCTGCTGTTCGCAATCTTTGTGGTGATGGCGCATGACACCGCTGACGGACCTGCCGGACACACGCTATTCCGGCTCCCGCGCATCTTTGCCGAAACCATGCTGCTGCTGGCGAGCAGCGCGACCTTCGGCTTCGCCAGCGTTGCGATCGCCGCCGGGCAACGCCGGCGCGTGGTGGTCTGGCTTGGCGTGACGTTCCTGCTCGGATTAGGCTTCGTCGCCACGGAGATTTCGGAACTCTATAGCATGGCCGTCGCCAATGCCGGCCCGTCGCAAAGTCGTTATCTCTCGGCCTTCTTCACACTTGTTGGCACCCACGGCGCCCACGTCGGCGTCGGCCTGATCTGGATCGCGCTCTTGGGATGCGAGGTCGCGTTGCGCGGGCTGACTCCGTTCGTCGCCTCGCGACTGTACCGGCTGGGCCTGTTCTGGCACTTCCTCGTCATCGTCTGGATCAACATCTTCTCCTTCGTTTACCTGCCAGGGCTTCTCTAGCATGGCGGACGCGCCGCGATCGTCGGAAAGACCGAGCTTGCCGTGCCGCAAGGATGTCACCATCAGGTCGTACCTGATCGGTGTTGTTCTAGCGTCGGCGCTGACCGCAATTCCATTCGGCCTCGTCGCCGCTCGCGCGTTGTCGCCGATCCAGACCATTGTCGTCATCGGCGTTGCCGCGATTACACAGGTCATCGTTCACTTGCGCTACTTCCTGCACGTCGACTTGAAACCGTCGTCGCAGAATAAAATGGCCGCGCTCGGCTTCGCCGCCGTCGTGCTCCTCGTTCTGGTCGGTGGCACACTAGGGATCATGCTCAGTCGCTATTACCGCATGACCTAGGCAGCGATATACGACCGCGACATCTTGAGGAATCGGCATGGCCGACGGCGAAACTACTTTGCCAAGCCGCGCCACGACCGAATTCACAGTCCCTGCCGATCCAACAAGCTGATCGACGCCCGAACTTTCTGGCCGATGTCGGGCTTGGTGCCGGCGCGAACTTGCGACATCGTTATATCGACGATCCTTACAGCCCACACCTTACAATCTTACGTTGCATAGGCGCTGCTTTGTGATTTGTTCGGCCAATTCCGCGAGCGTATTTTCAGGAGATCAGCATAGGGAGGGCTCCACGTCGGGAGGAAAGAATGGCACGGAAGTACATCGACTGCCGGGAATTCCCGAGCGAGATGAAATGCACCGTTTCTATTTCGGCTGACAGCGAGGAAGAACTCGTGAACGCAGCCGTGCAGCACGCGACAGCGGTGCATGGCCAGCAAGACACGCCGGAGTTTCGCACGGAGGTCCGGAAAGCGATCCATCAAGGCACGCCGGCGGCTTGATGCCGGTGCTGTGGTGTCGAGACGAGGTCGCTCCGGCTGGCCGAGTCGGCCTTCACGTAACGCGATCGAGCAGATTTTTGCTGAACTCAAAGCCCCTTGGCAAGGCACCCGAGCGGCCTGTCGCAAGGATCTGGAAGCGCATCGGCATTAACGACGAAGCGTCTTGGCCGTCACAGCCGTTCGGAGAAACGGTGGCGCTTCATTCCATGTCCTGGATTCACATTTCGGGACGGGGTGCCCGGCATGAGTCGGGCGGGGAGCCGGTTTTGCACGGATCGCTTCGTCACGACGAGCTATGACGATCCGGGCCGGGTCCGGGGCAAATCGCCGGATGCGCGAGATGTTCGACCAGAATTCGCTGAGCGGCGACCGTCATTGAGTGGCAGGTCGGGGAAAATTTGCGAGCTACGTGGAGCGCCGCTGGCTGCGCCACCACGCGCCAAAGGTGAACCCCACCGCGGCGGCGAGGCCGAACCAGGTGATGGCGTATTGCAGATGATCATCCTTCAGATGCACCTCAAGCGGGCCCGGCTTCGGAACACCGCTCGCAGGCACCGGCGCCTCGAGGTCGATGTAGAAGGGTGCGACCTGTTCCCAGCCGAGAGCCTGCGCCATCGCGCCGATATCGCGGGAGAACCACAGTCGCTTGTCGCGAGCCGGTGACGGTGTCAGCAGACCGGCTTTCTCGGGGAAGCGGAGATAGCCGGTCATCGCGACAGGCTGGCCGGTTACCAGCGGGCTCACGGCGCGATCCTGCTGGCCACGATCCTGCATGGTGTTTTGCACGAAGCCGGTATTGACAATGACCGTGCCGCCGCCGGGCAGTTGCGCCGGCAGAAATGCCCAAGTGCCAAGACCGGTATCGGGACGAACCCCCGAACCGAAAGTGTAGATCATGGCATCGGGTCGCGACTCGTATGTCGCCGAAAAGCTCACGCGGCGGAATTCATCCTTGGGCGGCGACAACGCCGCCCAGTCTGCCTGGTTTGGCAAGCTGGAGGGTTTTTCGGCGAGGCGCTCGGAGAGGATGGCGATAAGGGCGCGCTTTTCAGTGCGGCGCTGCAGCTGCCATACGCCAAGACCGATCAACAGGGCGACCATGATCAGCGTGAAAAGAGCGAGGCCGAACCCGCCGCGGCTTTTGGCTTTTGTCATGGCGTATTTTTTCGGATGGATCGTCCTTCAGCGGCGTTGTGATGGAACTGGAGGCTGATCATGAGGGATTTCATGGCGCGGAGCGGCCACAGGGTGACGGCGAGGACGAGGGGGATCCAGAGCGCGGCGTGGAGCCAGAACGGCGGCTGATACTTGACCTCGACGATCAGCGCGGCGCCGACGACGATGAAGCCTGCGATCAGGATGATGAAGACGGCAGGTCCGTCTCCGGCATCGACGAAGGAATAATCCTGCTCGCAAGCGTCGCAGGAGGGGCGCAGCGTCAGGAAGCCGGAAAAGAGCTTTCCCTTGCCGCAGCGCGGACATTTGCAGGCGATCCCGCGCAGGATGGCCTGGGACGTTGTCGCCCGGGCATAAAAATTGGACATCAGCCATCCCCGTAAGAGAAAAGGGCGGCCACGCGGCCGCCCTTTATATGTTCAGCGTGTTTCGTCCCGATCAGTGCGCGTGCGCCATGGCCGCGGCGCCGTTGCCCCAGACGTAGATGCAGACGAACAGGAACAGCCACACCACGTCGACGAAATGCCAGTACCAGGCGGCGAACTCGAAGCCGAGGTGCTGCGTCGGCGTGAAGTGTCCGGCGTTGGCACGGAACAGGCAGACGATCAGGAAGATGGTTCCGACCAACACATGGAAACCGTGGAAGCCGGTGGCCATGAAGAAGGTGGCGCCGTAGACGTTGCCTGCGAAGCTGAAGGCCGCGTGATGATACTCGTAGGCCTGCACGCAGGTGAAGATGGCGCCGAGCGCGATGGTCAGGATCAGACCCCACTTCAGCCCCCTGCGATCGCCATTGAGCAGGGCATGGTGCGCCCAGGTCACCGTGGTGCCCGAGGTCAACAGGATCAGGGTGTTGAGCAACGGCAGGTGCCAGGGATCGAAGGTGTGGATGCCCTTCGGGGGCCAGACACCGCCGAACAGCGCCGCGCGCGTCATGTGCACGGGATCGCCCGGGAACAGCGAGGAGTTGAAGAAGGCCCAGAACCAGGCGACGAAGAACATCACCTCGGAGCAGATGAACAGGATCATGCCGTAGCGATGGCTGATCTGCACCACGCGGGTGTGGTCGCCCTTGTGCTCGGCTTCGCGGATCACGTCCGCCCACCAGTTCGCCATGGTGTAGAGCACGCCGACCAGGCCGGTGCCGAAGATGATCGGCGCGGCCGCGGTCAGATGATGCATCCACAGGATGGCGCCGACGGCCATGATGAAGGCCGCGGTCGCGCCTATGATCGGCCACGCACTCGGGTCGACAAGGTGATAATCGTGCTTGACTTGCGCCGTAGCCATTGCGGTCTCTCTCCGTTAGCGGTGCCGGCGGTATTGGGCACCTATTGATCTCAAAAACAAAACGCGTCAGCCGTCGAAGCTCAGATACTTCCGAAGCTCAGATATTCCCCCCTGGCCCGTCCGGTTCGTTCGCCGCCACCGGCTTCGGCGCGGCATTCTTCACCGGGAAGAATGTGTAGGACAGGGTGATGGTATTGACGCCGTCGTTCTCGCTGTCGGCGGCGAATGCCGGATCGACATAGAAGACAACGGGCATCTCCCGCTTCTCACCGGGCGCCAGGGTCTGCTCGGTGAAACAGAAGCAGTTGATTTTGGTGAAATACGATCCGACCGTCAGTGGCGTGACGTTATAGGCCGCCTGCCCCATCGTGGTCCCGGCCGACACGTTGGTAACGGTGTAATAGACAGTCGTGACCTCGCCGATCCGGACATTTATCTCGGTCTGCTCCGGCTCGAACTTCCACGGCAGTCCGCCGGAGACGTTGGAATCGAAGCGCACGGCCACGGTGCGCGCGAGCGGCGCCCCCTTCGGCGCGGCTTTTGCGACCTGGGTCGTTCCGTTGAAGCCGGTGGCGCGGCAGAACCAGTTGTAGAACGGCACCGCCGCATAGGCCGAGCCGACCATCAGGGCGACCAGCAGGCCGCAGGCCGCACCGATCTTCACGTCGCGGCCAATGCGCGGCGCAGCCGTCAGTGCAGCGGGAGCCGCCGTGGCCGATTGCTGCGGGTGCTGTGGCGCGCCGGTCATCTCAATCACATCGGACGGACGAGAACGCCCGGCCCCTTGACGAATGTGACGACGAAGAACAGCACGACCATGAACCCAAGCGCCAAGGCGATCGCGATCGAGCGCTCGCGACGACGCTTCTTCTGGGCGTCGGTGAGAACGACCGTGTCCGGCTTCGGCTTGCTGTCGTTGTCCATCGGTCCATGCGCCCCTCTACCAGATCAACGGCGCGACGGCCTTTGCAACCACATCGAGCAGCAGAACGGCAAACAGCGCGAACAGATAGAGGATCGAGAATGCGAACAGACGGCGCGTGGCGCGCAGCGCCGTGCTGCCGGTGCGATGGCGATAGACATTGATCGCGAGCACCAGCATCCCGGCGCCGAGAACCAGCGAGGTAACGCCATAAACCCAGTCGAAGTAGCCGAGCGGCCAGGGTGCTGCGGCGATCGCCACCAGCACGATGGTATAAAGCAGGATCTGCAGCCGCGTCGCATCGGGACCGGCGACCACCGGCAGCATCGGCACGCCGGCACGCGCATAATCGTCGGAGCGGAACAGCGCCAGCGCCCAGAAATGCGGCGGCGTCCAGAAGAAGATGATCAAAAACAGCAGCAGCGGCTCGACCGACAGCGACCCCGTCGCCGCCGCCCATGCCACCACCGGCGGCAGCGCACCGGCGGCGCCGCCGATCACGATGTTCTGCGCGGTCCGCCGCTTCAGCCCCATGGTGTAGATCACCACGTAGAAGAAGATCGTGAAGGCGAGCAATCCCCCGGCGTACCAGTTGACCAGGGCGCCGAGCGTCATCACCGAGAAGAACGACAGTGTGAGACCAAAACCCATCGCCTCGCCGCGCGTGATGCGGCCGCGCGGGATCGGCCGGTTGGCCGTGCGCGACATCAGCACGTCGATATCGCCTTCGAGCGCCATGTTCAGCGCACCGGAGGCACCGGCGCCGACCGCGATGCAGAGGATCGAAATGAAGCCCAGCACCGGATTAACATGGCCCGGCGCGATCATCAGCCCCACCAGCGCGGTGAAGATCACGAGCGACATCACCCGTGGCTTCAGCAGCGCAAAGTAATCGGCGACGCTCGCCTCCGATATCCGGGGCGGTAGTTCGATGGCTTTTTGATCGACAACCGACACGATACACACTCGCTTTGTTGGGGTGCACGGCGCGTCAGGCGCGCCGCGCACAGTTCGTTTTGTTGGGTGCGCGGCACACCCCAGGCGCGCCGCGCATAGTCACATGACCGCTTACTGCACCTTCGGCAGCGTTGCGAACTGGTGGAACGGCGGAGGCGACGACAACGTCCACTCCAGCGTGGTAGCGCCTTCACCCCACGGATTGTCGGCTGCCTGCTGCTTGCGCGAGAAGGCGTCGACCAGGCCGTAGAGGAACACCAGGGCGCCGAGCCCCGCCATGAAGGCACCGTACGAGGAGATCTCGTTCCAGCCCGCGAACACGTCCGGATAGTCGACCGAGCGCCGCATCATGCCCTGCAGTCCGAGGAAGTGCTGCGGGAAGAACAGGACGTTGGCACCGATGAACATCAGCCAGAAGTGCAGCTTGGCGATGGTCTCGTTGTACATGTAGCCGGAGATCTTCGGGAACCAGTAGTACCAGCCCGCGAAGATCGAGAACACTGCGGCAATGCCCATCACGTAGTGGAAGTGCGCGATGACGTAGTAGGTCTCCTGCAGCACGCGATCGACGCCCGCATTGGCCAGCACCACGCCGGTCACGCCGCCAACCGTGAACAGGAAGATGAAGCCGAGTGCAAACAGCATCGGCGCCTTGAACTCGATCGAACCGCCCCACATGGTGGCGATCCACGAGAACACCTTCACGCCGGTCGGCACCGCGATCACCATGGTTGCGGCGACGAAGTAAGCCTGCGCCGACGACACCATGCCGACCGTGTACATGTGGTGAGCCCACACCACGAAGCCGATGCCGCCAATCGCGACCATGGCATAGGCCATGCCGAGATAACCGAAGATCGGCTTCTTCGAGAAGGTCGAGATCACATGGCTGATCATGCCGAAGCCAGGCAGAATCAGGATGTACACCTCAGGATGACCGAAGAACCAGAACAGATGCTGGAACAGCACCGGATCACCGCCACCGTCGGCAGCGAAGAACGTGGTGCCGAAGTTACGGTCGGTCAGAAGCATGGTGATCGCACCTGCCAGCACCGGCAGCGACAGCAGGAGCAGCCACACCGTGACCAGGATCGACCAGACGAACAGCGGCATCTTGTGCAGGGTCATGCCCGGCGCGCGCATGTTGAAGATCGTGGTGATGAAGTTGATCGCGCCGAGGATCGAGGAAGCACCGGCGAGATGGATCGAGAGGATCGCGAAATCCACCGATGGCCCCGGATGGCCGCTCGTCGACAGCGGCGCATACAGCGTCCACCCCGTGCCCGCACCGAGAGCGCCCGGCTCGCCTTCCACCATCGTCGACAGCAGCAGCAGCGCAAACGCCGCCGGCAGCAGCCAGAACGAGATGTTGTTCATGCGCGGAAACGCCATGTCAGGCGCCCCGATCATCAGCGGCACGAACCAGTTGCCGAAACCGCCGATCATCGCAGGCATCACCATGAAGAAGATCATGATCAGGCCGTGCGAGGTCACAAATACGTTGTACTCGTGAGCAGGATGGAAAACCTGCACGCCGGGATACATCAGTTCCGCCCGGATGCCCATCGACATCAAGCCGCCGATGATCCCCGCAACGATAGCGAACACCAGGTACATGGTACCGATGTCCTTGTGATTGGTCGAATACGCAAAGCGCCGCCACCCGGTCGGGTGGTGCGCATGGTCGTCGTGGTCGTCGTGGTCGTGAGCATGTGCTGCGGATGTTGCCATTGTCTAATCCTGTCTTTCGTCCCTTGAAGTCCTTCGAACCTTAGAGGCTGTCGCTCTCGCCTAGCGCATCGCGTCGGCAGCTGACGCCACCGCGTTCTCCGGGTTCGAAGCAAACTTCTTCTTCGCGGTCTCAACCCAGGCCGTAAAATCCTGATCGCTCACAACCCGAACCGCGATCGGCATGAAGGCGTGATCCCGGCCGCACAGCTCCGAGCACTGGCCGTAGAACATGCCAAGCTTGGTGGCCTTGAACCAGGTCTCGTTGAGACGACCCGGGATCGCATCCACCTTGATGCCGAACGCCTGAACTCCAAACGAATGAATGACATCGGTCCCGGTCACTTCCACCCGAACCACCTTGTTCACCGGAACAACCAGCTCGTTGTCGACCGCCAGCATCCGCGGCTTCTTGTCCTGCGCAATCAGCGAGTCAAACTCGATCTTGCCGTTGTCCGGATAGGTGTAGGTCCAGTACCACTGCTTGCCGGTCGCCTTCACCGTCAGGTCAGCCTTCGGAAGGTCAAGCTCTTGGAACAGCAGCCGGAACGACGGTATCGCAATGCCGACCAGGATCAGAACCGGGATAATCGTCCACGCAACCTCGATCATGGTGTTGTGGGTCGTCTTCGACGGTACCGGATTGGCGCGCGCGTTGAACCGCAACATCGCTATCACCATCAGCGCCGTCACAAACAGCGTGATAACCGTGATCACGATCAGAAGCCCGCTGTGCATCTTCTCGATGCTGTCCATCACAGGCGACGCAGAGCCCGCAAAATCAATCCCCCAGGGCTGCGGACCTACCTCCTCGGCAGAAACCGATCCACAACCAGCAGCCAAAGCCGCTGCCCCAAACGCCATTCCCAGAAACCGGCGGCCAAACCGGCGGCCATACAGGCCATTCGACATCTTCATGCCGCTCGCGCTCCTTGTCATAAATCCGCACCAGCACCTGGCGGCCTTCGACACGGGCCCAACAAGCGCGTTACGTACCGGCCGTTTTCTTAAAGGAGTATATTTTAAGATGCAAGCCTCGTTCATGCTGCTATGCGGCAACAACGAAAGCCCTTCAATCACGAAGATTGATTGCATCTCTGCGGCAGCATCAAGCGTCTCGTCGCGTTTTTTAAGTCAATACGTGAAGGTGCGCGTCGGCAATCAATCTGAGATCAGTTCGATCGCGCAATCAGCGACCGGAATCTTCTTACTCTTTCTTGACCATGTACCGAATTCTGGTCATCGGTGATGCCTCGACCATAGAGCAACACAGTCGCTGCAATGAAATTACGCGGCTTCGACTGCTGGAAAAGCGAGTTGTTTGCAGAACCGTTTGCCGAAGCGCAAACGCAACGACCATCATCTTGAGACTTGAAGGCTTTAAGGACAGAGTCTTCAAACATCAGGTCGCGACACGTTCCATTTTCAGGCTGCTCGGATCGCATGCCTTCCCTCTGACTGCACTCGACATCGCAACCCGCGAGCGGAAGATCACGCGTCCCAAACGACATCTCGTCTTGTCGGACCGATCGACCTGAACGGCGTCATTGACGCTTGGGGGAGGCCTTCGGCAGAATAGATGGAAATCCGAGCTATGGTCCGAGCTTGGGTTGCCGGAACGCGCGTGACCGGAGCTAACTGGCAATGGAAAGCGTGCAGGGACGATATCTCCGGCTCAATCATCCAGAACCCGAGTAGTCCCAGATGACGATTAGCATGCAATCCATAGCCACCGTGCGCAGCCAGTTCACAAACGGCGTGCGAATACCCCGTCGCGACATCGTCGCGGAAATCGTCGTACGCGAGGACCTTGCGGCGGCCTTGACCGGCATTGAGGAGTGGTCACATCTGATCATCCTGTTTTGGATGGATCAACTCGTCGGCAAGCCTGTTCCGTTAACCACGCATCCCCGGTATCGCGCCGATCTGCCGGAAGTGGGTTTGTTCTGCGCCCGCGGTCCGGAAAGGCCTAATCCAATCGGGCTGGCCGTTGTCGAGTTGGTGAAGCGCGACAAGAACGTTCTGACCGTCAAGGCATTGGACGCCTATGACGGCACGCCTGTCCTCGATATCAAGCCTTATGACGACTTTGACGCCATCACCGAACTTCGCGCTCCGCAATGGTGGATGATCGCAACAGACCGCTTGAGGCCATGAGCAGCCCGGCCACGCTCGCATAAAAACGTCTGTTCGGCAGGCAACTCCGCAGCCTCATGCCGCGCACGATCAACGCGCCGGCCGGCGCGTTGGCGCCGACTGACGCCACTGTCGCGACAGGCTTATCAGGCGTTCTCGGGAAATCGACGTGCCGTGATAAACGGCGCGCGACACACTGGCCGATCCCAGGACAGCATCTCCAAATTCGTGCCGTCGCATGAAGGGATGATGCGGCAGATAGGTTCGGACCATTTCTCTGTATTTTTCCATGTCGGATGGCGGGAGCCTGACGCGACCGGCACCCTCCAGCGGCTTCGAACTGATATACTGAGCAAGCAGCGACAATTGCTCCTCGACGTCATAAACTGAATTCGGCAGCGCGGACTCGCATCGCTCGCTCAGTACGTCCCGCAACTTATCCTGTTCACGACCTAGTATTTCGTACAGAACCGCCTCGATCACGCCCCATGCCTCGCGGCCGCCATCTGCTTTGAGATTCTTGGCCACATTGGTGAAATCATCGATCGCTGCCAGGATCGAGCCCAATGCCGCCAGCACCGGCGCATAGCCGGCAAACACCTTGCCTCGCCCGTTCTTCCACAATTCCCCCGCCGGCAAACCAAGAAAGGTTTCGATTGCGTCAAAGAAGGTGGCGATAAAGTCTCGCGCCTGTTCCGGGTGCTTTTGATAGTAGGAGCCGGGTCTGGCGGTCGTCGCCGCGTAGGCGTGGATCAGTTGCTCGGCTCCCTCTTTGTCGAAGAATTCGACATTGGCCGTGACATGCGTCACTCCGGGCGCGTCGCGATCGAACTGCTCCCTCGCCAATTCGGTCGATTCAAATCTCCCAAGGAAAATAAGCTTGGGCCGCGAAGCAACAGTTCGGTTGCTCCGCAAAAGCTCTGCGGTGGATTCAAGAAACTGCTCGATGCCCGCCTCGCTCGACAACAATCTCCCTTCGTCGAGAGCATCCACGATCACCGGAACCCTGCCCTCGTGGAACGCGGCTACGGGATCGCTTTTATCGTCAGCCTCCAGTCCAGCCAGCAAAGCGCGCAGCGATCCCGCCGAAACCGAGACCTTGGCCAGGTCGAGCATCGGCGCATTGAGCGTCGCCGATAGTTGTTTCGCGAACGTGCTCTTACCGACCGCTGCAGACGCCTCGATAAAAATGATTTCCTTCTCGAGGGCCGACGGACTCTCCCCCTCCATATCGAGGATTGGCGATACGAATGGCGTTGGCGACTCCCCGACGAAGAGGCAGCCGGTCTGATCAGGCTTCGGGAAATGGACGGGCCGGTTCAACACGTTGACGAGTAGGCTCAGCGCAGTTTCCGACATCAGATGACCTCTTCGGGCGAAGGCCGCACGTTTACAGTCGCGAAACCTCCGGTTCAATGGGTAACGGCGTTGTCGGCGACGCGCTCGATGCGCCCGCTCCAAGTGACAGCCTGACAAACCTGAAGGCGATGCACCGCACTTCGCTCGCGCATGAGCAGCTTCCATCGGAGGGCGGGTTCGGTGATCGCCAGTGCATCCGCGGACGATGAAGCTAGCTCCAGTCCGCGACAGCCGACAGCGCGGGTTCGCGCTCTCACCGACACGCCATGTTGCAACGCAATATGTTCGAGCCAAACCGTCTCCTACGGTCCACGTCAACTCATCATTCTCAAAACCAAAAAGCGAAGCTATAGCGGGTATGGAACAGGCGACGATCGTCAAATCGGATATGTACGCGGGAAAGAATCCATGCCATACGAAGCCATGCTAAAAGGGTGGAAAATTAGCTCGGTAAGACCCGGCAGAGGCGCCAGTGGTGCATTGCGCCACGAGTTCATCCTCGTCGCCATTGCCGACCAGGCTGAGGCTCTCCGGGCGGTCAAGGAGTGCCTTCCTGACGCGGAAATCACGGTCGATTCGGAAGCCAGTCAGGAGCTTCTTGCCGAGTATCAGGTCATCGATGGCGAAATGGTTGTGCTCGCGGATTGATCTGGGTTCGTACGAAAAGGCGCACTCTCGCATCGCGGCTTGAAGATCGGTGACGACGAGAGATTGCGGATATGCTGGAAGCCCGGGAACCGGGCAAACGCCGCGAAGATAGTTACCATAATTCCGTACCGTGCCATTTGTGGATCGTAACCGCCGGCGCACGGCGCTTCGCGCCTGCCGATCAGGATCTCCCCCATTTGGTTGCGGCTGTCGTCGGACGCCCAGGTCCGCCAGGGCGACGGTGAAAATCATATTTCAGTCGACAGGATCAGAATTTCTTCATAGCAACAGCGGGAAGCCAGTCATCGCCGATCGCGGCGGGCGCGGCCTCGGGACAAACGGCCTGCTAACGCCAGAGACGCAGAAATAGCTGCCTAAGGAGCGAATACCGATGCGATACCGTACCAACCAAGGGCTGCTGATCGAGGCGGCCTCATCGGCCGAAGCGATCACCCGTCTGCGCGAGTCAAGCTGGAATGAACAGAACCTCAGCGACCATGCCTATATGGAAGCGGTTGCGGATCGTATGTTCCAGGAGGGTATTCACGTTTCAACGCTCAGCCCGGACATGTTCATTGCCGGATTGTTGAGCGGCGGGCTGCTGACGCGGGACACAGATGAGGCCCAGCCGAACACGACGAAGCAGGAAACAGAGCGATAATCAGGTCGGACGGCCGGCAAGTCCGACGCCGAGGAACGAGCCCTCGCGGCAATTGATGCAGAACGCATGGATGCCTATATAGCTGGACCAGCGGAGGAACCAAATGACTGATAAAATCCCGGTCACCGTGCTGACCGGCTATCTCGGCGCCGGCAAGACCACACTGCTCAACCGCATTCTCTCGGAGGAGCACGGCAAGAAATACGCCGTCATCGTCAACGAGTTCGGTGAGATCGGCATCGATAACGATCTTGTCGTGGGCGCAGACGAGGAAGTGTTCGAGATGAATAACGGGTGCATCTGCTGCACCGTCCGCGGCGATCTTATGCGCATTCTCTCAGACCTGATGAAAAAGAAGGGCAAGTTCGACGCCATCATCGTCGAGACCACAGGCCTCGCCGATCCGGCGCCGGTGGCGCAGACCTTCTTCGTCGACGAGAATGTCGGGAAGCAGACCAAGCTCGACGCGGTCGTCACCGTCGCCGACGCCAAGTGGCTCAAAGACAGGCTCAAGGACGCGCCGGAAGCCAAGAACCAGATCGCTTTCGCCGACGTGATCCTGATCAACAAGACCGATCTTGTGTCGGCCGCCGAGCTCAACGACGTCGAAGCGCGCATCCGCGGCATCAATCCTTACGCCAAGCTGCACAGAACCCAACGGGCGCAGATTCCGCTCAACGAGATTCTGGGACGAAATGCCTTCGATCTCGACCGCATCCTCGATTTCGAACCGGCGTTCCTTGAGGCCAAGGACCACAGCCATGGCCACGATCACGGCCATGACCACGATCACGATCACGACCATCACGATCATGACCATGATCATGATCACAAGCACGCGGACCACGAAGGCGGCCTCAAGCACTACCACGACGAGGAGATGCAATCGCTTTCGTTCAGGACCGACAAGCCGCTGGACGCGGATAAATTTTTTGCCTGGGTCGAGGATCTGGTGCAGGTCGAGGGTCCGAACATTTTGCGAAGCAAGGGCATTCTTTCTTTCAAGGACGAGGATCGGCGCTTTGTATTTCAGGGCGTTCATATGATTCTCGACGGCGATCATCAACGGCCCTGGAAAGAGGACGAAAAGCGCGAAAGCCGCATGGTCTTCATCGGCCGCAAGCTGCCGGAAGAGAAGATCGCCGAAGGGTTCCAGAGTTGTATCGCCTGATCCAAGCGATACTCGTAGTCTGCCAAGCAATCCGCTCGCTGCGAAAAGCGTGGTCGTCGGCGTCATGCCCACGACCACGTCGGCAGCCCTCCTGCCGATGAAGCGCTGCTGTTTTCCGAACCAGTACAGCCTGAGAGTTCACAAACGAAGTGCGACACTTCCCGCGGGGCCGCCAAGCGCGGAGTTACGCGCAGCTTCCCTGGACGATCGATGCGAAATTGTGCGCCAATGGCCGCTCGCGCATGGAACGAGACGGGAGCTTACGAGCCGTCGCGTCATATCGAGCGGCTCGCAGGCGGATGGTCGCCCGAGCAGATTACACAGGTACGGAATAGCTATCAGCGCCGTGCGCACGCCACAGCCGCAACCGTTCAGCCATTCTCAGGAAGCTTCACCATCAGGATGACAGTAGGCGTTCCGGCATCCGCATGGATGACCACCCGGGGGTTCCGGGGAGGCTGCATGCCAGCCACAACGTCCCACCCGTTCCTAGGACGGACAGCCGCTATAGCAACGACAGCGGGAAAATTGCCAGACGGTCGATGACAAATGCCATCGACCTAGCCGCGTGATATCCCGACTCTACGGCTCCTCGGAGGGCCGTGAAAAGATGATAAGCAAAAACCCGACTACGGCCATCGCGGCGCCGTAGTAGACCCATTCTGTATGCCTGACCAGGACACTATCGGCGGGAAAGCTGTAAAAGCGGAAGCCCTGTCCCATGAAGCCGAGTCCGGCAACCAAGGTGATAACTCCGACGATTCTCAGTAGAGCATGCATTCTAGGGCGTTGTCCCGGATGTTGATGTTATCGAAGTCAAGCAGTGACTTCGCTATACTATGCGTCCTCGGGTTTCGCTTCAACTCCATTTGCGCGCCGAATATTCTTCATTGCACATGAGGCCAGCCAGCACAGAGACAGACAGAATTCCGTCAGTTCTTCAATCGGCGAGACTTGCTCACGTCCATGGCATGCGCCGTTGCCGGAGGGCGTCATGCTGCACCTCGTTTGTCTTCGCAGCGCGGCAAACAATCAATACTAAATGGTGGCCTCGCCTGTTTTCGATTCTCCGTTGTCGCTGCGATAAACGATGCGACGCACGCTTCAGACGCGGACGAAATTGATTGAATATCAGCATGTCGCGCGCGCAGTGAGTTGGGATCATGAGTCTGCACGAGACTGCCGGTATGGCGAGGCGACGCTCTTCGCGCAGGTGACCGCGGCGCGCCGCACAGCGTTGAAGCGGTTTATCGCCACCTTTTCCGGTTTTACCGAGCGGGTCTGTGAAAGCGGAATACCGAGCAACTGAAATTCTGCCTCCCGAGCCTTTCGTCGAAGGCAAGCACCCAGCCGTAAAACCACCCATGGGCGATACGGCACGTTGTGTCGACTGACCGACCGATCGATGAAGCGGGCCACGAACCCTAGGCGCGGAAGCGAAACTCGGCAAAAAATGGCACCGGATCCTGACGCGTCGATGCCCCGAATTATTTTTGAGCTCGACGGGGAAGTGCTCTGGCGCGCGAACTCATCGCGACCGGACAATCCTGCCTTAATGGGTTATTGCGCGGTTAACGCCTTTGGCTGCGTGCTCTGACAACCAGACAAACGTCGACCGCGGCACACGCTATCCTTGTTTCCAAGATCTAGCGCGTTTTACCGCGGTCGTTGACGTAACCAGCTTAGCGCAAGCTAGGCAGCAGAGGCAGACCTGGTCTTAACTTGCTTCTCTGGCTTTTGAGCCGCAGGCGTCTTCACCGTGGGCACGCCGTTCTGGAAGCTTACCTCGGCGCCAACGCCGGCTGCCATTTCACCTTCAAGAATCGAAGGCTGCTTGGGAGCGGTGAAACGCTGGAACGACTCTGCTAATGCCATGGAAAGGTCAACAGCCGTGCCGCGGAACGTATCCCACAACATCACCGCACCCTGGTTCGGCACAAACATTCCTTGCTTAGTCGGAGACCGGTTCAGAGCAAGTCGAGAAGCGCGTCTATGTCCAACATGCGGATGATCATGATCATCCTGCTGGGCGTTGACGGGCAGCTGCAGTACCGTAGCGGTTTGCCCGCTGACAAGCTGCGTAATCTTTAGAACCTGCCCATTCGGGAACTCCAACGCGTCGTGCTGAACGTGCGGATTATCCACATCGACTTTCCGGAAGCTCGCGACCTTGTGATCAACACGGGCCTTGCCGGAGAACTTTATGCCAAGAAAACTGCGGGGGCAGTCGTACTGAACATTCTCGTCAAAGGCGAGTTCCGTTCCAGGCAGCAAACAGACCGCCAGTTCGGGCGGGCTATCATGAATTACAAGCTTGGGGCCAAGCTCACCAACGGCGGCAAAGCCGCGCACGTTTGATTTCGCAAGCTCCATCGTAACCAGCTTGTCGGCGACCTTGGCAGGCCGCGAAGCTACGTGATGCAGACTGTAGTCGCACATGAAGGGCTCCTCTGGTTGGGACCACGCATCCCCACATCAATAACAATACCCGCGATGCGAACTCGTTCCGCCGATTTCTCACTCACGATAGGCGGTTGCGTATCTTAGTCCAACGTCCAACCATGCTAAATTGGTATGATCAGAATCTACCACGGCAATGACGTTCGCGTCAACTCCAATCCAGACAGATACCTGGTGACGCAAGTGACAAATCCACCTTGAAATCGGCGGCCATAACCTACGGCAACCGAGCTATTTGCTCTGCTACGCCTCTTCTGCTGACGTCTGAAAGTCGCTAGAATTGCTCCAATCGGGAAGTCTTATATCCACAGACGGTCCCGACCGCCTGCGGGAACTTCTATATCCGGGCACCGATTATCCCGCAGGTGAGCAGGCAGTCCGGCGCTAGCGGACGGGCTGAGCGAGGCTTTTTCCGCACACCCGCTTTGTTCATGGCCGTGCGGGGCGGCTGAGCTCCGGGGTCGAGCGCCTGCGACGCCGCCATCAAGCGCCTCTTGTTGCCGCTTGGAGAAGGCTTGCAACTGCGCTATGTAGAGTAAGCACGCCGCCTAAAGCTGAAGGCTGCATTGGCGAACGCTTTGAGACGTTCGAGCGGAAGACAAATCCGAATCGGCACCTAATGTGGACCACGCAGGCTAAGGCTTGATGCGGGTCGTTCGCCAAGGCGCAGGAGTATTGGTATGATGGACGAGGCGAACCTAGCTGGAACAGAGAGCGTTTCCCCGGTTGATGATGACGCCGTCGACACGACGGATCGGCCATCGAGCGTCCCGGCGGACGAAATGGCGCGCATGGGAGAGGACATCATCGGTGCGCTCAAGACCGTCTATGATCCGGAAATTCCGGCCGACCTCTACGAGCTTGGTCTGATTTATAAAATCGTCATCGATGACGATCGCATGGTCAACATCGAGATGACGCTGACGTCGCCGGCTTGTCCGTCCGCAGCGGAGCTGCCTGGCCAGATAAAGCACGCGGTCACGAGTGTGTCCGGCGTGCGCGATGCCAAGGTAGCCATCGTCTGGGAGCCGGCGTGGGATCCCAGCCGCATGTCGGACGAGGCGCGCACCGTGCTCAACATGTGGTGATGCGGCGCGTCAACCCGGTCGGATCAAGTTCAGTTTTGACTGTCGTACGCGGCTAACGCATCGGCCTGTGCGGAGCTATTGGCAGAAACTCCGCCCTGCCAGCGACAGCACCGCCGCGAAGCTATGTGTCCGCCTGTGGATCAAACCCAAGCCTACGGCAGCACACGGCCGAAGCGGCTGCGCCGGAATAACAATGCGGCTCTCTTGGAAAACAACTCCCACGGGCCCCTCTTGCGACGCAACAAAACAAGCAGGCAAACTAGGCCGCGGAAGTTTTGTCAGCGATGTTGGAAGGCCGCCGATGCCGTCGGCTCGCGATTTCCATGAAGGCGGCGACGGCTTCCGGGTATCCGGCTATGGGATAGTTATGGGGCGCTGGTAGCCAGAAATGGCCTATGCCCGCAGGCCACCCGCTATCTTTCTGGCTGGCCATGCTTAATGCCCTGCCCCGTGGCGGCAAACGCGAGCGAGATGCTCGCGAGCGCCAGGGGTCGGACATACTCAAATTCAGCAAGCCGTTAGCCGTTCTTGCTGTCAAACCACTGGCTTCCGTTCGGAGGCCGATGGATTGCTTACTTCGGCAGCGGCGCGGGGCTCTTGGAGAGCGTATTGAGATAGGCAACCAAGTCAGCGCGCTTGCTCTCGCTCTTCAAGCCGGCGAAGCTCATGGATGTGCCCTTAACGTAGGCACGCGGATCTTCGATCCATTTGTCGAGCTCGGCGAAAGTCCACTTGCCGCCCTTAGCCTTCAAGGCAGCCGAGTAGTTAAAGCCGGCTATCGAAGCAACCGGCCGATCGACAACGCCGTAGAGGTCAGGACCGATCTTGGGGCCTTTGCCTTCCTCGGTGTTGTGGCAAATCTGGCACTGCTTGACGAGCCCGGCACCGCGCTCGGCGGAGGCGCTGGCAAGCAACTTGTTGAACGCCGCCGGGTCAGTGGCCGCCGGCTTGGCGGCAGCTTCCGTGGCGGCGGTTTTATGGGCGGCTTCAGCGTGCGGTTTCTCTGGCCCGCTGAACGACTCGTCGATGATGCGTACCGTTTGCACAAACAACAATGTTCCCAGCAGCGCGCCGAGAATAGCGTTGGTCCGGTTTGAATGCACTGTATCACTCCCAGAGGTCATTACTGAAGTACTCCCAGCGGTAGAGGAGCCAAAAAAAACCCGGGATACCCCGGACGAATTGAAAAGGTCGATGGCAGCGGCACCCCCCGGCTCATCGATCTTGGAACAGCCCCACTCTAGCCCGTTTTGCGTGCCTAAGGGGAGCGGCGGCCACACCCATATCAAATAGATGTTTGTCGTGCAACGGTTCAGCCCAATGCCTGATGCTGCCGGATTTTGCACTGCGAATGCGAACTTTGACAGGCGTCCGTTGGCCTTCTTCTTGCGCCAAAACCGGCTTGCCGCAGCTTCACAACGCCTTCGGAAAGTGCCTGCATGGTGCAGCGCACCGGCCACTGTTGACGATGACGCCGGACCGGGAGGCCGCGATCACAGCCATGGCGCGGACACATCCATCGCAATGAGTTGCTCGACCTCGATACGCGGGCGGACCACCGCATACCGGTCGCCCTTGACCAGCACCTCGGGGATCAACGCGCGCGTGTTGTAGGTCCCGGATTGCACCGCGCCGTAGGCGCCCGCAGTCATGATCGCGAGAAGATCGCCGGCTTGCGGCTCCGGCAGATTGCGCTCGAGCGCCAGATAATCACCGGTCTCGCAGACCGGGCCGACGACGTCAGCAACCATCACAGGGGCATCCTTGGATGCCGCGCGCACCGGCATGATCTGGTGATAGGCCTCATACAGTGTCGGACGGATCAGATCATTCATGGCGGCGTCAATGATGACGAAATTCCGCGCGTCGCCGCGCTTCACGTAGATCACGCGCGTCACCAGAATGCCGGCGTTGCCGACGATCATGCGACCCGGCTCGAACATCAGCGTGCAGCCCAGATTGCGCGTCACACGCTTGACCATTTCGGCATAGGCGAGCGGCTCCGGCGGCGCCGCACGGTCCTCGTAATAGGGAATGCCGAGGCCGCCGCCGAAATCGACATGCGAGATAGAATGGCCGTCGGCACGCAGCGTTGTGACAAAATCCGTCAGCAGTCGGAACGCCGCCTCCATCGGGCCGAGATCGGTGATCTGGCTGCCGATGTGCATGTCGACGCCGGTGATCGCGATGCCTGGCAGCTTTGCCGCGCGGGCATAGACCGCGCGCGCTTGCGCGATCGGGATGCCGAACTTGTTCTCCGACTTGCCGGTCGAAATCTTGGCGTGCGTTTTGGAATCGACGTCGGGATTGACGCGGATCGAGATGCGCGCCTTGCACCCGGTTTCAGACGCAAGCCTCGACAGCAGGTCGAGTTCGGGCTCGGATTCCACGTTGATGCAGAGAACCTCCGCAGCCAGCGCCGCGCGCAATTCGGCTTCGGTTTTGCCGACGCCCGAGAACAAGATCTTGCTCGCCGGAATTCCGGCCGCCAGCGCGCGCTTCAGTTCGCCGCCGGACACCACGTCCGCGCCGGCCCCGAGCTTCGCCAGCGTCCGCAGCACCGACTGATTGGAGTTGGCCTTCATCGCGTAGCAGATCAGATGGTCGACGCCTGCGAAGGCGTCGGCAAACACGCGGTAGTGCCGCTCCAGCGTCGCGGTCGAATAACAATAGAACGGCGTGCCGACGGCCTCGGCCAGCGTCGAAAGATTGACGCCCTCGGCATGGAGCACGCCGTCGCGGTAATCAAAGTGGCGCATGGAACTAGTGTCCCGAATCCGAAGTTCGCCTCATTGTGCAACACCTTCCGTAGCGAACTTCGGATTCGAAAGGACACGAGCAAATTTATGCTTCTAGTGGTCCTTCGATTCTAGCATTTGCAAAGACACTCTCTGCAACGGGATGCAAATGTTAGAACCGGACCCCTAGCCGCCTCAGCGGCTGTCGAGCAGCGGATCGAGGATAAAGGATTTCTTCGTGCCCCTGGGCGCAGCCGGATCGCTGTTCATGCCGTAGGAAGGGTCGAACACACTGCCCTTGGCCGCAGCATCGCGGTCATGGTCCTCGGCCGCCGCTGCAGCACGCGACTGCTCCGAGGCGGTTGGCGGCAGATCGAGGCCACCCTTGCGCCCGCAACTGGCCAGCACGAGCGTAGCGGCTGCCAGAAAAACCAGTGCCCATCTCGCGGAGACGGAGCTTGAAGTGCTGTTCACGGCGATTTCCCCAATCGGCGGCACCATACAAAGAATGCCCTGCCCTGGCGAGACCCGGAGGTCCAGAAAAATTCGAGTCGACTTTGGATCAGCCCAATTTTCGCTCTTTTTCCAGCCGCTTGAGCCAGGCATTGGCTTGCGCACGAACGTTTCTCGGCGCGGTCCCGCCATAGCTCGTCCGGCTTTTTACGGACGCCTCGACGGACAGCGTCGCAAGCGCATCGCGGGTGATGCGCGGCTCGATGGCCTGCATATCCTTGAGCGGCAGCTCATGCAGCGCCACGCCCTGCTTCGATGCAGCGGCAACGATGCGCCCTGTGACATGATGCGCGTCGCGGAACGGAATCTTCAGCGTCCGCACCAGCCAGTCGGCGAGATCTGTCGCAGTGGCGTAACCGTCACCGGCCGCCACCTTCATCCGCGCTTCATCCGGAACGAGGTCGGCGACCATGCCGGTCATGGCGCGAATCGCCAGCGAGAGCGCGCCGAACGCCTCCATCGCACCCTGCTTGTCCTCCTGCATGTCCTTTTGATAGGCCAGCGGCAGTCCCTTCATCACGATCAGCAGCGCCGTCAGCGCGCCGATGACACGGCCGGTCTTGGCGCGCACCAGTTCGGCGGCGTCTGGATTGCGCTTCTGCGGCATGATCGACGAGCCCGTGGTGAACTTGTCCGACAGCCGCACCAGGCCGACCAGCGGCGAGGTCCAGATCACCAACTCCTCGGCGAAGCGCGACAGATGCATCGATGTGATCGCTGCTGCCGAGAGTGTCTCCAGCACGAAATCGCGATCGGAAACCGCATCGAGCGAATTCGCCATCGGGCGATCGAAACCGAGTCCCTTCGCGGTGGCACCGCGATCGATCGGAAAGGATGTGCCGGCCAGCGCGGCCGCCCCGAGCGGGCTCTCGTTCAGGCGCTTGCGCGCATCGGCGAAGCGGCCGCGGTCACGCGCCGCCATCTCGACATAGGCCATCAAATGATGGCCGAAGGTCACCGGCTGCGCGGTCTGCAAATGCGTGAAGCCCGGCATTACCGTCCCGGCATGCTCCAGCGCGCGAGTTACCAGAACATGCTGAAAGGCCGCGAGCGCCGCATCGGTCTCGTCGATGACGTCACGGACATAGAGACGAAAATCGGTCGCAACCTGATCGTTGCGCGAACGCGCGGTATGCAATCGTCCAGCCGCAGCGCCGATCAACTCCCCGAGCCGACCCTCGACATTCATGTGAATGTCCTCAAGCGCCCGCTTGAAGTCAAAGGAATCCTTGCGAATCTCTGACAAAATCGTGTCTAGACCCTTGCCTATGTTTTTTGCATCATCCGCCGTGATGATGCCTTGAGCGGCAAGCATGGCAGCATGGACCTTGGACGCGGCAATGTCCTGGGCGTAGAGATGGCGATCGACGTCGATGGAGACGTTGATTTCTTCCATGATCGCGTCGGGACCTTCGCCGAACCGGCCGCCCCACATTTTGTTGCTCATGCCGCGCCGCTCATTTCATGCCTGCCGGACGATCGATCCACCCGGTTCGTTCTAGCCGTCTAAAGCCGAAGCCTGCATACCCGCATCTTATACAGGATGACAAACGATATGACCGAAACCACCCCGCCGTCCCGCCGCGCCCAACGCGGGCTTCCCGTAGGCCCACTGGTCGCGGTCGCCGTCGTCGCCGCGATCACGGCCACGATTTTAGGCGCGGGGCACTTGAGGAACGCGAGATCCGCGGCGAGCGCCAGTGTGCCCTGTAGCCCCGCCATGGAACTGTCCAGGAAGCTCGCGCACCGCGCCATCGGCGAAGTGGCAGCCCTGACGATGGCGTCCAAGCCGCGTCAGATGCCGGACTTGGCCTTTATGGACGGCGACGGCCAGCCCAAAAAGCTTTCGGACTGGAAGGGGAAAACCGTTCTCCTGAACCTGTGGGCGACCTGGTGCGTACCTTGCCGCAAAGAAATGCCCGCACTGGACAAGCTGGAGGGCAAGCTCGGCAGCGATAAGTTCGCTGTGGTCGCAATCAACATCGACACCCGCGACGCCGACAAGCCGAAGACCTTTCTGAAAGACGCCAACCTGACCCGCCTCGGCAATTTCCACGATGAAAAAGCAGAGGTTTTTCAGAATCTTAAAGGCATCGGCCTGGCGCTCGGCATGCCCACCTCGGTGCTGATCGACAGCCGCGGTTGCGAAATCGGCAACATGTCCGGACCAGCGGAATGGGACAGCCCCGACGCGATCGACCTGATTCAGGCGTCGTTGGCGCAATAAGCGCGGGTCGCGCAGCCTTGCACGCAGGTGCCGAAGCATTGCTTGGCACCTGCGCGGCCCGACATGACGCCGAAAGGGCGTGGCGCGAGCGTGATCGAGGCTAAGGGATAATCCAATGACAGAACACGGTCACTTTCACTGGACTGAATTCGTCACTCGCGACCCGGAAGGCTTCAAGACATTCTACGCCCGAACGATCGGATGGACCTACGAGGCACAGACCCTGCCGGACGGCGAATGCTATTGGGTGGCGCTCGCGAACGGCGAGCCAGTCGGCGGAATCCTCCCCACCAACCGACCTGGCCTGGAGGGCGTTCCCGATGGCTGGATGCCGTATCTCGCCGTCGATGACGTCGATGCGCGCGTCGCGAAGGCAGTGGCCGCCGGCGCACAATTAATGAAGCCGATTTTCGAAGTTCCAAACGTCGGCCGGATGGCGATTCTGATGCAGCCCGGCGGCGTCGGTGTCGGCTGGATTACGCCGACACAGGACCAGAGCCCGAAAGCGGCCTAAACCGAAATATCGAGATTGCCGCCGATGCCCGGCGCGTTGTTCGTCGCCAGACCCGTCTGCGGTGGGGCGAGCAACTGAAGCACCTGCGCTTGCGCGTCGAGGTTCATTTTCAGTGCACGGGTCGCGATCTGCGACTGCGTATTGCCCGCCATCATGCCAGCGGCCGCCGCAACTAGACTCATATCCATGCGCACGACTCCACGGACCGTTCTAGCGGGCTTGGGTTAACGAATTCCAGCGGATGAAAGATCAGCGCGTCGGAACCGGTTTTTCGCCGCGATAGTCGTAGAAGCCGCGCTGGCTCTTGCGGCCAAGCCATCCGGCCTCTACGTATTTCACCAGCAGCGGACAGGGCCGGTACTTGGAGTCGGCGAGCCCTTCATGCAGCACCTGCATGATCGACAGGCAGGTGTCGAGACCGATGAAATCCGCGAGTTCAAGCGGCCCCATCGGATGATGCGCGCCGAGCCTCATGGCGGCATCGATCGCCTCGACGTTGCCGACGCCTTCGTACAAGGTGTAGATCGCCTCGTTGATCATCGGCAGCAGAATGCGGTTGACGATGAAGGCCGGAAAATCCTCGGACACGGCGATCTGCTTGCCGAGTCTGATGACAAATTCCTTGGCCGCATCGAAGGTCGCATCACCGGTCGCGATGCCGCGGATCAGTTCGACCAGTTCCATCAGCGGCACCGGATTCATGAAGTGAATGCCGATGAATTTCTCGGGGCGATCGGTGGACGAGGCAAGCCGCGTAATCGAGATCGATGACGTGTTCGAGGCAATGATGGCCTCGGGCTTCAGCACCGCGCACAGACCATGAAAAATTTTCCGCTTGACCTCCTCCTTCTCGACGGCGGTCTCGATCACCAGATCGCAATCGGCAAGCCCCTCGAGGGCTTCAGTTTGCCCAATCCGCGCAAGCGCCTTCTCGCGAGCGTCCTCGGTGATGATCTTCTTCGACACCTGACGCGACAGGTTGCTGTTGATGGTGGCCATGGCCGACTTCAACTGATCGGAAGAAAGATCGTTGAGGACCACGTCGAACCCGGCGAGGGCCGCCACATGCGCAATACCGTTGCCCATCTGGCCCGAACCAATCACGCCGACTTTTCTGATCATTGCCGCCATCTTACCATCTCACCGGGTCCTGAACCGCGCAGACCGCAGTTTCGCCCCATTCTTGCACAAACACCGGCCGAAGTCCGTTGCTTCGGCGAGCATTGTTCGGATCATCGTCAGCGGCCGAGCTTTCCAAGTTCTTCCGTGAGTTCGGGAACCGCCTGATACAGGTCCGCCACCAGGCCGTAATCGGCAACCTGGAAAATCGGCGCATCCCCGTCCTTGTTGATCGCGACGATCACCTTGGAATCCTTCATGCCGGCGAGATGCTGGATCGCGCCGGAGATACCGATGGCGATGTAAAGGTCCGGCGCCACAACCTTGCCGGTCTGACCCACCTGCCAGTCGTTCGGCGCATAGCCCGCATCCACCGCGGCGCGCGAGGCTCCGACACCAGCGCCGAGCTTGTCCGCCAGCGGCTCGATGTACTTGGTGAAATTCACGCGACTCCGCATACCGCGGCCTCCGGAGACAATAACCCTGGCCGAGGTCAGTTCGGGGCGATCGTTTCTAGCGACTTGCTCGCCGACGAAATTCGACAAGCCCGGATCGGCCGCAGCGGCAATAGCCTCCACCGGAGCACTGCCACCGTCACCGGTCGCAGCGAAAGTCGAGGTCCGCACCGTGATGACCTTCTTGGCATCCCTGGACTTCACCGTCTGGATCGCATTGCCGGCGTAGATCGGCCGCTCGAACGTATCGGGCGCGACCACCTTGATGATTTCCGAGACCTGCATCACGTCGAGCAGCGCCGCGACGCGCGGCATCACATTCTTGAAGCGCGACGTCGCAGGCGCGACGAACGCATCGTAACCCGGCGCCAGCGAGCGGATCAGCGCAGCGAGCGGCTCGGCAAGATCGTGGGCGTAGGCCGAGCTGTCCACGAGCAGCACCTTCGCGACGCCCTTCAATTTCGCGGCGGCCTCGGCGGCGCCCCTGGCGTTTTCGCCCGCGACGAGCACGTCGACTGGCGCGCCGAGTTGGGCAGCCGCGGTCAGTGCCTTGTTGGTCGTATCCTTCAGCGATGCGTGGTCGTGTTCGGCAATCAGCAACGTGGTCATCAGATTACCCCGGCTTCGTTCCTGAGCTTGGACACCAGTTCGGCGACGTCCTTGACTTTGACGCCCGCCTTGCGGCTCGGAGGTTCGGTTGTCCTGATGACTTCGAGGCGCGGCGCAAGATCAACGCCGTACTTGTCGGCCGCCCTCTCCAGGATCGGTTTCTTCTTTGCCTTCATGATGTTCGGAAGGCTGGCATAGCGCGGCTCGTTGAGCCGCAGGTCCGTCGTCACGATCGCCGGCGCTTTCAGCCTGACCGTTTGCAAACCGCCGTCAACTTCGCGTGTCACCTTGAAATAGGCCCCGTCGACTTCCAGCTTCGACGCGAAGGTCGCCTGCGCCCATCCGAGCAGCCCCGCCAGCATCTGGCCGGTCTGGTTTGAGTCGTCGTCGATGGCCTGCTTGCCGAGAATGATCAGACCGGGGCCTTCTTCTTCGACGACGCATTTGAGGATCTTGGCAACCGCCAACGGTTCGACAGGCGCTTCGGACTTGATCAGGATCCCGCGGTCGGCTCCCATGGAGAGGCCAGTGCGGATTGTTTCCGCGGCCTCAGCCGGACCGATCGACACAAGCACGACTTCGGTCGCCTTGCCGGCCTCTTGAAGGCGCAGGGCTTCCTCGATCGCAATTTCGTCGAACGGATTCATCGACATCTTGACTTTGGCGAGATCGACGCCGGACCCGTCGCCCTTGACACGGATTTTTACGTTGAAATCGACAACCCGCTTGACCGGCACCAGAATCTTCATCGATCTTCTCTCGAACCGAGCTTTGGCTGGATCAACTGGGAGTGTGAGCTTCGGCGCGGAACCTAAAGGGCCCGTTTCCGGCGGTCAACGCGGGAAGGCGAAAAATCGCGGTCCTTATGGCGTTTTCGAGCGAAGCATGTCCTCGGGCTTGACCTGGGATGGACACCCGTTCGCGTCAAGAAACCGCGTCAAAACAAAAACTGGAGCCCGGCTTTGATTCCATCAAGGCCGGAATGCTCCCGCCCAAGCCAAGAACCTGCCGGTTTCTCGATCATCTGTTTTGACCCGGCACCCAGAGCACATCGCCCACGCCCTTGTCGTTCATAAACCGGCTGGCCACAAACAGGAAATCCGACAACCGGTTCATATATTGGACCGCGGCATCGTTGACCGGCTCGCCGGGCTGCGATGCGAGCTCAACCATCATGCGTTCCGCGCGGCGACAAATGGTTCGCGCCAAATGAAGATATGCCGCGGCAGGTGTCCCGCCCGGCAATACGAAGGAGGTCAATTCGGCGAGCCCCGCGTTGAGGCTGTCGATATCATTCTCCAGACGCACCACTTGGCTGGACAACATACGCAGCCGTTCGGCTTTGCCCTCGCGCTGGGGCACCGCAAGGTCGGCGCCTAGATCGAAGAGATCGTTCTGGATGCGGCCCAGCATCCCGTCGAGATCGGGCGCGCTGGACAAATGCAGACGAACCACGCCGATTGCGGCGTTGGTCTCGTCGACCGTTCCGTAGGCGCCGACACGGAGGTTATACTTCGGGCGGCGCTCGCCGGTGCCGAGCGCCGTGGTGCCGTCGTCGCCGGTTCGCGTGTAGATTCGGTTGAGAACGACCATCGGTCACCCAGTGCCGGACCATCAATCCGTTCACTGCCCCATCAACCAGATCGTCACCATGGTGATGACGATCGCAACGAACTGCAGGAAAACCCGCATTCGCATCAGTTTCTGCGAGCGGTTGGGACTGCCGCCGCGCATCATGTTGACCAGACCCATCAACAATACGGCGGCGACCGAGGCCACCGCGATTGGAATCAAAACCATGCTCAGGAATGTCGTCATTCGGCATACATATCACCGCAGCCGCGGCTGCGCCATTACCCCGCGACGAGATTCGGCCCCACGCAACGATCTGGCCTTTTATGTATTGATATCAGATAGTAACCCGCGCGGACGATGCTGCCATTCGGCCTTGACCAAGGTGAAACGTGAGACAAATCCGCTACGTCTACAGGATCGGAACGGACGCCTTCTACACGTTCCTTGCCGACGATGGCTGGGCAATCGCGAGCCATATCGCGCTATCCGCGCTGATGGCGCTGTTCCCGTTTCTGATCGTCCTCACGTCGCTGGCGGGCTTCTTCGGGTCCAAGGAGCTTGCCGACCAGGCGGCGGAGCTGATGCTCCAGATCTGGCCGGATCAGGTCGCCAATGCGTTGTCCGGCGAAATCCATGACGTGCTGACGACGACGCGCGGCGATGCGCTGACTGTCGGTGCCGTATTCGCGGTCTACTTCGCCTCGAACGGCGTCGAAAGCCTGAGAGTCGCGCTCAATCGCGCCTACGCGGTGGTCGAGCCGCGCCGCTGGTACTGGCTGCGGCTAGAATCGATCGGATACACACTGGTCGCCGCAGTGACGGCGCTGGCGGTGGCGTTCCTGATCGTGCTCGGGCCGCTGATCATCGCCGCGGCGAAGCGTTACGTCCCGCTGATCGTTGAATCGAATGAAAGCCTGCTCAACATTGCCCGCTATGGCATCACCATTCTTGCGATGTTTATCGCGCTCGTAATCCTGCACGTGTGGCTGCCGGCGGGTCGGCGATCCTTCCTTCAGATCATCCCCGGCATCATCTTCACCATGCTGGCGTCGCTGATCTCGGGCATCGGCTTCGGCCTTTACCTTGCGCGCTTCGCCAACAATTACGTCACGATGTATGCGGGCCTGGCCTCGGTCGTCATCGCGCTGGTGTTTCTCTACTTCATCGCCGCGATCTTCGTGTTCGGCGGCGAATTGAACGCGGCCATCATCAAGTCGCGGCTGCCGCGCGGCGTTTCGCTACAAGCAGCGCAGTCGCTAAAGCCCGCGGAGAAATCGGTTTGACCAGAAACGCATCGCCACCAGCCGCGCGCGACGCCGCCTCGTCGCCGCTTCTGCCGGAGACGCCGATGATGGCGACGCGCCCCGGCGGCGCATCAAGGGCTCGGATACGCCTGATCGACTCGATCCCGCTGATGCCAGGCAGCACCATATCCATCAGCACCGCGTCGAAGCCTCCTTGCGCGATGCGCCGGACGGCATCCTCCCCTCGTCCAACGAACTCGGCCTGATGGCCAAGCTCACTGAGAATTGCGTTAAGCACGACGCGCCCGAACGGATTATCCTCAACACTGAGAATCCGCAGCCCTTCCGAGAAATCCGATGAGGTATCGAGGTCGTCGCCGGACTGGATCGTCACCATTCCCTCAGCCGGCGCCAGCAGAACAGTGAAGGTGAACGTGGTGCCGCCGCCGCGCCGCTGCGTCACCGTCACGTCCCCGCCCATCGCGCGCGCCAGTGGCTTCACCGAGGACAGCCCAAGGCCTGCGCCGCCGAAGCGCGATGCAATCGAAACGTTGGCCTGCGAGAACGGCCGGAACAACCGTTTGATCTCGGCGAGCGACAGGCCGATGCCACTATCGGACACCGCAAACGTCACGGCGATTTTTCCCTTCGGGCGCCGCAACGCCGTAGCCTTGAGTACGACATCACCCCGCTCGGTGAACTTGACGGCATTGTCGATCAGGTTCTCCAGTGCCGCGCGCAGCCGAACGGGATCGCCGGTCACGAACGCCGGCAGCTTGTCGGAAATTTCGACTGCCGAGCGCAAGCCCTTGGCGGTCGCGCGGCCGGCGAGCGAATCGCCAGCGTTGCGCGCCAGCGCGCGCAGGTCGAAGAAATCCTGCCGCCCGCCCGGCGCGGATTGACGGCTTCGCGCCGCATCGACAAACAGCGTCGCCAGACTGGCGAGATGGTCGGCGCCGGCCTTGATGGTTTCAACCCAGCGCCGTTCGCGTTCACCGAGATCGGAGGTGGCGAGCAGATCACTAACGGCGAGAATTCCGGTGAGAGGCGTGCGCACCTCGTGCGCGAACGCCGCCAGCGCGGCCTCGACGATGCCGGACGCCGATTGCGCCGACGTTCGCCTGGTCTTCGCCGGCTTCAGAGCTTTCTTCGAACTGCGCGTTTTGGCCGGCGGCTTTTTAGGCTTCCGCGGTTTGCGCGACGCGCGCGATATCGGCGCCATGATGTCCTTCCCCCAGCCCCGCGCTAGCATGGCACGGCCCGGGCGCAGGAGTCACGCGGGAGGCGGTTTTGAATTCAAGAGCAAGAATTACGGCGTTGCGGCAATTTCAGGGCAAGCCGATCAGTCTCCTGACCTCCTCGGCCGTCATCCCCCGGGCGCGCAATTCCCGCAGGCCGGTCGCCTCGGACGACTTGGACAGCTTCTTGCCGGCGCCATCGCAGATCAGATCATGGTGGCGGTAGACCGGTCGCGGCAGGTCGAGGATGTTTTGCAACAGCCGGTGCACGGCGGTCGACCAGAACAGGTCCTGTCCACGCACCACATCGGTGATGCCCTGCAGGGCATCATCGATCACCACCGACAAATGATAGCTGGTCGGCGTGTCCTTGCGCGCGAGGATAACATCGCCCCAGGCTTTTGGCCGCGCGACGACATCGCCAGTCTCCCCGTCGGGGCCGCAGCCCCGCTCGGTCCACGCGAGATCGCCGGCGACCCGGCACGCGGCGTCCATATCCAGCCGCAGCGCGAAGGGCGCTCCGGACCGCAGCCTCCGTTCGCGTTCTTCATCGGGAAGCGATTTTGCGGCGCCGGGATAGAGCGGCACGCCGTCAGGATCGCGCGGCCAGACTCCATCCGCCTCGCGCGCCTTCACCAAAGCCGCAATCTCGGCGCGGCTCTCGAAACTTGGATAAAGCAACCCAAGCGCGGCCAGCCGGTCGAGCGCCGCGCGATAGTCGGCAAAATGGTCCGACTGCCGCCGCACCGGCGTTTCCCAGGCAATTCCGAGCCAGCCAAGATCTTCATAGATCGCCGCCTCGAATTCGGCACGGCAGCGGGTTGCATCAATGTCCTCGATCCGCAGCAGCAAACGTCCCCCGCGCGCCCGCGCGGACTCGAAATTCAGCAGCGCCGAATAGGCGTGCCCGAGATGCAGAAAGCCGTTCGACGACGGCGCAAAACGGAAAACGGGTGGCGGCATCGATCTTTGCTTGCATAACCGGCCGTGACGCAGAACTACTAACGAATGACCGTCCACTTGCAAACCCAAGCCGATCTCGACGACGCGATCAGTGCGCTGGTGAAGCAGGATCCGCGGCTGAGGCCGATCCTGGATCGCACCGGCCTTCCCGTTCTGCGCCAGCGCCAGCCGGGCTTCGAAGGCCTCGCCGCGATCGTCTGCGGCCAGCAGCTGTCCACCGCAAGCGCCAGCGCGATCTGGGGACGGCTCAGCGCCGCCTTCGATCCGTTCCATCACGAAGCGATCGGCAAAGCGCGCGCCGACCGGCTCGGCCGGCTGGGATTGTCGGCGGCAAAGATCACCACGCTGAAATTGCTCGCGCGCGAGATCGCCGCGGGGCGGCTCAACCTCGACGTGCTCGCCGAGGAGGACGCCGACGCCGCCCACGCCACGCTGGTCCGGCATCACGGCATCGGACCGTGGACCGCCGACGTCTACCTGCTGTTCTGCCTCGGCCACGGCGATGCCTGGCCCGCTGGCGACGTTGCACTCCAGGAGGCCATCAAGATCGGCCTCGGACTGACGGCGCGGCCCACGCCGAAACAGATGGCGCCGCTCGCGGAGCCATGGCGACCCTTGCGTGGCGCGGCGGCACATCTGTGGTGGGCGTATTACAAGGTCATCAAGACACGCGAAGGCGTCATCGCCGAGCCGAGGTAAGCGGCTTGCCGGGAACCTCACCAGCGGCAGCGCAACGCCGCCAGCACCTTATGCCGCAAGCCATCGAGGCAGGCGCTGTCAAACGACAGGATCGTACAACTGCGAGACATCAATCCTGTCGATCAGGTTGGCGGCCTCGGTGCCGAAGCGTATGACTTTCAATCGAGATTCAAGTCCGCAAGGCCTGAGAAGCGCCCTCCGTTCGGCCAAAACCTTGACCAGCCGGAACCAATCGATTGCGAGGAAATTATACCTCGCGGGGGTGAGTAGCTCAAATGCCGGACACGTCAAAAGGCAATAAGAACACAGACCTGTTCGACAGCGAACGCCGGTTTCGACTTCTTGTGGAAGGCGTCATTGATTACGCGATCTTCATGCTGGACCCCGCGGGGATCATCACCAACTGGAACGCGGGCGCGGAACGCATCAAGGGCTATCGCCCCGACGAAATTATCGGCCAGCATTTCTCGCGGTTTTATACCGACGCGGACCGCGCTGCGGGGCGTCCTGCCCGCGCATTGCAGACCGCCGGCGACACCGGCCGCTACGACGAGGAAGGCTGGCGGGTCCGCAAGGACGGTTCCTTTTTCTGGGCCAGCGTCGTCATTGACGCCATTCGCGATGACTCCGGAAATCTCATCGGTTTCGCCAAGATCACGCGAGACATCACGGAACGCCGCGAGGCCCAGCAGAAACTCGAGCGCGTCCAGCGGCAGCTCGCTGAATCGCAGAAGATGGACGCGCTCGGCCAGCTCACCGGCGGAGTTTCTCACGACTTCAACAATCTGTTGATGATCGTCAGCGGAAATATCCAGACCCTGAAAACGTTCATCGAGAACGAACCCAAGGCCCTGCGGGCGGTTCTCGCCATCGAGACCGCGATGCAACGCGGAGCCGCGCTCACCCGGCAACTCCTCACATTTTCCCGGCGGCAAAGCGTCAACCCGTTGCCGACCGATGTCGCGGACCGCATTCGATCGAACGCCGACGTTCTCGAGAGCGGCCTCGGCAGCACGATCGCCCTGCATCTCGACACGCCGGACGACTTGTGGCCCGTCACGATTGACGCAACCGAATTCGAAACGGCGCTGCTCAATCTGGTTATCAATGCCCGCGACGCCACGACGGACGGCGGACAGGTGATCGTGAAGGCCCGAAACATTGCTCCGACGGACGAGATTGAAGAACCCTACATTGCGATTTCAGTCGAGGATACGGGACACGGTATCCCGAAGGACATTCTGGCCAAGGTGTTCGATCCGTTCTTCACCACCAAATCTGTCGGGAAAGGAACCGGTCTCGGATTGTCGCAGGTACACGGTTTCGCCCATCAAGCCGGCGGCTATGTCGGTATCGACAGCGAGCTCGGCCGCGGCACCGTGGTCACGATCTATCTTCCGCCGACCGAAACGCCGAGTGCCACAAAGAATGGGCGGAGCCACCGCGATGCGATCGGCGGCACCGTCCTGCTCGTCGAAGACAATCCGGACGTCGCCAATGCGAGCGCTGGATTGCTCGAACAGCTCGGCTATCGCGTGCGGATCTCCAGCAATGCCGAGGCGGCGTTGTTGGAGATCGAACGCAATAGCGTCGATCTGGTCTTCAGCGACATCGTGATGCCGGGGAAAATGGACGGCCTCGGTCTGGCGAAGGTGCTTCGCGCGACACATCCACATTTGCCGGTGTTGCTGGCCAGCGGTTACAGCGAGGCTCTCGCCGGAGGCCCGACGGATTTTCACGTTCTCCGAAAACCCTACGCCATTCACGAGTTGAGCCAGGCCCTCGCCAAGCTGTCGAGCTGACGCGGCCACGGCCGCTTTTTCGCGAACATTCGAAGGCAAGAAAACCCGCCGCATGGCGGCGGGTTCTCGTGAACCGTGCGACGTCGACGGCGCGCGATCAGGTATGACCGCCCGCGCTTCCGGCCCACCAGGCCACGCCGGCCGGACCGACCCATATGCCGGCGCCACCGACCTGGATGCTGAAACCCTTCTCGAAGGTGTAGATGCTCACCGGCCCGATGTGGGCTTCGGCGCCACCGGACACCAGATCGACTTCATCCGCGCTCAGCGCGCGGATAGCATTCGTGTTGTTCTCAGTCATGACTTGCTCCTCGGTTGATGCGGCATCTGGCTCATCCATCGCCGCCGCGCTCAGCCTTGCCGGAAGATCGGCGGCATCGCCGTGATGCGGCTCACATTCGCAGCCGTTGCCCGACGAAAGGAGAGACGACGATACGTCAGGAGTTTTCGCGACTGGACGGGTCGCGCACCGCACGGTGCAACAAGCCAAAAAAAATCCGCCGGTCGCCATCGGCGAAGCCAGCGGATGTATGTTTCGGCAAGAGGAGCTGGCTCGAGCGCGCCAGCCTTTAATTCGCATTGAAACCCGATCAGTAGCGACCGAGCACGGGCTTCGCGAACACGTCCTTGAAGGTCCATGGCTCCGGTATGGTGCCGGGACCAATGGTCGGAAGATGGATGCAGCCGCCGTCATCATAGATGCCGCCGGAGACCTGCTCCAACTCGGCGTCGTTCAGCGCGCGCAGGTCATTGCCCTCGAAATCGGAAATCCGGGTCATGTCAGTTCTCCCTTGTCTGGTGGCTTGCGGACCGAAATGGTTCGCATTCGCCATGAGGGGACTTTCACAGAAGCCATCGCCCCGGTCCGTGACCCAGATCACATGATGATCTCACCCGGAAAAATCTGCGGAAATAATAAGGTGCTGGCGCCGCTAAGTCGCCGCGCCCGGCAGACGCCGATCGAGCGCAGCGAGCGCGCCGCTGAGAACCGACCGCACGCGATCGGCATCCCGCGCATCGATCATGGCCGGATCGAGAAAGATATCCAGCCCCGCCATGCGCTCGATCACGACGCCGTCCTTCGCAGCGGACACATCGAGCACGCGCGCGACGGAGTAAGGCACCACATCCCGGCTGATGCCCTTCATCGTGATCGGCGGCAGCGGATTGGCCTCGACCACGTCGCGCACCAGCGCGAAGGTCTCGAAGCTCAGAACGATGCCGCCGGGTTCGGCGACCGATTGCAGCCGCGCGGCGAGATTGGCCTCGGCTCCGATGATCGTATAGTCCATGCGGTCTGCGCTACCGAAAATGCCGACGTTGCAGTAGCCGGAATTGATTCCGATGCGGGCGCGGAACGGCTGCTCAATGCCGGCAGCGCGCCATTTCGCGTTCAGCTCGACCAGACGCCGCTGCATGTCCCAGGCCATGTGCACACAGGCCTGCGCGTCGGCCTTCTCGCCCTTGGTCTCGGGATCGCCGAAGAAGATCAGCATGGCGTCGCCGATGAACTTGTCGATGGTGCCGCCGTATTGCTGGGCGATCGCCGACATTTCGGTGAAATATTCGTTCAGAAGCTGCGTGATCTGTTCGGGCTGTAACCGCTCGGTGGTCGCGGTGAAATTCTGGATATCGGAGAAGAAGATCGTCAGTTTCTTCCGCTCGGTGTGGATCGAGACGTCCCGCTGTCCGCTGAAAATGCTCTTGTAGATCTGCGGCGAGATGTAGCGCGAAATCTTCATCGAGAGACCGGCGAGAAACTCGTTGGCCGATTCCAGCTCGCGATTCATGCCGGAGATCTGGCGGGCCTGACGGCGCTGCACCGCCAGAAACGATATGCCGCTGATCGCAGCCAGCGCGAAATAGGCGAGCAGAAACTTGAACGAGAACAGATTTGCGGCAATCGGCTGAACGATTTCGACCTCCTGAATGCCGCGAACGTCGCCAACTTTCCAATCGCGCTTCTGGCTCTCGGGATGGGAGTTGTGACAGCTCACACAGGAGGCTCCCATCATGATCGGCACGACCAGGCGAACATCGTCACTGAACAGTGATCGCTTGGTCTGGACAATTTTCTGCTTGGGATTGGCGCGGAGCGACTTCAATGCTTCCTTCTCGAAGGCGTCGAGTGGATGCGGCGCGCGGTTCTTGAACGGATAGTCCGAGACGAAGCGATAGGTGATGTTCTGCTGCTGCTCGCTGATCACCTTGCCGAGCTCGAGCGACAGCGTCGCTGGAATCGGGATCGCGCCGGGAATATCTTCATAATTGTGGACGACCTGGGTTGTCGCCCCATGCGCCGCCAATACCCGCCCGACGACGTTGCTGCCATAGTAGGCCCGCACGCTTGAGATGACCGAGTTAAGGTCGGCGGCCTGCCGCCGCAGCCCGGTCTCGCCGAGATTGCTCAGATCCAGCCATACCGCGAGCGGGAGGGCCGCCAGCAATAACAGGATGAGGCATCCCATCACCAGCCAGCGGAAGCGAAGATTTTCAGGCTTTCGGCTCGCGATCTCGTCATCGGTCATCGAGCAGCTCTCGCGCAAGGGCAGGCGGCCCCGCGGGGCGGCCGGTCAGGCAGGCGCTCTAGACATACAGCACTTGGCCGGGCGGAGGAATCGGTCTCACAACCTCGCCCACAACCTTACGGCGGCAGCGTTCGCATTCACCGCATCACGCGGGTCTGGCGTGTCGGGGCCTGCAAGCCAGCCGGGCCACTCAATAATTCATGGCTGTGACCGCCAAGGTTCAGGCCAGCCGACAACCGTGCTGGCCGGAAAAGCAGGGTTTGCGCTCTTCACAATCCTGTCACGCTGCCTGTAGTATGCCGGCGCCAAGCCGCCTCAAAGCTGATGCGGCCGAACATCGGATCATGTGCGCTTTCGCAAAAGTGCCGGTTTGCGATCAGGGTTGCGCGCAAGTCATAATTGGATGCATTTTCTGCGGCAAACCGGCGTTCATCTTGCCGGAAAATGCTCTGGAGGCGCTGCTTGAACGCGCATGTCTCGCAAGGCGGCTGGCCGGTGCTGGTCCTGAACGCGGACTTCCGGCCGCTGAGTTACTATCCGCTGTCTCTTTGGTCGTGGCAGGACGCGATCAAGGCGGTGTTCCTTGACCGCGTCAATATCGTCGAACATTACGACCGCGCCGTACGCAGCCCCTCGTTCGAAATTCAGCTTCCGAGCGTGGTGTCGCTGAAATCCTTCGTCAAGCCGTCGACCCATCCCGCCTTCACCCGCTTCAACGTGTTCCTGCGCGACAGATTCATGTGCCAGTACTGCACGGCGATCGAGGATCTCACCTTCGACCATATCATCCCGCGCAGCAAAGGCGGCCAGACGACGTGGGAGAACGTCGTCGCGGCCTGTTCGCCGTGCAATCTACGAAAAGGAAACCTGACGCCGCAGCAGGCGGGGATGTTCCCGCGCCAGGCGCCGTTCGCGCCGACCGTGCATCAACTGCATCGCAACGGCAGGCTGTTTCCGCCGAACTATCTGCACGATAGCTGGCTGGACTATCTCTATTGGGATACGGAACTGGATCCGTAGGCCGTGCCGCGTTCCGCCGGTGCCGCACCCGGTTCCTGGTTGTGCCCTTTACGGGCACCTGTGTTGTGATGAACCGGGTCTAATCCGCCAACCGATGCTCCCTTAATGATGAGCGGTGCTCCGCAACTGCGGCGGCTCGTCAAATCCGAGGAGCACGCACATGAAGACGCTTTATGAAACCCAGGCCACCGCAATCGGCGGCCGCGCCGGTTCAGCAGCGAGCGTCGACGGCGCATTGCGTGTCCGACTCGCACTGCCCGAGGCGCTCGGCGGATCGGGCGGAGATGGTACCAACCCGGAGCAGCTCTTCGCCGCCGGTTACGCCGCATGTTTCCTGTCGGCGATCCGTTCCGTCGCCGGGCGGGAGAAAATCACAATTGCGGACGACGCCAACGTGACGGCAACGGTCGACATCTGCACCTGCGACGACAGACCGGGCTTCAGCCTTGCGGTAACGCTTGCCATCGATCTTCCAAACGTCGACCGCACAACGGCCGAGCGGGTGGTCAACGCTGCACATCAGGCCTGCCCTTATTCAAACGCAACGCGCGGCAATATCGACGTCCGCATTAGCATCGCCTGATGCTCAGGTTTCGATTCCTTCCGCCCACGGCTGGGCCGCAAAATGCTGGCGCAGGAAATCAATCAGAGCCCTGACCCGCGCCGGGCGTGCCCGGCCGGGAGGGGTCACGACATGAACCGCGGCCGGTGTCACCGGCCAGTCCTTCAGCACCTCCTCGAGCCGCCCATCTCGCAATTCCTGCGCGACATAGGCTTCGGGCAACGCGGTGATGCCGAGACCTGCGACCAAGGCCGGCACGACGGCGACGCCGTTGTTGACGTGGAACGGCCCGTCCACATGCACGGTGACGTCGCCGAGCGTCGCATGATGAAAATGCCAGGTTTCCGCGCCCACGATGTGGGTAAAAACCAATGCCGGAAAGCGCGTGAGATCGGTCGGGTGCTCGGGCCGGCCATGCTTGGCGAAATAGGCGGGCGACGCGACCACCGGCACACGGAACGCAAACAGCTTGCTGATCCGCAGCGATGAATCCGGCTCCGGGCCGACACGCAGAACAAGGTCAAATCCCTCGCTCACCAGATCGACCCGCCGGTCCGTAATCTCGAAATCGATCTCGATCTCCGGATGACGGTTCATGAACTCCGGCAACAGTGGCGCCAGTTGCTGCACGCCGAATGCAGCAGTCGATGCAAGCCGAATCAGGCCGCGGGGAATTGCTGCGTCCTCGAGGACCTCAGCCTCGACGGCTGTTCCATCCGAAAGGATGCGCGCGGCGCGCTCCAGCGACTGGCGTCCGCTTTCTGTCAACGAGAGCGAGCGCGTCGTGCGATGGAGCAGCGTAGTCTGCAATCGCTCCTCCAGGCGGGTTACCGCTTTCGACACGGTCGTTTTGGCGAGTCCCAGCTCCTGGGCGGCATCGCTGAACGAGCCGCGCTCGGCGACCTTGGCGAAAATCGCCCAGGCCTCAAAATCGGGCAGATGCGGCATGCATGGCGTCCCCTCGAAAGGAACCAGCCTATTCGCGCCGCTGCACGAAATCCATCCATCGAACCAGTGCGTTCAATCCGGCAACAATGATGTGCCGCGCTGGCTGATAATCACGCGAAGGGCGTGCGTGTATCTGGACGTTGCCAAACAATGAATATCCTACACATCGACTCAAGCATCCTCGGTGCCAATTCGATCACCCGCTCGCTCTCCGCCCTGACGGTCGAGCGGCTTGTCGCTGCCCATCCCGGCGCCCGCGTCGAATATCGCGACCTCGGAGCCTCTCCCATCGGTCACCTGACCGGCGAGGAATTCGCGGCACGCGGCAAGGCCGCCGATCCCGTGCTCGAACAGTTCAAGGCCGCGGACATCGTCGTCATCGGATCGCCGATGTACAACTGGACCATCTCGAGCCAGCTCAAAGCGTGGATCGACCGCGTCGCGGTTGCGGGCGAAACCTTTGGCTATTCGGCCGAAGGACCGAAGGGTCTTGCCGGCGGCAAGCAGGTCATCGTCCTGACCGGACGCGGCAGTTCGCTTCTCGACAAACGGTACACCGGGCTCGATCATCAGGAACCGTATCTGCGTGCCGTGTTCCGCTTTCTCGGTATCGATGACGTAACCTTCGTTCAGGCACAGGGCCTCGCGCTGTCAGTCAATGCGCGTCCGGCCGTACAGGCGAAAGCCGAAGCCGAGATCGAAAGGCTGTTCGCAGTTCAGCGCCGTGCTGCCTGACCGTCCCCTAAGAAGGAGAATTGCCATGTTTTCGCGCACCGATTTCAGTGGCAGGGTGTTGCGCACCCTTCTCGCTCTGGCCATTCGCTCATCCACTGCAATGCTGGTCGCCGCACCGGCGCATGCCGAGCTCAAGCCATGGCCCGCGGCCATCCACGGCGAGCAGATGGCAGTGACGGGCGGGAGCCAGTTTGTCCGCGTCGGCGGCTCTGGTCCGGCAGTCGTGCTGCTGCACGGCTTTGGCGATACCGGCGACATGTGGACGCCGCTCGCGGAAGTGTTGATGAAGGATCACACTGTGATCGTTCCCGACCTGCGCGGCATGGGACTGTCGTCCCATCCCGAGGGCGGTTACGAGAAAGTCGCGCAGGCCCGCGATCTCGCTGCGATCCTCGATCGGCTCGGTATCAGACAAGCCGCAATCGTCACCCATGATATCGGAAACATGGTCGGCTATGCGTTTGTTGCGCAGTATCCGTCGCGAACCACGAAGTGGGTGGCGATGGACGCGCCACTGCCGGGACTGGGACACTGGGACGACCAGTTGAAGAGCCCGAAAGTCTGGCACTTCAATTTCCGCGGCCCTGATGTCGAGCGTCTGGTCGCAGGCCGCGAACGCATCCTGCTCGATCGCTTCTACAATGAGTTGTCGGCCAACCCCGCGGGGATCGACGAGCAGACCCGCGATCACTACGCGGTGCTATATGCCCGGCCCGGCGCGATCCACAATGCTTTCAGCGGTCAATTCGCCGCCTTCCCGCAAGACGCGGTCGACAACCGGAAACTGCTCGCGGAGCGAGGCAAGCTGACCGTCCCGGTGCTGGCGATCGGCGGCGACCATTCCTACGGCGCCCATCTCGCAACAGAGCTTGCCTTCGCCGCGACGAACGTCCGAAGCGCGGTGATCGCCAATTCCGGGCACTGGATCATGGAAGAGCAACCGGAGCAGGCCCTGGCTCTCATCATACCTTTTCTCGGCGAATAACCCCGCGCCGGCCCGAAAGTCCGGCTTTTCCCAATCATTTGCAAATTCAATCGAAGGAACAGGACAATGCAGTCAGCAAGCACACACGTATCGAACCGATCGAAACCAGATGTGACCGAGGAAACATTCATCGGCGTCAACGGCATCACGATCTTCACGCGCTCATGGAGACCACCCGGAAAACCGCGAGGAGTCGTCGTCATCGCCCACGGATTCAATTCGCATAGCGGTCAGTATTTCAGGGTCGCAGAGCAGTTTCTGGCAGCCGGTCTCGCCGTCTATGCGATCGATCATCGCGGGCGCGGCAAATCCGGCGGCGAGAGGTTCTACGTGGAAAATTTCACGGACTATGTCGACGACCTCGCCACCTTCGTCGGTCGTGCAAAGTCTCGCGAGCCCGGAATTCCGGTCTTCCTTCTCGGCCACAGCGCCGGCGGCGTGATAGCGACACTTTACGCGCTCGATCATGCCTCGGAACTCGCAGGTCTCATTTCCGAAAGTTTCGCGTTTCAGTTACCCGCCCCGGCATTCGCCCTGGCGGTGTTGAAGGGCATCGGTCGTGTCGCACCGCATCTTCACGTCCTCAAGCTCAAGAACGAGGATTTCTCACGAGATCCAAAGGTCGTTCAATCCATGAACGGCGATCCGCTGATCGCAGACGAAAATCAGACAGCGAGGACGATCTCGGAGCTTGTTCGCGCGGACGATCGGCTCAGGACCGCGTTCCCCCGGATCACACTGCCACTTCTGATCCTGCACGGGACCAAGGACAAGGCGGCTAAATCAGAGGGAAGCGAGTTCTTTCACAAGACCGCGGGCTCAAAGGACAAGACCCTGAAGCTGTACGATGGCGCGTTCCATGACCTTCTCAATGATTTTGGCAAGGAAGCCGTGGTTGCCGACATCGTGAGCTGGATCGATGCCCATCTCGCCGCGAACTGAGCGAGGTCGGCACAGGTAACCGCCACCGTTTTCCTTTGGCGCGGCGAGTTCCGGTCGATTTTTATGCCGCTTTCGTCGCGAACGTTTGCGGCATAAGATCGTTGAAAGAGCAGCCGGCGGTATGGCTGCGCGCCGCCGGTCCCGCATCCTCACATCGAACGGAGAGCCCGCATGGCCGCCTCGTTGACCGAATGGAAGGTGCCTCCCGCCGCGCAGCCACGCCAGGACGATTACGAATTCGATCTGGACCGCGCCCTGTCCGCGGTAGTCGGCCTGCACAGCATTATTCCGGATGACGCCTTTTCCGCCGACACCCTCGGCACCGAGCGCGCGGGCAACGGTGTCGTGATCGGCGATGGCCTCGTTCTAACCATCGGATACCTCATCACCGAGGCGGAAACTGTGTGGCTGCATCTCGCCGACGGCCGCGTGGTGCAAGCAGACACGCTCGGCATTGATCGGGAGAGCGGCTTCGGTCTGTTGCAGGCGCTCGGCCGACTCGACCTCGAGCCGCTGCCACTGGGTTCGTCGGCCGCGGCGAGCCTGAACGACCGGGTCGTAGTCGGCGGCGTCGGCGGCCGGACCCGTTCGCTCGCCGGCCGTGTCGCCGCCAAGCAGGAGTTCGCCGGCTACTGGGAATACCTGATCGACGAAGCCATTTTCACCCACCCCGCCCATCCCAACTGGGGCGGCGCCGCCGTGATTTCGGCCGCGGGCGAACTGATCGGGATCGGCTCGCTGCAACTCGAACGTGAGCATGGCGGCAAGGCCGAGCATCTCAACATGAACGTGCCGATCGATCTGCTGAAGCCCACGCTCGACGACCTGCAGAAATTCGGACGAGTCAACAAGCCGGCCCGGCCCTGGCTCGGCATATACGCCACCGAGATCGAAGACAGAGTCGTCGCGGTCGGAATTGCACCGAAGGGACCGGCGGCCCGCGCCGAACTCCGCACTGGCGATGTGATCCTCGCCGTGAAGGGAGAAAAGGTGACGGAGCCGGCGCAGTTCTACCGAAAATTATGGGCGCTGGGTCCCGCAGGCGTCGACGTGCCGCTGACGCTCTATCGCGAGGGGGACATCTTCGACGTCGTGGTAGCATCGACCGACCGCGACCGAATGCTGAAGAAGCCGCAATTCCACTGATAAGGCGCTGCCGACAAGGCTCGTTTCACGATGTGGATGCCGGCACAACGCCGGGGTTCAGTCGGCCTCATCCCGCTTTATTGCGGCGACACACTCGGTGGAATGCCGAGCAAACCGGCAAGACGCGCGCGGGGCGCCACAAGATCGGCCAGCGTATATCCTTCAAGGACCTCCATAAACGCTTCCTGTGCCCGTTGCAGCGCGCGCTTGAGCACACAGCTCGGATTGATCTTGCAGGGCGCGTTAATCGGCTTCAGGCACGATACGATCGCCATATCCGGCTCAGTGGTGCGAATGACCTCGGCTAGGCTGATCGCCTCAATCGGCTTGGCAAGGCGCAACCCGCCGCCCCGGCCGCGCACCGTCGCGATGTATCCGGCCACACCCAATTGATGAACCACCTTCATCAGGTGAGCCTCGGAAATATCGTAGCTTTCGGCGATCTCGGCGATGGTCGATAGCCCTTCAGACTTGAGCGCAAGGTACATCAGCACCCGCAACGAATAGTCCGAATAGGTGGTGAGGCGCATGCAGGTCTCCCGTGGAGGCGGTCACGTAAAAGCTATATTTGAAATATTGCTTTTAAGCAACCGCGGATGTATAGCGGTGGCATCCTTTTGAAAGGAAAGTTCCATGAGCTCAATAACTAAGAACCACACAATCAGCGATACCATTGCAAAACCCTTTCTGCTTCCGGGAACGCTTGTTTGCAACGCCATAGGAATCCACGGCAACAACCCCGACGATTATTCCGACCTGGTCCGCATGCTGGTCAACTCGTTGGTCTGGACAGTGGCCGGGGTCATCGTTATGGCTTTCTTCGCATGACGCTCGCGACCGAAAAAATGGATCATGTGTCCGAGGACGGCATCCGCCGACTGGTCGACGCGTTTTATACGAAGGTGCGCGCCGATTCCGAACTGGGGCCGATCTTCGAGCACAAGATCAAGGACAACTGGCCCCACCATCTTGAGAAGATGTACGCGTTCTGGTCGTCTGTGATGCTGACCAGCGGCCGCTATAAGGGCAACCCCATGATGAAGCACATGGTGCTGCCCAATATGAAGCCGGAGCTGTTCACCCAATGGCTCTCACTGTTTGACGCGACCTGCCGTGAGTTGTGCGACGATACGATCCGCGCCGCCTTCATGGAAAAGGCCGAACGCATCGCGGAGAGCCTGAAAATCGCGATATTCTATCGGCCCGACCGGCCGTGGCCACCGCAGGCCTCGGTAGCCTGACCTGACGCCGCTTCACTTCTTATCGCGAGCGGCCTTGCGCGCGTCCGCGATAGCCTGATCGAACTGCGTCATGGTCAGCGCACCGGGAATGCGGAATTTTCCGATAATGAACGCCGGCGTCCCATTGAATCCGAAGGCGATGGCCTGATCGTTGTTGCGCTTCAGTATGGTATCGATTGCGCCGGTGTTGGCAGTCATGTCCTTGAGCGCGCGATCGACATCGATCTTTGCGCCGGCCAGCAACTCGCGAATGCGCGGCTCGGTCAATCGTGAGCTGGTGCTCATCAGTGCTTCATGCGCAGCAACGAACTTGCCTTGGTACTTCGACGCCAGCGCCAGACGCGACGCATAGACGGAAACGGGCCCCAGGATCGGCCAATCTTTATAGATCAGCCGAACCTTGCCATCGTCATGCACCACCTGCGCCAATTCCGGCGCAAGCTTGCGGCAATAGGGACAGTTGTAGTCGAAATACTCGACGATGCTGATGTCGCCGTGCTCGTTGCCCGCCGGGGGGATTTCCGGATCGCGCAACACTCGCGCCTCGGTCAGAACCTCGTCGGAGACATCGGCAAACGCCGCCGCGCGTCCCAGACCCGCCATTGCCACGCCCAGGCCGAGGGCGCCGAGTATTCGGCGCCTGGCGATGCTGGCCCGGTCTCGCGATTCAGGCATTTCCGATTAGACGCCCTTCAGCCGCTTGTTGCATTCGCTGTAGTAGCCGCCGCCCTTCATGATCCATTTCATGCCGCCATTGCCGTTGGCAGCCTTGTTGGCGTTGTACTGATCGAGGCAGGTGTGCTGGCGCGCCTTGCCTGCGGATTCATTGGCGTATTTCGGTGACACCGCCGACGGGAAGACGGCATTGCCGACCGGCACGGGTGCGGCGGGAGCCGCTGCGGTCTTCGGTGTGGGCGCGGGCCTGGCCGCAGGTGCCGCCGGAGCCGCAGCAGCCGGAGCCGCGGCAGGTGTCGTGGCGGCGGCGGCTCCCGCTCCGCACTCCGCCTTGCGGAAGTCATTCCACTTCTGGCCGTTGAGCGTGCCTGCGGATTTCGCGGCCTGATATTTCGCACTGCATTCCTGTGCGGTCAGCGCGTTGGCGGGCAATGCCGATAGCGCAAGCAGGCCGGACGCCGTCAAGATGCCGAGCAGTTTCAAGTGACCTGTCATTCTGTCCTCCCGGGACATCGAGGATGGGACCGATATCCTAGCGCATGATCCGCCAAAGTGTGAGCGGTTTGGCGAGAACCGGCCGACCGCCGTTTCAACGACGCGACCGAACCGACGGTCAATAAAAAACGGCTGCTTGTTTCAGATAGTCCCGGTGCCGTTCAGCCGCCGTTCAGCCCAGCTCCACGACGGTAACGCCTCTTCAACCCGAGGGACTTCCCATGACCATGTCTTCCCGCGTCATCGCAATCGTTGCCGCTTCGCTGCTGCTCGGCGGAACGGCGTTCGCACAAACGATGGCACCTGCGACGCCAGCGCCTGCTTCAAAGATGGCGCCCGCCGCCAAGGCCGAGAAGCCGCGCACCGCGGCTTCGCTCGAATGCTCGAAGGAAGCCGACGCCAAGGGCCTGCACGGCAAGGAGCGCAAGAAATTCCGCTCCGAGTGCAAGGCCAAGGCGGCCAAGCCGAACTGATTCAGCGCGTCCGATGGTGTCGGTCGGTCACCCGACCTCCGACACTATCGGGCTTGCCGTCCGGCAACCCCGTAGACAGGGTTGATCGCTGGCCAAGATTATCTGGTCGGGATTACCTGACCTTGCCTGCCAAGGCTGCGACGCCCCACCCTGCGATAACAGCCATCAGCAGCGAGATCAGTGCGTTGTAGCCGGCGAGCGACAGGCCGAGGAAGCGCCACTGCACCTCGTCGCAGCGCACGACCTTCACCTTGTCGAGATTGTCGAGCAGGCCCGCCTTGCCGAGATCGAGCACCGGTCCGGTGCAATCGGTCGGTCCCGGCCAGAAACCCCATTCGACGCCGGCGTGATAGGCGCCCAGCCCCGCATTGCCGAGCGCGGCCAGCGCGAGAACGGCGAGAACGGGTATGATAAGGCAACGCGGCGCGCCCTTCGCTGCAGCAAACGCCACGAGCAGGCCGAGGGGAATTACAAGATAGTAAGCATAGCGCTGCTCGAGGCAGAGCGGGCACGGCAGAATATTCAGCGCGAGTTGGAAGAACCAAGCGCCAGCAATCGTCGCCGCAGCGATAAGGACCACGGCCAGCGCTGCGGCGAAGGCGGTTTTTTTGCCGCGGGCCGCAGAGGAGGTTTTCATGGCGATGTCGGTGTTCACGGCTGGCTCCTGACTGCTTCGCTCGCGCCAGATCACGATGATTTTGGATCACATCGATCCAAAATCATGAACGTGATCGATTCCAATAGTTTGAGCGGGATGCGGGCGGACCGCTACACACTTTTCCTCATCCCGCTCAAGACGTCGTAACCTCGCGCCTTGCCGCTGTCGAGCTGGCAACCATCACACTGCGGTGTTTCCGTCCTATGCGCGGAGACGAGCGCATGGCAGGGCCACGCCGGGTTGACCGGCAGGGAACGCCCGCTATAGTCCGCCCGCTTCGCAAGGCCCTGTCTCTTTTGGCACGGCTCGCGAATGCCCCTGTGGCGGAACTGGTAGACGCGCTCGACTCAAAATCGAGTTCCGCAAGGAGTGCTGGTTCGATTCCGGCCAGGGGCACCAAACGCTGGCGCTTTCGAGATGTCCGCCGGCCCTCAAATCAGCGAGGCCACCGCCTCCAGCCCGATGATGCGCGCGAGCGCGCGCGCTTCGCGCTTCTGGTCCTCGCGCAGCCTCGACAGCAGCGGCCGGGCTGCGGTCTTGATCTGCTCGATCTCGTCTGGACTGAAAGCGACCGGCCGTCCCGGCACCGCGCGCCGCTCGTGGATTTTGCGAGCGACGTCGCGCAACGCGCTTTCAACGGCCGGCCAGAAGGGCTCCTGTGCCGACGTGAGTTGCAGCCGCCCTTTCAGCGCGGCGATCTGCATGTCGCTGAGCAGCGAATAATTCTTCTGAACGAGCTGGTTTGCGAGCTTCGGCCGCGGACGCGGCAGCGGAGGTTGCTCGATCGGCGCTGTCGGCGGCAAAACTTCGGGCTCGATGGGAACGTCGGCGGTAACAGCCTGCTGCAGCGGTGCAGGCACCGCCAAGTCCTCGCCGACAGCAGGGGCCGCGGTCAGCGTCGCGACCGGAAGCCTGTCGGCCTTTCCCGCACGGTTGGCTGTGGGTTCGGCCGGTTCGGCTTCCGCAGGCGCTGGGGACGCCGGGGGCGCTGCAGAAAACCGGACGAACAGAACGTTGCCGCGTCCGAAAACCCCCGCCAACGCCACCCCAGTGACGATGCAGCACGCAAGCGCAAAAATCGTCATCGTCCGTGTCAAAAAAGATCTCCGGTTCAGCCCACGAACGGCAGCCGATTGTCCTCACAAATCGATACGAATTAAGGCTTGCCCACGCAAGACGGGCTTTTTTCACGGGAATCCTGGAACTGCGCCGTCCGCTGTTAGCGCGCGATCAGCAAAAGTGGGTTCCGGTTTTGCGTCCCGATCACAATCTAAATATTGAGAATGCGCATGATCTTTTCTAGGCCGCCAGAATATAGGCGTTCTGGATGTCGGCGACGAGTTCGGACGCCTCCCAGACCGCGTTTGGCGGGATAGCGCTCATGCTGACGGTCCAGTTGGCACCGCTACGGGTCTTGGGCGTGCTGACGATGTCGAATCGCACGTCGCGGCACAGCGGATGCCTGCCGAACGCAGCGGCCACGCGAGCCTGCAGTTCCTTGATGGTCGCCGGTGTCTTTTCCGACGCGATGTCCCGATCCATCGCTTATGCCCGTCCCGGCCGGAATCTGGCGACTCTCGCGGCAGATATATACCGGCCTGAGGACAAAGGTGCCTCAGCTGTGGTTAACGGGTCGTTAATTCCGGAACCGTCTTGCCGGAGCCCGCACGAGCGGAGCGGCGCCGACATGCCGCAAGCGCTTCTCGATCACGAGCTGCCGTGGCGATTACCGATCCGGTCGGTCGCGGAACGCGGCGTTGCCATACGTCCTACCGTGGGACCGCCTGCCCCACGCAGTGGTGACCCCATCCAAAACAATTACTTGGTCCGTTTGAGCTCTGCCAGCACCTCGTCGATGGTCGCAAGATGCGTTTCCACGGCCAGACGAACCAGCGTGTAGGGTTTGGGGTCGTCCGGATCGTCGGCCCTGCGAACGACAAAGCCACGTTTGAACGCCAGCACCCTCGCCTGTTTGAATTTTTCCATGTCATCATTGATCGTCATCATTATCATCCTCTCCGCTCCGCCGAAGCTAAAAGCATAGTCCCGCCTTCATTGGAATTGCGGCCTCTCATCCATCTATTCCAACTCCGGCTCATTCATCAATGCAATGGTTTCCGCGCGATGCACGGACCGCCTCAAATGAAGGGACGAGCCGGATCGCGCCCTGCCGAGAACTTTTGCAACGAGTGCAAATGTTAGAATTGGACCATTAGACAAGGCGGAACGCGATCACAAATCCGAGGACGATAACCGCGGCTCCGATCGCAACCCATAGGCCGAGCCGTTTCTCGATCTCGCGCCGAATGACGTCACCGTAGCGATTGAGCAAAATCGCAACGATAAAGAAGCGGCTGCCACGGGCGATGATCGAGCACAGGATAAACAGCCAGATATCATATCCGGCAAAGCCGGAAGTGATGGTGACGAGCTTGTAGGGGATCGGCGTCAGACCCTTGCCGATGATGATCCAGGCACCCCATTGCGCATACGACTCGCGAAACGCCTCGACCTTGCCGCCGAGTCCGTAGAGATGAATGAGCCACTGGCCCAGCGAGTCATAGAGCAGCGCCCCGATCGCATAGCCGAGCACGCCGCCGGCGACCGAAGCGATCGTACAGAGCGTCGCGAACAGCCAGGCGCGTTGCGGCCGCGCCAGCGCCATCGGCAACAGCATGATGTCGGGCGGCACCGGAAAGAACGAGCTTTCCGCGAAAGCCACGGCTGCCAGAATCCATAGCGCGTAGGGCTTATCTGCGGCGGCGATGCACCAGTCGTAGGTCCGTCTTAGCATGGCGCGATGAACCATTGCGCGGCGGATTTGTCCATGCCCGCGGGCTGGATTTCAGCGGCGCTTGCGCAGCCGATGGGCGTCGAGCGCGACGATCGGCCCACGGACCGACCTTGCGGAGGGCTTGACCGGCTTGGCCGCGGTTTTCGGCAACTTCTCGGCGATCCCGAGCATCCGCTCGCGGCGGTCCATCTCGGCCCAGACATCTTCCGGACGGACCCCGGCGGCGGCCCACAGCACGGCGAGGTTATAGAACAGATCGGCGCTTTCGCGGACGACCGCATCGGTCTTGCCGCTCACGGCGTCAATCGCGACTTCGATGGCCTCCTCGGCGACCTTCTTGGCCATCTTCGAGGGACCGCGCTGAAACAGCCGTGCGGTTCGCGAGGTGGCGGGATCGAGATCGCGCGCCGCGATCACCGCCTGATAAAGCCGTTCTAGCGAATCACTCATGCCAGTCAGGCTAATGGAAACTCACGACCGGCATGTTAACGTCTGCGTCCAAACAGGAACGCCGGCCGCAATCGCAGCCGGCGTCCGTCATCTGCTCTATGGTTGGAGCATGTATCCCTAGTAAGGGTAATAACCGCCGCCATACGGGCCGGGTCCGCCGTAGTAATAGCCACGCGGAGGACCATAATATCCCGGACCATAATCATAATAGGCGTCACGGCGCGCCTGGTTAGCAGCGATCGCGCCAACAGTGCCCATGATCCCGGCGAACGCTGCGGCCGCCGCAGCATTGCCGCCACCGCCATGATAACGGCGATGATGATAGTGCCGGCGCGCTGCGCTGATATCCGTCACACTGGATAATCCCGTCGCCGAGCTTCCCTTGGAAGCAGGCGCGGATGATCCGGCGAAAGATGGGCCAGCGGCTGTCACAGCCATAGCCGCAACTACCACCAAAACGACGGTCCGGGCGGTCGAAGATTTAAAGTTCCTGCGCGTCATGAAAATATCCTCAGATATTGGTCTGCGGGCCGTTTCAGGCCATCCTGAAGATAACCACTGGCTTCATATCGAGTTCCCGATCTTGATCGAACGACCCGCGCCAAATCGTAGCGGTCATCGCGCGTTCAGATTATCTCTGTTAGACTGCAACCGTTCTAAAGCCTGAGTGCGCTGACGCTAACCTCCGCAACCTAGTCACTTGCTGCAATTGTCCCATGCAAGCACGTTCGATTCGTTCTCTCTGGTTTGTTCTGCTCGTATTTCTGGGCACGGTCGGTGTTGCACGTTTCGGCATCGCGGGCACCCGGGCCGACGCTGGTGCGCTGACCCAGGTCGAGTTTTCGCTTGATCGCCCGATCGATGCCGCCGCGGCCCCAGTGGTGCTGGCATCGACCAGGGGCCTGTTCCGCGCTGAAGGCCTGAATGTCACGACGACGGTCGCCACCGACACGACAGACGCCCTTGCCCGCGTCGCTGTCGGCACAACTCAACTCGCGCTGGTCGATATCAACGCCCTGATCCGCTTTCGCGACCAGCCGGGCGCGCCGCCGATCAAGGCGGTGTTCGTTTTGTTCGACAAGGCGGCCTACGCCTTCATTGCGCGTAAAAGCCGGGGCATCAACGCACTTGCCGACATCGAGGGCAAGACGATCGGCGTCACCGACGGCGACCTGTCCATCAAGCTGTGGCCCGCTCTTGCCCGACGAAACAAATTGCAGCTCAAGACCGTGAAGCTGCAGCAGATCGGCCCCGCCGTTCGCGAACCGATGCTGTCGGCGGGCCAGCTCGATGCCATATCCGGCCTGTCGTACCTGTCGGCGATCGACCTGCGCGACCGCGGTATCCCGGCGGGCGATATCACCGTGCTGCGATTTGCCGACTACGGCTGCGCCGCCTACGGCAAAGTCCTGATCGTTAATCCGGAATTCGCCGCCGACAAGCCGGCGGCGGTCAAGGCGTTTGTGCGCGCGGTGATTGCCGGTCTGCGGCTCACCATCAAGGCGCCCGCGCAGGCTGTCGACGATGTGCTGGCTCAGATGGATAACGGATCCCGCGCCGTCGAGCTGGAGCGCCTGCAAGCGGTGCTTAGCGACAACATTCTGACTAGCGAGGTCAAGCAGAGTGGCATCGGAGGTATCGACCCGGTCCGGTTCGAGACGTCGCTCGACCAGATCGCCGAAGGTTTCAAATTCCGCAAGCGTCCGACGGCCGCGGATATTTTCGACGACAGCTTTCTACCGCCGGCCGGCGACCGCAAGATTACGCAAGCCGAATGAAACGGCAGAAACCGCTGTATCCCACAACCGATCCCTGATTAGAGTTCCCTCACCGCTCTCCTCCGGCGCATCCCTCTTTCACGTTGCCGGAATGCTGCCGCGATCTGCAAAAGCGTTTTTCGATGTCGATGGTCCGCCTTTATAAGCGCGTTCTTGAGTTGCTCGGCAACGAAGCGCGGCTCGGCTGGATTCTTGCCGCGGCCAATCTGCTGCTGGCGGCAGCGCAGTTCGCTGAACCGGTGCTGTTCGGCCGCATCGTCGACGTCCTCTCCGGCAATCCCGCCGCTGGTCCTTTCGGAACGACGTCGACCTCGCCGTGGCCGCTGCTGGCCATTTGGGTGGCCTTCGGCCTGTTCACCATTCTGTGCGGCGTGGTCGTCGCCTTGCAGGCCGACCGTCTTTCACATCGCCAGCGCCAGGCGGTGTTGACGGGCTATTTCGAGCATATCATGCAGTTGCCGCTGACCTACCATGCCGGCACCCATTCGGGCCGGCTGATGAAGGTGATGCTGCAGGGCACCGACGCGTTGTGGCGGTTATGGCTCGGATTCTTCCGCGAGCATTTCGCGGCGATCATGTCGCTCGTGGTGCTGCTGCCGCTGTCGCTCTATATCAACTGGCGGCTGGCGATCCTGTTGTTCGCGCTCTGCATCGTGTTCACGATGCTGACGACGCTGGTGGTTCGTCGGACCTTCGACATGCAGAACGAAGTGGAGGCGCATTTCAGCGATCTCTCCGCGCGCGCTTCCGACGCGCTCGGCAACGTCGCGCTGGTGCAGAGTTTCGTGCGCGTCGATGCCGAGGTTCAGGGCCTGCGGTTTGTCGTCGACAAGCTGCTGGCGGCACAGATGCCGGTGCTGTCGTGGTGGGCCGTCGTCACCGTGATGACGCGCGCCTCGACCACCATCACCATTCTGGCGATCTTCGCCGTCGGCATCGTGCTGAACCAGCGGGGAATGACATCGGTCGGCGAGATCGTGATGTTCGTAAGCTTCGCCACCATGCTGATCCAGAGGCTCGAGCAGGTCGTCTCCTTCATCAACAGCGTGTTCATGGAAGCGCCGCGGCTGAAGGAATTCTTCAACGTGCTCGACGCCGTTCCGGCGGTGCGCGACCGTCCCGACGCCGTCGACGCGGGGCGATTGCAGGGTCTCGTCGAATTCAACGACGTGTCGTTTTCCTATGACGGCAAGCGGCCCGCGGTCGAGGATCTATCGTTCGTCGCGTTGCCCGGCCAGACCATTGCACTGGTCGGGCCGACCGGCGCTGGCAAGTCCACCGCCGCTGCTCTGTTGCACCGGGCGTTCGATCCGCAATCCGGCGGCATCAGGATCGACGGCATGGACATCCGCGGCCTGACGCTGGCTTCGTTGCGGCGAAACATCGGCGTGGTGTTTCAGGAGCCGCTGCTGTTCGATCGCTCGATCGCGGACAACCTGCGCGTCGGCAAGCCCGATGCATCCGAGGAGGAGATGCGGCTCGCGGCCGGACGCGCCCAGGCGCTGGACTTCATCGAACGCGGCGAGAAGAAATTCAACACCCATGCGGGCGAGCGCGGACGCATGCTGTCCGGTGGCGAGCGGCAACGGCTGTCGATCGCGCGCGCGCTGCTAAAGGATCCGCCGATCCTGATCCTCGACGAGGCGACCTCCGCACTCGACGCCGTGACCGAGGCCAAGGTTAATGCCGCGCTCGACGAGGTAATGAAAGGCCGCACGACATTCGTCATCGCGCACCGGCTGTCCACCATCCGCAACGCCACACGCATTCTGGTATTTGAGAACGGGCGCGTGATCGAAAACGGAACCTTTGACGAACTGCTGGCGAGCGGCGGCCATTTCGCCCAGCTTGCGAAAGCGCAATTCATGACGCAGGACGGTTCCCGCGCCGACCAGCCGTCATGGTAATCTGACGACCGTCGAAATTCGGCCCCTTTCGTCGGGGAATTAAGCAGCGGACCACTGTTCCGGCCTACCAAGGCAGTATAGGCTGGAACCGCCGCGACCAACCGCGCCGGACACGCTTGAAACCCGAAAAGCAGGCCTCCTTCCGAAAGGCGGGTCTCAAAGGACCGGAACGACTGTGCATTCTTTCATCGTCCCGCTTCCCAAACTTATCGCCCGTTTTCGCAGATCGTTGCCGGTCTGGATGGTCCTCGCGGCCGGATTGATGGTCGCGGTCGCGCCGCTGCGCGCGGCTCACGCCACCGAAGCGCATCTTCTGATCGAGGCCGATTCCGGGAAAGTGCTTGAGGCCGAAAACGCCACCTATCCATGGTACCCCGCCTCGCTCACCAAGATGATGACGGCTTACGTTACGCTGACGGCGGTCAAGCAGGGGCGCATAACGCTCGACACGCTGTTCGCGGTGTCGCCGACTGCGGCGGCGCAGTCGCCGTCGAAGATGGGCTTCCGGCCCGGCACGCAGGTGACCGTCGACAACGCACTGAAGATGATGCTGGTGAAATCGGCGAACGACATGGCCGTGGTGCTGGCCGAAGGCGTCGGCGGTTCGATCGACGGCTTCTCCGCCGAAATGAATGCGGCCGCGCAGCGGCTCGGCATGACGCAGACGAGCTATGTCAACCCGAACGGGCTGCCGGCCGACGGCCAGATCACCTCGGCGCGCGATCTCGCCATTCTCGCACGCGCGATCATTCACGATTTGCCTGAATACGAATATTTCATGCACATCCCCTCGATCCGCTACGGCCGCAGGGTGACGCACAACTTCAACAAGCTGATCGGACGCTTTCCTGGTGCCGACGGCTTCAAGACCGGTTTTATCTGCGCGTCCGGCTACAACCTCGTCGGCTCGGCCACGCAGAACGGCAAACGCCTAATCGCGGTGGTGCTCGGCGCGTCGTCCGGCACGATGCGCGCGGTGCGCGTCGCGCAGATGCTGGAGCGCGGCTTCGCCAACAACACGCTGTCGTGGCTGCGTCCGGCGCTCGGCACCGTTGACAATCTGGCGCCGATCGCGGCCGCGCCTCCCAATTTACGCGATGAAATGTGCGGCCCCAAACGCAAGCATCCTGCCAGCGACGAGGACGACGATATTGCCGCCAACACGACCGCAACCGGCGCCGCCGTGATGTCGTTTCTCTCGACAGGCGTGCAACCGCCGACATTGCGGCCGGTGGATATGATCGCGGCAGCGCCGGCGCTCTCCGATCCAGTTGTTGTCTACACTGGCCCGACGCGGACCGGCGCTGCCATCGCTGTCGCCGCAGAAGCCGATGCCGCGCGCGACGCTCCGCCAAAAGCCAAGAAGCGCAGCAATATCGCCCACAGCAAGCGCGACACTTCGTCCGCCCCAAAAGCCGAAGCCAAGCCTGAGGCCGCCGCCGATCGGAAATCCAAGCACCCGGCCTCGGTGACGATCAAACCCGGCACAACCGCGAAGCCGTCCGCCGCAAAAAGCACCGGCACCAAAGGCGCGGATGCCAAGGGCGCTCACGCCAAGCAAGCTGCCGCGGGTCCAGCCGCCAAGCCGAAGCAGGCGGGAAGCGCCAAGAGCGAAGCCAAGCCGTAGGACGCCGGTACCGGCGACCGGAGGTCACTCATTCGGGCTCAAGTCCAGAAATAGCGTTAATGCGTCGTTATCGCACAGCCGCTTGCCTTGGACGGCTGCCTTGCTCAATACTTCTCTGAATAAACCCCGCCCTTCAACAGCGGGACGACGGGGACGTCTTATGGAGCGCATCTGGCTCAAGCAATATCCCGCCGGCGTACCCGCCGACATCGACACCACGCAGTACGCCTCACTGGTCGGGTTGCTTGAAGAAAGCTTTTCCAAATTCCGCGACCGCAAAGCCTTCATCTGCATGGATAAGGCGATCACCTATCGGCAACTCGACGAGATGTCGCTCGCGCTCGGCGCCTGGCTGCAAGGCAAGGGGCTGAAAAAGGGCGCGCGCGTCGCGCTGATGATGCCGAACGTGCTGCAATATCCGATCTCGACGGTGGCCGTGCTGCGAGCCGGCTATGCCGTGGTCAACGTCAACCCGCTCTACACGCCGCACGAGCTTGAGCACCAGCTCAAGGATTGCGGCGCGGAAGCAATCATCGTGCTGGAGAACTTCGCACAGACGGTGCAGCAGGTGGTCGAAAAAACCGCCGTCAGGCACGTCATCATCGGCAGCATGGGCGACCTGCTCGGCTTCAAGGGCGTGATCATCAATTTCGTGGTTCGTCACGTCAAGAAGATGGTGCCGGCGTCATCGATCCCGGGTGCGGTCAGGTTCAACGACGCCCTCGCAGCCGGGCGCAGCATGACGCTTGCCAAACCGGACCTCGCGCCCGACGACGTGGCCTTTCTGCAGTATACCGGCGGCACCACGGGCGTCTCGAAAGGCGCGACGCTGCTTCATCGCAACATTCTCGCCAACATGCTGCAGAACGACGCCTGGCTGCAACCGGCGCTGGAGAAGCCGCTGGTGGTCGATCAGCTCTTCATCGTCTGCGCGCTGCCGCTCTATCACATCTTCGCGCTAACGGCGTGCTTCATGCTGGCGATGCGCGTCGGCGGCGTCAATCTGCTGATCCCTAACCCGCGCGACATGCCTGGCTCCGTCAAGGAACTGATGAAGTATCAGGTCAACTTCTTCCCGGCAGTGAACACGCTCTATAACGCCCTTCTCAACACACCCGGTTTCGACAAGGTCGACTTCTCGAAACTCAGGGTCTCGATCGGCGGTGGCATGGCGGTCCAGAAAGCGGTCGCGGAGAAGTGGCTGAGGGTGACGGGATGCCCGTTGCTGGAAGGCTATGGCCTTTCTGAAACCTCTCCGACGCTGACCTGCAATCCCGCCGACAGCGACAAATTCTCCGGCACGATCGGGCTTCCCATGCCGTCGACAAACATCTCCATCCGCGACGATAACGGCAACGAAATGCCGCTCGGCGAGGCGGGCGAAATCTGCGCCAAAGGTCCGCAGGTGATGGCGGGTTACTGGAACCGGCCGGACGAGACCGCGAAGGTGATAACGGCGGACGGCTTCTTCCGCACCGGCGACATCGGCGTGATGACGGCGGACGGCTACACAAAAATCGTCGACCGCAAGAAGGACATGATCCTGGTCTCCGGCTTCAATGTCTATCCGAATGAGGTCGAGGAGGTGATCGCGAGCCACCCGGGCGTGCTGGAATGCGCCGTGATCGGCGTCAAGGACAGCAAGTCGGGCGAGGCGGTGAAGGCTTTCGTGGTCAGGAAGGATCCGAACCTCACGACCGAGGACATCATCAAGTTCGCGCGGACCGAATTAACCAGCTACAAGGTGCCCCGACAGATCGAATTCCGCGACTCCCTGCCGAAAACCAATGTCGGCAAGATTCTCCGGCGCGAACTGCGCGATGAGAAGAAAGCGGCGGCGTGAGGGTCACCCTTCCCTGGGTGAGAGTTTAAGAAAATGCCTGTTCGAACATGACTGATGCAAATCTCCCCTCACCCACCGACGTCCTCGCCTTCTGGCGCACCGCCGGCCACAACAAGTGGTACATCAAGGACGACGCATTCGACGCCGAGGTAGGCCGCCGCTTTCTAGGGCTTTGGGAAGCTGCCCGCGCGGGCGAACTCGCCGGATGGGAGGAGATCGATGACGGCGCGTTGGCGCTCGTCATCGTGCTCGATCAGTTTCCGCGCAACATGTTTCGGGACGATGCCCGTACTTTTTCGACGGACGACAAAGCTCTCGCCCTCGCCGAGCGGGCGATCGCGCGCGGAGCCGACGCGCGCATTGACCCGGGCCTCATCGAATTTCTCTATATGCCGTTCATGCACTCCGAGCGGCTCGCGGATCAGGAGCGCTGCGTCGCACTGTTTCGCAGCCGTGGACGGCCCGACAACCTCAAATTCGCGGAAGTCCACGCCGACATCATTCGCCGGTTCGGCCGTTTTCCACATCGCAATCGAATGCTCGGGCGCACGACGAGCCCGGAAGAACAGACCTTTCTCGACGCGGGCGGATTTGCCGGCTAGCGCTATTTCCGGCTTTGATGGAATCAAAGCGGACGCTAGTTTTTGTTTTGGCGCGTTTTCTTGACGCGAAGTGGTACCCACTTCGCTCGAAAACGCTCTAATGACGGAACGGTGAATGGGCGACGGTTGCCGGTTTGCATCCGCCCCATAATGTGCGAATGCCCCAATCCTGACGCGGCCTAGCTTTCAAGGAGATTTGACCATGACCATCAAAGTTGGCGACCGACTGCCCGACGCGACATTCCGCATCATGACAGAGGACGGCGTTCAGACGAAAGGCACCAGCGACATCTTCAAGGGCAGGAAGGTGGCGCTGTTCGCGGTGCCCGGCGCGTATACCGGTACCTGCCACAAACAGCACCTGCCGAGCATTTTCTCGAGCGCCCGTGCTATCAAGGACAAGGGCATCAACGAGATCGCGATTGTCTCGGTCAACGATGTCTTCGTCATGAATACCTGGAAGCGCGATACCGATCAGCGCAACGAGGCGATCTTCCTCGCCGACGGCAACGCCGAGTTCGCCAAGGCGCTCGGCATGGAGTTCGATGGCTCTGAGAAGGGCCTCGGCATCCGCTCCAAACGCTATTCCATGTTGGTCGAGGACGGCGTGGTGAAGAAGCTGAATGTCGAGGATTCGCCCGGCAAGGTCGAGGTCTCCGGCGGCGACACGCTGCTGGGGCAGCTTTGATCTTTTTCCCTCTCCCCTTGTGGGAGAGGGTGGCGAGATTGAGTAAAACGAAATCGAGCCGGGTGAGGGTAGACCGGCGTCACAGACCCCTCACCCACCTTCGCTTCGCTCAGGCACCCTCTCCCACAAGGGGAGAGGGAAGATAATCGGCGCGTTACAGCGTAGCTTTTGGATGACGAATCACTTCAACCGCGCCATCGCTACACCTTCGCGCGCGAGCTGATCGGCGCGCTCGTTCTCGTTATGGCCGGCGTGGCCCTTGATCCAGTGCCAGCGCACGTCATGAGGCTTCAGCGCATCGTCGAGCCGCTGCCACAGGTCGGCGTTCTTGACCGGCTTTTTGTCGGCGGTGCGCCAGCCGTTGCGCTTCCAGTTGTGAATCCAGCTCGTGATGCCCTGCCGCACGTACTGGCTGTCGGTGGTGAGATCGACCGACGCCGCTTTCTTCAGGGCCTCGAGCGCAGAAATCGCCGCCAGCAGCTCCATCCGGTTGTTGGTGGTGTGCGGCTCGCCGCCCTTCAATTCCTTCTCGACCTCACCGAACCGCAAGATCGCGCCCCAGCCGCCAGGGCCCGGATTGCCCGAGCAGGCGCCGTCGGTGAAAATCGTGACATGCGGAAGCGCGGGGGAATTCACGCCACCAGTCCCGATACGGCGACGCCGTACTCGCGGATGCTGCCAACGCTTTGATGGAAGCGCAGCTTGCGGACATATTCGAGCGGGTCCTTCGGCTTCACCAGCGCCCCGACAGGCACGTTGAGAAAATCGACCAGTCGCGTCAGCAGAAACCGCAGCGCCGCGCCGCGCGCAAGCAATGGCAACGCCGCCTGTTCGGCCTCGGACAGCACACGTTCCCGATTGTAGGCGCCGAGCAGCGCCCGCGCCTTGGTGACGTTAAAGGAATGATCCGGCTCGAAACACCAGGCGTTGAGGCAGATCGCGACGTCATAGGCGAGAAAGTCATTGCACGCGAAATAGAAATCGATCAGCCCCGACAGCCTGTCGCCGAGAAACAGCACATTGTCGGGGAACAGGTCAGCGTGGATGACGCCGGCCGGCAGATTGTCCGGCCAGTACCGTTCGAGGTGGTCGAGTTCAGCCTTGAGAAAATCGTGCAAACCATGCTGCACGGTATCGACGCAAGGCGCGGCCTGTTCGAACAGAGGCCGCCAACTGGACACCGACAGCGCGTTAGCGCGACTCATGGGAAAATCGCGGCCGGCGAGATGCAGTTTCGCCAGCCCTTCACCGGCAGCGGCACAATGGATAACGTTCGGCTTGCGCGGCCACACGCCCTCGAGGAAATCGATAATGGCGGCGGGTCGCCCTGCGAGGCAGCCGAGGGTTTCGCCGCTGCGGGTCTTGACGGGCTGCGGGCACACGATGCCGTGCGTCGCAAGATGACCCATCAGGCCGAGAAAGAACGGCAGATCGCCCACCGCGACACGCTTTTCATACAGCGTCAGAAAAAACGACCCGGCTGTAGTGTGCAGCAGGTAGTTGGAATTCTCGACGCCTTCGGCGATGCCCTTATAGGACAGCAGTTCCCCGATCTCGTAGGCCTTCAGGAAATCCGCAAGCTCGTCGGCGGCGACGTCGGTATACACCGCCATTTTGGTCAGGCCGCGTCGGGCCGCAGCGAGCGCGGCAGCGGGAAGAACTCATTCTCTTCCGCCGCCGAGACCGTCTCCACATCGAGTTCATAGCGCGCCGCGAAGGCGCCCATGATCTCCTCGACGATCACTTCCGGCGCCGAGGCGCCTGCGGTGATACCGAGGCTCCTGATGCCCTCGAAGCTGCTCCAGTCGATATCGCTCGCGCGCTGCGCCAGCACGGACACCCTGCACCCCTCACGCTCGGCGACCTCACGCAACCGCTGCGAGTTCGACGAGTTCGGCGCGCCGACCACGATCAGCGCATCCACCACCGGCGCTACTTTCTTGACCGCAAGCTGGCGGTTGGTGGTGGCGTAGCAGATGTCTTCCTTGTGCGGGCCAGAAATGTTTGGGAACCGCTTCTTCAGCATCGCAACGATCTCGGCGGTGTCGTCGATCGACAGCGTCGTCTGAGTCACGAAAGCGAGGTTGTCGGGATTTTTCGGCGTGAACGTCGCGGCATCTTCCGCGGTCTCGATCAGCGTCACCGCACCCGTCGGCAATTGCCCGACCGTGCCGACGACTTCCGGGTGATGGGAATGGCCGATCAGGAGGATTTCACGGCCGCGCTTGAAATGAATCGCCGCCTCGCGGTGCACTTTGGTGACCAGCGGACAGGTGGCGTCCAGCGAAAAGAAATTGCGCTTCTGCGCGTCGGCCGGCACCGATTTCGGCACACCATGGGCGGAGAACACCACCGGCGCCTTGGTGTCGTCGGGGATTTCCTCCAGTTCCTCGACAAAGATCGCGCCCTTTGCGCGAAGGCTGTCGACCACATAGCGGTTGTGGACGATCTCGTGGCGCACATAGACCGGCGCGCCGTATAGCGTCAGCGCACGTTCCACGGTGTCGATCGCCCTGACCACCCCGGCGCAGAAGCCGCGGGGCGAACAAAGCACGATTTTAAGTTTCGGTTTAGCATTCATAAGGCAATCCGGGACCGAATCACCCCACACCGGCAGGGCGGGAACGGCCAATATGAAGAACGACTTTGGACGGCTTTCGGGCGCTGTCAAGGCTGTTCCGTTAAGCCACGGGCCGACAACAGCAAACCATTGCGCACTCGGCCCTCAACGGCTTATATAGGCCCAATTCCCGTCATCGTTTATGACCAAAAGGCTTTGCCCGCGAGGGGTGGGCAAAGCGCAAAGGAGATTTGCCATGAGCAATGCACCGCTGATGCCAAAGGCGACTGCCGTGTGGCTCGTCGACAATACCGCCTTGTCGTTTGACCAGGTCGCCGATTTCACCAAAATGCACCCCTTGGAGGTCCGCGCCATCGCCGACGGTGACGCCGCCCAGGGCATCAAGGGTATGGACCCGATCTCGACAGGCCAGCTCACCCGCGACGAGATCGAGAAGGGCGAGAAGGACCCAGACTACCGCCTCAAACTCAGTGAGAGCAAGGTGGTGCTGCCGCCCGCCGCCAAGAAGAAGGGCCCGCGCTATACCCCGGTGTCGCGGCGTCACGAGCGGCCGAGCGCAATCCTCTGGCTGGTACGCAACCACCCCGAATTGAAGGACGCGCAGATCATGCGCCTGGTCGGAACCACCAAGACCACGATCGCCGCGGTTCGCGACCGCACGCACTGGAACGCCTCGACGCTTACGCCGATGGACCCGGTGACGCTCGGCCTCTGCTCGCAGATCGAACTCGACTTCGAGGTACAGCGCGCGGCCAAGGAAAAGCCCACCGATCAGCAGTATGGCGGCGCCACCCTGCTGCCCGCCTCCGAGACCACGCGCAAGGACGCTGAATTCGAGCCGACAGAAAAACAGCGCGACGATCTCAATGTCGACGCTGTGTTCGCCAAACTGAAGACCATCGGCGGCGGCAAGAAGCACGACGACGACGAATAAGCCTTTCCGTTCTCAGAACGCATCTACTGAACGCGGCGGACATTGTTCGCCGCGTTTTTGTTTGGTGAGGCTACAATCTACTGCCCGTTCAGCATCCGCTCCGCGAGGTCGCGGTGCGTCTTCTCCATGCGGTCCGATCTGGACGCGGCAACGTCACGATCCTTGCGGCAAGCGCTATAGGCCGGCGAGCCCTGCGGCCCGCCATTCGCCTGGCAATACGTATCGTCATCGGTCTGGCTCTGTGCCGTCGGATTGTGCCGCTCAAGATTGGCGCAGCCACCAAGCGACAGCGCGGTCAGGCCAAGAGCCGCAAGGCGAATGAATGTCTTCGGTCGCATGATCGTCCCCGGATTGCCGCAGCTTATAGCGTTTTCGAGCGAAGTGGATACCGGTTCGCGTGAAGAAAACACGTCAAATCAAAATCATAGAGCCCATCAGAAGCGGAAAGGCTCTACCGACTGTTCGGACGAAATTGCGGGAATTGTAAGTCCATCGATATCGCGGGCAGCCCTTCACGTCCTGTCTTTTAGCGCGCTTTGTATCTCTTCGAGCACCTTGGGATCCTCGATAGTCGCGGGCATGGTCCATTGATCGCCATCCGCGATCTTCTTGATAGTGCCGCGCAGGATCTTTCCGGAGCGTGTCTTCGGCAGCCTGTTCACCGTAATCGCGAGCTTGAATGCCGCAACCGGACCGAGCTTCTCACGCACCAGCCCCACGACCTCCTTCTCGATCTCAGCGGGATCGCGGCTCACGCCGGCCTTCAACACCAGGAGGCCGCACGGCACCTCGCCCTTGATCGTGTCCCTGATGCCGAGTACCGCGCATTCGGCGACGTCGGGGTGCGACGCGAGAATCTCCTCCATGCCGCCGGTGGACAGCCGATGACCAGCGACGTTGATGATGTCGTCGGTGCGACCCATGACGAAGATGTAGCCGTCCTCGTCCTTGTAGCCGGCGTCCGAGGTCTTGTAGTAGCCGGGAAATTCGCTGAGGTAGGCTTCCCTGCAGCGGTCGTCCTGCTCCCACAGCGTCGGCAGGCATCCCGGCGGCAGCGGCAGCTTGATGACGATGGAGCCCATCGCATTGGCCGGCAGCGGCTTCGCCGCCTCGTCGACGATATCGATTTGATAGCCCGGCATCGCCACCGTCGGCGAGCCATGCTTCACAGGCAGCATACCGAGGCCGACCGGATTGCCAGCGACGCCCCAGCCTGTTTCGGTCTGCCACCAATGATCGACGACGGGCACCTGGAGTTGCTTTTCCGCCCATTCCACCGTCGGCGGATCGGCGCGCTCGCCGGCCAGGAACAGCGTGCGGAATTTTGACAGATCGTATTTGCGGATGAAAGCGCCCTCCGGGTCTTCCTTCTTGATGGCACGGAACGCGGTCGGCGCGGTGAAGAACGCCACCGCCCCGTGCTGCGAGATGACGCGCCAGAACGCACCGGCATCGGGCGTGCCGATCGGTTTGCCCTCGTACATGACCGTGGTGGTGCCGTGAATCAGCGGCCCGTAGACAATATAGCTGTGGCCGACCACCCAGCCGATATCGGACCCACACCACCAGACCTCGCCGGGCTTCACGCCGTAGAGGTTGAACATCGACCATTTCAGCGCGACCAGATGGCCGCCATTGTCGCGCACAACGCCTTTCGGCACCCCGGTCGTGCCGGAGGTGTAGAGAATGTAGAGCGGATCGGTGGCGAGTACCGGCACGCAAGGCGCAGACTTCTTCGCCGTCATCGCAGCGTCGCGCAGCGCCGCCCAGTCGTGATCGCGGCCCGCGATCAGGTCGCAGCGCTGCTGCGGCCGTTGCAGAATAACGCAGACCGGCACCTTGTGCGCGGCGAGCTTGATCGCCTCGTCGAGCAGCGGCTTGTACTGCACGATGCGTCCGGGCTCCAGGCCGCAACTTGCTGAAAAGACCAGCTTCGGCTTGGCATCGTCGATCCGGGTCGCAAGCTCCTTGGCCGCGAAACCGCCGAACACTACGGAGTGCACCGCGCCGATCCGCGCGCAGGCCAGCATCGCCACGACCGCCTCGGGCACCAACGGCATGTAAAGAACGACGCGGTCGCCCTTGGCAACGCCAAAATCCTGCATCACTGCTGCGAGCGTCTCCACCTCCTTGAGCAGTTCGGCATAGGTGAAGGTGATAATGACGCTCGGTCCGCCCGGATTGGCCAGCGGCGAATCATGAATCAGCGCGACCTGATCGGCACGGCCAGCGGCGACATGGCGGTCCAGCGCATTGTAGCAGGTATTGACCACGGCACCGGCAAACCAGCGACCATAAAGCCCCATCGCGGGGTCAAAGACTCTTTTCGCTGGCTCGATCCAGTCGATCTCGCGCGCGGCTTCAGCCCAGAACCCCTCGGGATCGCTGAGCGAGCGGGCGTAAACCTCGCGGTAGCGGCTTTTTTCCGGAATGTTCATGGCGCGTCTCCCGTTGAGCATTCTCACGGGATCAGGCCCCAATTCAAGGGCGGCGAGCTTGTTCCTATGGCGTATCCGCTTCGCCGGACTGGCCAACGCGGACGGCAACCGCAGGCGTGACCACCGTCGACCAATTCGTCGCGCGTGACCTAGAACTTTCGCTTCTGATGGAATCAGAAGCGGGGCTCTATGATTTCTGATTTGACGCGTGTTCTCGACGCGAACCGGTATCCACTTCGCTCGAAAACGCTATAGACCGATGCGATCGAAAATCGACGACAACTGCTCGGGGAGAAAGGCTCCGTCGCCATAGAGACGACGGAGCAGTACATCCGGGACCGGACGATCGGGAGGATGAAACGTCCCAGCTTTGACCGGATGGAATAGACGAGGCGTAGCATCGACCTCGGAACGTGTCACCACCGCAGGGGATGTCGGATAGCGACCCGAAAGACCGAGCTTTGGTTCGGCGCCAGCAGCGCCGGCCGAACCTGTCGAGACGCTCACGCTCCGTGCCGGCATCAATGGCCGGCCTCTGGAACGCCAACACGCCGGATTTGTAGCGGTCCCGCAGGGATCCGCTACAAAACCCGATCGTAGTTACTCAGCAGCAACAGCCGTTTCACCGATACGCGGATCAAGTTTGCCCGCGCGATAGAGCTTGGCCATTTCAGACAAGGGGATCACCCTGATCTTCGAGGCCTTTCCGGCAGTGCCAAACTGTTCAAAGCGCTCGCGACAGAGGTCGCGCATCGCATCCATCGCGGGTTTCAGGAACTTGCGTGGATCGAATTCGCTCTTGCTGCTGGACGCGACTTTCCGGAATACCGCGGTCATGGCCAGTCGGCAGTCGGTGTCGATATTGACCTTGCGGACACCATGCTTGATGCCGCGAACGATCTCCTCGACCGGCACACCCCAGGTCTGCGGCATCTCGCCGCCGAATTTATTGAATTCATCCTGCAGATGCTGGGGCACCGAGGACGAGCCGTGCATCACCAGATGTGTATTGGGAAGACGGCGATGGATCTCCTCGACCACCTTCATGGCAAGGATGTCGCCATCCGGCTTGCGTGAGAACTTGTAGGCGCCGTGCGAAGTGCCCATCGCGATCGCCAAAGCGTCGACCTTGGTCGCGCGGACGAAATCGACGGCCTGATCGGGATCGGTCAGCAACTGATCGTGACTGACCGGGCCTTCGATGCCGTGTCCGTCTTCCTGCTCGCCGCCGCCGTGCTCGAGCGAGCCGAGCACGCCCAGTTCGCCTTCCACCGAAGCACCGACCCAGTGCGCCATGTCAACGACGCGGCGGGTGATGTCGACGTTATACTCGTAGTCCGCCGCGGTCTTGGCGTCGGCCTTGAGCGAGCCGTCCATCATGACCGAGGTGAAGCCGTACTTGATCGCCGTGGCGCAGGTCGCTTCTTCGTTGCCGTGATCCTGATGCATGCATAGCGGAATATGCGGATACATCTGATCCAGCGCGTCGATCATGTTCGCCAGCATGATGTCGTTGGCATAGGAGCGCGCGCCGCGCGAAGCCTGCATGATGACCGGCGCATCAACGGCGGCCGCCGCCTCCATGATGGCAAGCCCCTGCTCCATGTTGTTGATGTTGAACGCCGGGACGCCGTAACCGTTCTCGGCAGCATGATCCAGCAGTTGTCTCAGTGTAATACGAGCCATTTTTCGTCACCCTTTATGATGCGCTGACGGGGGCCACGCCGGGGATTATACTCCCCTTGCCCACGTACCAATCAACCACCTCAATGTCGCGGTTCCCGCCATCGTTCCAGCGGCTCCGCTCGTCCACAGTTATGCCTTGCGGCATCAGTACACCCATCATGCGCGTCTCTTTCGCTCGATGAGCTGAAGGATCAGCGGCGTCAGGATCAACTGCATCGCGAGATCCAGCTTGGACCCGTGAATGACAATCGAGTTCGCGCGCGACATGAAGCTGTTCGGAATCATCGACAGCAGATACGGGAAATCGATGCCGCGCGGATTCTTCATCCGGATCACGACCATCGACTCGTCGGGCGTGGGTATCCATCGCGCGATAAATGGATTTGAAGTATCCACCGTCGGCACGCGCTGGAAATTGATGTCCGTCTCGGCGAATTGAGGGCAGATATAATTGACGTAATCCGGCATGCGCCGAAGGATGGTGTCGGTGACTGCCTCGGTGGAATAGCCCCGCGCGCTGCGATCCCGATGCAGCTTCTGGATCCATTCGAGATTGATCACGGGAACGACGCCGATCTTGAGATCCGCATATTGAGCAACATTGACCTTATCGGTCACCACCGCGCCGTGCAGACCTTCGTAAAACAACAGGTCCGAGCTGTCGGGCAACTTCTGCCAGTCGGTGAACGTCCCGGGCGGAACCTTGTGCAGCGCCGATTCCACATCGTCATGCACATAGTAGCGCGTGTTGCCTGTTCCTGTTTCGCTATAGCTTCGGAACACAGCCTCCAGTTCGGAGAACAAATTGGTCTCCGGACTGAAGTGACTGAAATGCTTGTTACCCCGATCCGATTCCTCGGCCATGTGGGTGCGCATTTCGACGCGGTTATAGCGATGGAACGCGTCTCCTTCGATATAGGCGGCCACGACATTCTCGCGGCGGAAAATCTGCTCGAAAGTTCGCTTCACGGATGTCGTGCCGGCGCCCGACGAACCCGTGATTGAAATGATTGGATGCTTCCTGGACACGATTGCGATAGCCCCTCAATTCAAACGCGAAACAGACCGCGATGCCCAAACAATGGTGCATTCGCTTCCAAAGCAACGTCGGGCAAAGTGTGCATGTGCTCAACCCGCTCGACGTTCTTGATCGAGCCCATGATCAGCGGGACTCGCTGATGGAGGCTGGTAGGTGTGATATCGAGAATCCGTTTTCGGCCGGTGGAAGCGCCGCCGCCAGCCTGCTCGATGATGAAAGCCATGGGATGCGCTTCATAGACCAGGCGCAAGCGCCCTTCCTCGTAGCCGTCGCGACCATCTCCGGGGTAGAGGAAAATACCGCCGCGAACGAGAATGCGGAAAGCTTCCGCGACCAGGGAGCCGACCCAGCGCATGTTGAAGTCCTTGCCGCACGGACCCTCAGCCCCCATGACGCATTCTTCGATGTAGGCGCGCACCGGTAAATCCCAGTGACGGCGGTTCGAAGAATTGATTGCGAATTCCTTGGCCTCCGCCGGGATCTGCACCATTGATCCCGTGAGCTTGAACACCCGCTCGACGCGATCAAGCGTAAAGATATCGACACCTCGCCCGAGGGTGAGGACGAGAGAGGTTTGCGGGCCGTAGACAACGAAACCAGCCGCAAGCTGCGCGCTTCCGGCCTGGGAAAAGGCAGCGCTGGGATCGGGCGGCGTGGGCATGATCGAAAAAATCGTGCCAACCGAGATGTTCGTGTTGATGTTCGACGAGCCATCCAGCGGATCGAACGCAACGCTGATCGGCGCGCCCGGTTTTAAAATGTCCAGTTCCGCCATTTCCTCCGAGGCAAGCACTGCGATCGGCAGCGCGCCAAGGGCGTCGCGGATGATTTGATCGGCGCGAACATCGAGATCCTTCTGGACATCACCATCGGTATTGCGGCCCTGGGCCTCCCCGGTGATCCCGGCCAACGCGCCGCGGCACGTCAGATCGGAAATATCGATCGCCGCCTGCGCGAGTGCAGCTACGGCTTCCTTCACTGCCTGGCGAAGCGGATCCGACCCCGATTCTGCGTCCATCCTCTCCTGCAGTGTCAGCTTTTGGCTCATTCAGTTGCCTCCCCTCGACGACGATCGGCGGACTGCCTGATCTGCCGTTTTCCAGAGCGTTAAATCACATTGACTCGTGGCATGTAATAAATACAATTTCAATGTCCTTCGTCGAACCAAAATTTTTCTTATATCATCTCGAATCTACGTCACTTTTCGTCAGCTGCGCGCGCTGGCGCGACGGGATGATCCTCTCACTGGCCTGTCAGTTGTGCGACGGCAAGCAGTTCTTGCCAACTCGCGCGTAACGGGTCAATTCGTCGCGCGCTGCGTTGCGCGGCCGACGCATCGAAATTATAAGTCATTGAAATAATGGTCGGAGTGGCAGGATTCGAACCTGCGACCCCTGCGTCCCGAACGCAGTGCTCTACCGGGCTGAGCCACACTCCGACAAGACGCGGCTTATAGCCTTGGGTTTCGCGCACCGCAAGAAGCTGAATTGAGAACCGAAACCGCTATGACCGTGGACCTGACAACGCAGATTCGACCGGCCGGGGAGGCCGCGACGGCCGCAGCCGCGCGGACGCTGCGCAACGGCGGGCTGGTCGCGTTCCCCACTGAGACGGTCTACGGGCTCGGCGCCAACGCTACCAACGCGGAAGCGGTCGCGCGGCTCTACCGGGCCAAGGGCCGGCCCGCATTCAATCCACTGATCGTGCATGTCGGCGATCTCGCAGCGGCAAAACGGATCGCCCGTTTCGATGCAACGGCCCTCGCGCTCGCCGCCGCGTTCTGGCCGGGGCCGCTGACACTGGTGTTGCCGAAAGGCGCACGCTGCCCGGTGGCCGAACTTGCAACCGCGGGCCTCGATACCATCGCACTGCGGGTTCCCGCCCATCCGGTGGCGCGCGACATCCTGCGCGCGTTCGGCAGCGCGGTCGTCGCGCCGTCCGCCAACCTGTCGGGCCATGTCTCCCCGACGACCGCCGCGCACGTGCAAAGCGACCTTGCGGGGCGGATCGACCTGATCGTCGATGGGGGGACGGTCGAGGTCGGCGTCGAATCCACCATCGTCGGTTGTTTCGAGTCCCCGACATTGCTGCGTCCCGGCGGAATTCCGCGTTCCGACATCGAGCGCGTCCTTGGCAGCCCTCTGGCGCGGCCCGATCCCGACGCGGCCGATGGACGACCGCTGGCGTCGGGGATGCTGGCCTCGCACTACGCGCCACGCGCCACGATGCGGCTCGATGCTTTGAGCCTTACGCGCGGCGAGGCGCTGCTGGCCTTCGGTCCGGCTGATCTGGCGGGCATCGACACCGCGGTCGCCGTGATGAATCTGTCCGAGCGCGGCGATCTCAAGGAGGCCGCGGCCAATCTTTTCGGCTATCTTCGCGCCCTCGACGCCAGCGGCGCGCGGACCATCGCGGTGATGCCGGTTCCCGACGACGGACTCGGGGAAGCCATCAACGACCGGCTGCGCCGCGCCGCCGCGCCGCAAGGCTAATTCGCGATGACTATTGCCCCGCCAAAATCCGCGCTGCCGCCGCTGTCGCCCGATCTGATCGCGCGCCTCACGGCCATCGTCGGCGACAAATATGCGGTGACCGACGCCAGTGAACTGGCGCAATACCTCACCGAGGAGCGCAACCTGTTTCAGGGACGTTCCCCGCTGGTGCTGCGTCCCGCATCGACGGCAGAGGTGTCCGCCATCTGCAAGCTTGCGACCGAACACCGGATCGCGCTGGTGCCGCAGGGCGGCAACACCGGTCTGGTCGGCGGACAGACGCCGCACAATGGCGAGGTGGTGGTCTCGATGCGGCGGATGGACAAAATCCGCGAGGTCGATACCGCCTCCAACACCATGACGGTCGAGGCCGGCGTGGTGCTGCAGACCATCCAGCAGCACGCCAGCGAAGCCGATCGCCTCTTTCCGCTGTCGCTCGGCGCCGAAGGAAGCTGCACCATCGGTGGTAATCTCTCGACCAATGCCGGCGGCACTGGCGCGCTGGCATTCGGCGTAGCGCGCGACATGGCGCTCGGTCTCGAGGTGGTGCTCGCCGACGGGCGTATCCTCAACGGCCTGTCAAAGCTGAAAAAGGACAATACCGGCTACGACCTGCGCAACCTGTTCATCGGCGCCGAGGGCACACTCGGCATCATCACCGCCGCGGTCCTGAAACTGTTTCCAAAACCGCGCGCGGTGGACACCGCCATTGTCGGCCTGAAATCGCCAGCCGATGCCTTGAGATTGCTGGCCATTTCTCAGGCCGAAGCCGCCGGTGGCCTGACCAGCTTCGAACTGCTCGCGGAGATCTGCGTCGATATGTGCGTCAAGCACGGTCTCGCTGTCCGCGACCCGCTCAGCGAGCGCCATCCCTGGTACGTACTGATGGAGGTTTCATCGTCGCGCGACGATGCGGCTGGGACCGTTGAGGTCATTCTCGGACAGGGCATCACGGACGGTATCGTGGAAGATGCGGTGATTGCGGCCAGTCTTCAGCAGCGCGCGGCATTCTGGAAACTGCGTGAGACAATCCCAGCGGCGCAGAAGCCGGAGGGCGGCTCGATCAAGCACGATATCTCGGTGCCGATCGCCGCCGTCCCCGCCTTCATCGCTGAGGCCGATGCCGCCGTGACAAAGCTCGTTCCCGGCGCCCGCCCGGTCGCCTTCGGCCATCTCGGCGACGGCAACATCCACTACAACGTCAGCCAGCCCGTGACGGGAACGACACCGCGGGAATTTCTCGATCGATGGCACGAGGTCAATGCCGTCGTCTTCGCCATCGCGCTGCGGATGAGCGGCTCGATTTCCGCCGAGCACGGCATCGGCGTGCTGAAGCGCGATGAACTGCCCAACGTGAAGGACGGGACGGCGATCGAATTGATGCGCGGCATCAAGGCGCTGCTCGACCCTCAAGGCATCATGAATCCGGGCAAGGTGCTGTGATCACGTTTGCGGGCGTCGTGTTCGCGATATAGCTCGATGGCCAAGCGCTCACGTCATGATAGCGGGTCAGAACAAGGACCCCTGACCGTCGTCGCCGGTGACCGCGCGCGTAGCCTTGCGAGCCAAGGCCTTCTTCACCTCCTTCGGCGCCTCGGCTTCCGCCTGCTCCTGGGAGATCGGCAGCAGCAGTTGCGCGTCGTCATGGGCGACACGGTTCACGCGCGTCGACACCTCATGCCAGACGAATTCGCCATCGTCCGGCGCGCGCAGCAACAGCATGGCCTCTCCGGCGTCGGTAGCATCACCGTCGAGCCAGCGCGCATAATCCCCGGGCGCGATCATCACCGGCACCCGCGGATGCAGGGTCGCGAGACCGCCAAGCGCCGCCGTGGTGATGACGGCAACCGTATCGAGTTCCTCTCCGTTCGGCCCGACCCAGGTCTCAGAAAGCCCCGCGAAGGCGATCAATCCGCCGTTGCCCGGCCGGATGAAAAACGGCCGCTTGCGTCCCTCTGATTGATGCCATTCGTAGTATCCGTCGGCCGGAAGCAGGCAACGGCGCCGTTTCATCGCGTTTTTGAAAGCCGGCTTCTCCAGCACCGTCTCGGCGCGGGCGTTGATGAGGAGGGCGAACTGCCGGGGATCCTTGACCCAGGCCGGAATCAGACCCCATCGCATCAGGCGAAAATGCCGGGCGCCATTCTCGAGGATGACGACCGGAACCGGCTGAGTCGGCGCAATATTGAACCGGGGCGGGAAATTTGGCTGTTCGGCGTAGCCAAAAACCTGACGCATCGCCTCCGGCGGCGACAGGATCACGTAGCGTCCGCACATTTCGTCATCCAAACAGGTGCGACATTCAGTCCGTTTTAATCCCGGTGTCTAACACTGCAACCAATGACATCGGCGTCTAACAAATTAGCTCTTTCTTCTATTGCGCAGCAGACCGGCCCGAACAGGGCCAGTTGGGAGGCCGAGCTATCGGCTGCCAACATCAACCCGAGAACTGGTCTTGCGACCGACTACCTCAATCATTTCAACGAAGCCATCATGCTGCTCGAGATGATCCCGGACATCCCGGATTGCGCCGCAGATTTCCTGGCCTGGCAACCCCTGACCTATCCGGAGCACTTCATGGCCTCGAACTTCAAGGCGCGCGATCTGGCGATCGAGGCCTATGAACAGGCCGCCCCCGACATTCGCGCCAGATTCGACAACGTGACCGCCAACATGAAAACCATATTGACTGCCGTGGCGTCGGCGATGAAGGACGTCCGCCAGGACAAGACCCGCGCAGCCCTCGCGATCCAGGCGACCGGCTGGGTCAAGCCGCTGGTCACGCTGGCCGGCGGCATCATCAATGGACAGGGTGGCGAAACCGACGTCGATTACATTATGAACCACTGATGTCGGTGGATTTACCCGCGTCTCTTCAAAGACCTTGGCTTGCCGTCAGCGCCGCGATCTTTCGCGAGGGCAAGGTTCTGCTGGTCCGCCGCGCCCGGCCACCCGGCAAGGGCTTGTATTCCCTGCCCGGCGGGCGCGTCGAATTCGGGGAGACCATGGCGCAGGCGTTGCATCGCGAGGTGGCGGAGGAAGTCGGCCTCACAGTCGAGATCGTCGGTCTCGCGGGCTGGCGCGAAGTGCTTCCGGCGCAGCCCGCCGACGGGCATTACCTGGTGATGTCATTCGCGGCCCGCTGGATCGCCGGGGAGCCCGTCCTCAACGACGAACTCGACACCTTCAGTTGGGTCGCCCCGGAGCTGCCGGGCGAGCTGCGGCTCACCGAGGGGCTGCAGACCATCATCGATACGGCGCGGCGGCTTGTCGGGGTTTGAACTGCGAATTGAACCCTCGGCACTGACCGCGCTGCCTTGCTTCCATCGCGTTGAAAAGGCATATCATGACGGATCTGGACCCCTTGTATGCGCAAATCGGTTTTTGCCATTGTTCTGGTGACCGCGATCTGCGGCGCGCTGCCCGCGCGCGCGCAGGAGGGGGCTGCGCCGTTCGACGCCGACCTGCAGCGGCTGGCGGAGATTCTCGGCACGCTGCACTATCTTCGCGGCATCTGCGGTGCCAACGAAGGCGCCAAATGGCGCAATGAAATGCAAGCCCTGATCGACGCCGAAACGCCTTCCGGCGAGCGCCGCGCCAGGATGATTGCGGGTTTCAACCGCGGCTATAACGGGTTCCAGCAGACCTACCGGGTCTGCACACCGGCCGCGAATGTCGCGATCCGCCGCTATATCGAGGAAGGCGCGAAGATTTCCCGCGACCTGACCGCCAGATACGCAAACTAACCCTGCCGCGGCTCCGCAGCTGAGGTTCGATTTCCGTTGATACCCCAGGACTTCACTTCAAATGTGCCAAGGCGCGTTAACCTTTCCTAAAGAACTGGCTGTCCGGCCCCGAATCGCGTGCTAAACCACGGTCGTTAAGCGCTTCATTTCGTCTGACGCCCCGGAATTTTTCATGCGCCATCCATTTGCATTCAACACAGCCCGCGATTCGCTGCCCGATCATGAGCAGAAGCAGGCTGCGCTGAGTTATCTCAACGAAGCGTGGGCCGAGGCGCGGCACGAAGGCGTCGATGGCGATTGTCTGGCGCAGGCGAGCCTGTTCGCGGCGTTTGCGGAACTCGTCAGCACCTATGGCGAGGATGCTGTGGCGAAATTCGTCGAAGGCTTGCCCGTCCGTGTCCGCAACGGCGAGTTCTCGATCGCGCTCGCAAAGCAATAGCTATTCATCTGTTGCCGTCGTCGCCCGGCTCGAACGTCCGGGATTGCGGCGCTCCGTCGCTATGCTTTCAGCGTCTCCAGAAAGCGCACCGGTTCGCCCATCGATGCCGTTGCCAGTTCCCCCTGCCACATCACACGGCGACCACGCACGAAAGTGCCGACCGGCCAGCCCGTCACGTCGACACCGTCATAGGGCGTCCAGCCCGCGCGTGACGCCACCCATTTGTTCGTAATGGTCTCGGTCCGCTTGAGATCGACCACGGTGAAATCGGCATCATAGCCGGCCGCAATCCGGCCCTTGCAGGCGATGTTGAACAGCCGCGCCGGACCGGCGCTGGTGAGATCGACAAAGCGCGCCAGCGACAGCCGGTCCGAATTGACGTGATCCAGCATCAAGGGCACCAGCGTCTGCACGCCGGTCATGCCCGACGGCGATGCCGGATAGGTCTTCTGCTTCTCTTCCAGCGTATGCGGCGCGTGATCGGAGCCGAGCACATCGATAATGCCCTGCTTGATGCCGTTCCAGATGCCCGCGCGATGAGCAGCATCGCGCACCGGCGGATTCATCTGTGCCAGCGTCCCGAGCCGCTCGTAGCATCCGGGCGCGACCATCGTGAGATGATGCGGCGTCGCCTCGCAAGAAGCGACGTCCTTGTGGTCACGCAGATATTCGATCTCCTCTTTGGTCGAGATATGCAGCACGTGAATGCGCTTTCCCGTCTCGCGGGCGAGGGTGACGAGCCGCTGCGTCGCCAGCAGCGCCGCGGTTTCGTCGCGCCAAACCGGATGTGAGCGAGGATCGCCCTCGATCCGCAATCCCTTGCGATCGTTGAGGCGGTATTCGTCTTCGGCGTGAAACGACGCACGGCGGCGGATCACATTGAAGATTTTTCGCAGACTGTCGTCATCCTCGACCAGCAACGCGCCGGTGGACGATCCGACGAACACCTTGACGCCGGCGCAGCCGGGCGCACGTTCCAGTTCGGGCAGGTCCTGCACATTCTCGCGGGTGCCGCCGATGAAGAAAGCGAAGTCGCAATGCATGCGATGGTGCGCCGCCTTCAGCTTCGCGGCGAAGGTCTCGGCGGTGACCGTCAGGGGGTTGGTGTTCGGCATCTCGAACACCGCAGTCACGCCGCCCATCACCGCACTGCGCGAGCCGGTTTCGAGGTCTTCCTTGTGCGTCAGGCCGGGCTCGCGGAAGTGCACCTGGGTGTCGATCACACCGGGAAGGACATGCAGCCCCCGGCAGTCGATCACCTCGCCAGCGTCGGCGTGGCCCAGCCCGCCGATGGCGGCGATGCGGCCGTCGGAAACTGCGATGTCGCCGACCCCCTCGCCGTCCTGATTGACGATGGTGCCCGATTTGAGAATCACGTCAAATGTCTTGGTCATCGTTCCCGACAGCTTGTTTCCGCACCTCTCGGTGCCACGCGGACCTTGTTGCCAGCACCTTAGCGGCTTACGTTCCGAAGCGAAATCCGGCACGCAGGTTTCCCAGGCACTGCGCAAGACCCGCCAAGAAAACAACGCCCGGCCAAGAGAAGTGTCATGAAAGCAGCGTTTCTTCCCGACCGGGGGGTGGTCAAGGTCAGCGGCGACGACGCACGCAATTTTCTCAACGGTCTCGTGACCACGGACATGACCAAGGTCCACCCGGGGCTTGGCCGGTTCGGCGCGCTGCTGACGCCGCAGGGCAAGATCACCTTCGATTTCCTCATCACCGAAGCGCAGCCCGGCCACGGCGGCGGCTTTCTGATCGACTGCCCGTTGCCGCTGGCGCAGCCGCTCGCGACCAAGCTCGGCTTCTACAAGCTGCGCGCCAAGGTCACGGTCGACAACATCTCCAGCACGCTCGGCGTGCTGGCGGCCTGGGACGGCGAGCCCGCGATGCACCCCGACCTGACCTTCGCCGATCCGCGCAGCGACAAGCTCGGGTGGCGCATTCTCGCGCCGGAGGAACTCGCAGCCCGGGCAGCCAATGTGATCGGTGCCGAACTGGTCGAAAGCGCCGACTACGAGGCCCACCGGATCGCGGCCGGGGTTCCGAGCGGCGGCACCGATTTCACGTTCGGCGACGCCTTTCCGCATGAAACCAACATGGACCGATTGCACGGGGTCGATTTCGACAAGGGCTGCTATGTCGGTCAGGAAGTGGTTTCGCGCATGGAGCATCGCGGCACCGCGCGCAGCCGGATTGTGCGCGTCCTCCTGGACGGTGGCGCGCCGGAGGCCGGTACGGCCGTGGTCGCGGCGGACAAGCCCGTGGGCACCATGGGTTCGTCGGCCGCGGACCAAGGTCTTGCACTGCTGCGGCTGGATCGCGCCGCCGACGCGATCGAGGCCGGAATTGCGTTGGCCGCTGGTGGCGTTCCGATCCGTGTCGCCGATCCGGACGACCTCAAGCTCCCGGCGAAAAAGACCGTCGCATGACGCGATCCGCGCGCCTGCATGCCGACGGCCTGACCCGCTGTCCGTGGCCCGGCGACGACCCGCTCTACCTCGCCTATCACGACACCGAGTGGGGCGTACCCGAATATGACGATCGCGCGCTGTTCGAAAAGCTGATCCTCGACGGCTTTCAGGCGGGCCTGTCGTGGATCACGATTTTGCGCAAGCGCGACAACTTCCGCCGCGCCTTCGATGATTTCAACCCCGAGACAATCGCCCGCTACGGCGAGAAGAAGGTCCACGCGCTGATGAACGATGCCGGCATCGTGCGCAATCGAGCGAAAATCGAGGGCGCCGTCACCAGTGCGAAATCCTATCTGGCGATCATGGAGCAGGGTCCGGGCTTTTCCGCATTGCTGTGGGACTTTATGGACGGCAGGCCAAAGATCAATCAGTTCAAGACCACGGCGAGCGTGCCGGCCTCGACGGCGCTGTCGATCAAAATATCGAAAGAATTGGCGTCGCGCGGATTCAAATTCATCGGCCCCACGATCGTCTATGCCTTCATGGAGGCGACAGGCATGGTCAACGACCATCTGGTAACATGCCATTGTCATGCGACATGCGGCAAGCAGACGCGCAAGCCGCGTCTTAAGACGAAATGACGGCACGGGCTGCCCCGAAAACCGCGACGCGCGCATGGCAGCGGATGCTGTCCGGCCGGCGGCTCGACCTGCTCGATCCCTCGCCGCTCGACATCGAGATCGCGGATATCGCGCATGGCCTCGCTCGGGTCGCGCGATGGAACGGCCAGACCCACGGCGCGCACATTTTCTCGGTCGCGCAGCACACGCTGCTGGTCGAGGCCGTGATGCGCGAGCACATGCCGCGCATCGATATTCAGGTGCGGCTGGCAGCGCTGCTGCATGACGCGCCGGAATATGTCATCGGCGACATGATCTCACCGTTCAAGGCGGTGATCGGCGGCTCCTATAAGGCTGTGGAGAAGCGGCTGTTGTCAGCGATCCATATTCGCTTCGGACTGCAACCGGCGCTGCCCGCCGACATCGAGCGCCAGATCAAGGATGCCGACATGGGCGCGGCCTATCTCGAAGCGACGCATCTTGCGGGCTTTGCGAAAGCCGAGGCGAAGCGCCTGTTCGGCAGCGATCCCGGCCTGCCGGCGACGATGATCGACGACTATCTGACGCCGTGGCCAGCAAGCAAGGCCGAGAAACGGTTCCTGGCGCGGTTCAAGAGCCTGCAAGCTTAATCCCCTCGGCGGTTCCAAGCGGCAGACCGTCTTTCGTCCTCACACGCACGAGGCTATAGTTCATTCCGGAAAGCTCAAGAACGCCATGATCCACGTTTGCTCGCTTGCCGCGCTTGCCGATACCGTGAGAACCACGGGCGCCAGCCATGTCCTCACCGTGATGGCGAACGTCGATCAGGTGCGGCGTCCGCCCTCCGTTCTCGAAGCCCATCATCTGAAGGTGTCGATGGACGACATCAGCGAGCCCGCGGACGGCTTCGTCGCGCCGAACGATGGCCATATTGTGCAGGTTCTGGCGTTCGTGCGCGGCTGGGACCGCAAGGCGCCGCTGGTCGTGCATTGCTACGCCGGGATCAGCCGCTCGAGCGCGAGCGCCTTCATCGCCGCCTGCGCTCTCAATCCACATCGCGACGAAGCCTCCATCGCACGGCAAATCCGCGCGGCGTCGCCGATCGCGCAACCGAACCGCCTGATTGTGACGCTGGCGGACAAGGCCCTCGGGCGCGAGGGACGGATGCTGCGCGCGCTCGAGGCGATGGGTCCCGGCAACATGGCGATCGAAGGCCGACCGTTTCGCATCGATCTGGACTGACGCGCTCGCCACCCACAGTACCGCCGGCGCGTGATCGAATCCGCCGTTGCGTTTAAGCTTTATCGACCCAAACTAACACCTGCTGAACTAAAATCCCCAGCGCAGACCCGCGGGTTTCCGTTTGTCCGGACCAGACCGCATCACGTATTGTCGTTTGCCCTGCGACTTGAGGTGTCATGTTCGACTCACCGCTCGATTTTCTTTCAATTGCCATCGCCATCGTTGCATTCTTCGTCGCTCGGAAAGCCATGACCGAAACGACGTTGTTGCGCCGCCGGATCGACGTATTCGAGGCGGGGGCGCAGGCGAAGCTCATGCCGCCGCTGCCGGCCGCGCTCGACCTTGAGCCAACGCTTGCGCCTTCCGGCGCCAAGGCAGAAAGCAACGCGCCTGCGTCAGCGGAAGCGCCCTCAGCTACACACCTCACTCCTCCGCCGCTGCCGCCAGAAGCAGTTCTACCCCCGGCCGTCCCGCAAACCGCGCCCAGCCTCGAAGAGCGTCTCGGCACCCGCTGGGTGGTGTGGGTCGGCGGACTGACGCTCGCGCTCGGCGGCTTCTTCATGGTGCGCTATTCCATCGAGCAGGGCCTGCTTGGTCCCGGTGTTCGCACCATGCTCGGCGGTCTGTTTGCGCTGGCCCTGCTCGCTAGCGGCGAATGGATGCGCCGCCGGGAAACCGTCTCCGCAATCACACCGCTGCCGACCGCCAACATTCCCGCGATACTGACCGCCGCCGGCACCGCCGTGGCCTTTGCCACGGTCTACGCGGCCTATGCATTATACGGCTTCCTCGTTCCCGGCACGGCATTCGTGCTGCTCGGACTCGTCGCGTTGGGAACGCTGGCCGCCGCGCTGTTGCACGGACCGGCGCTGGCCGGCCTCGGTATCGCCGGCGCCTTCGTAACGCCGGTCCTCGTATCGTCCGATCAACCCGATTACTGGGCGCTCTACATTTATCTCGCCATTGTCACCGCTGCGGCTTTCGCGCTGGCGCGTGCGCGACTGTGGCGCTGGCTTGCCGTCACGACCATCGTGTTCGCGGTCCTCTGGGCACTGCCTTGTCTCGATTGCGGACCGTCAATGGTCGGGCCGCACATTTTCCACGTCATCGCAGGCTTCGTGCTGGCCGCACTGCTCGTCGTGTGCGGTTTCATGTTCGGCCCGCCCGGCGATGCCGGCAAGATCGAGCCGGTCTCATCCGGATCGCTCGCGGCCTATCTCTTGGCCGCAACCGCGATCGTGCTCGCGAGTATCCATGCCGACACCGCCATGATCGGATTCGGACTGCTGATCGCAGGCACGGTGTTTGTCGCGTGGCGGGCGGAAGCCGCGACCGGCGCTGTCGCGGCAGCGGCCGCTTTCGTCGCCATCGTCTTTCTCGAATGGGCGGTGCGCGCCAATCCGGACATGCTGGTGCTACCGGGCGGCCCCCTGCCCGGCATCGCCCCCAGTATCACTGACGGATCGGTGTCGCTGCATCTGATTTCAGCGGCAATCTTCGCCGGCGGATTTGGCGCGGCGGGTTTTTTAGCCCAGGGTCGCTCGATCAGCGCGGCCGTCCCCGTGGTGTGGGCGGCGGCCGGTGTCTTCACGCTGCTGGCGCTGTTGATCTCGCTTTATGCGCGCATCGCCCATCTCGACCGGTCGGTGCCGTTTGCGATCATGGCCGTCATTCTCGCAGCAATCTTCGGCGCGGCCACCGAGGCACTGACCAGGCGAGCATCACGGCCCGGCGGAGCTATCGCAGCCGCACTGTTCGCCACAGGCACGCTAGCCGCGCTGGCGCTGGCCTTCACCTTTTCGCTCGAGAAGGGCTGGCTGACGATCGCGCTCGCCTTGATGTCGATGGGCACGGCATGGATATCGATGCAACGGCCGATTCCGTTCCTGCGCTGGCTGGCCGCCATTCTGGCGGCTATCGTCATCGCACGCGTCGGATACGACCCGCGGATCGCGGGCGACGCTGTCGGCACCACACCAGTCATCAATTGGCTGCTATGGGGCTATGGCATTCCAGCGGTCTCGTTCTGGGCGGGCAGCTATTTCATGCGCCGCCGGGGCGACGACGCCCCGCTGCGCATGGTCGAGGCGGCGGCGATCCTGTTCACGGTGATGCTCGCGTTTCTGGAAATTCGCCATGCCGTCAACGGCGGCGACATCCACAGGATCTCCGCCGATCTTGCCGAGATCGGCCTGCAGATCAGTGTCGCGCTGGCCCTGGCGATCGGACTGGAACGGCTGAGGCTGCGCAGCGGCAGCATCGTTCACAATGTCGGCGCGGTCCTTCTGACGGTCTTTGCGGGTCTCGCCATTCTGTTCGGATTGTTCTTCATTGCGAACCCGATGCTCAGGCACATGGACGTCGGCGACAGCTTCATCAATCTGCTGCTGCTCTGTTACGCGATCCCGGCCGTGCTGGCGTGGCTGCTCTCATATATCGTCGCAGCGCATCGCCGCGCGGCTTACGCCAACACCATTACAGCAGGCGCGCTTATGCTTGCACTGGCCTACATCTCGCTCGAGATCCGGCGTCTCTATCATGGACCGATCCTGACCCACGGTGGAACCACCGACGCAGAGCAATACACGTATTCGATTGCATGGCTGCTGCTAGGCGTTGCGTTACTCGGCATCGGGGTGCTGGTGAACTCCCAGCGGGCGCGGCTCGCATCCGCCGTGGTCATCGCGCTAACGATCCTGAAGGCGTTTGTGGTGGACATGTCGACACTGACCGGAATCTACCGGTCGTTATCGTTCATCTGCCTCGGCCTCGTGCTGGTGGCGATCGGATGGCTGTACCAGCGCATCCTGTTCCGCCGCAATTCACTGCCGAGGGAGAGCTTTGCACCCCCGCCCTAGATCACGATGATTTTGGATCGAACCAATCCAAAGTCATGCGGGCGGAAAACCGCTACACACTTTTCATCCCGCTCTAGGCCGCACGCCGCCGCGCTTGCAGCGCCGCACCGAACGCTTCAAACAGCGCACGGTTGATCGGATTGCGTTGCGGATCGTATTCGGCGTGCCATTGCACACCCAGCGCAAACGCCGGCGCATCCGCGATGCGGATCGCCTCGATGGTGCCGTCCTCGGCGACGCCCTCGACGACGACGCGCTCACCGGGTTCGAGGATGCCCTGGCCGTGTAGCGAATTAACGCGGATGGTCTCGCAGCCGAGCATTCGCGCGAATACTCCGCCCTGGACAAGACGGACGTCATGACGTTCAGCGAACACCACGGTCAGGTCCGGATGAATTTCGCCGTTCTCAAGCCGCGGCATTCGGTGATTCAGGCGTCCCGGCAATTCGCGAATCTCCGGATGCAGCGAGCCGCCAAATGCGACGTTCATCTCCTGGAGGCCACGACAGATGCCGAAGATCGGGACACAGCGCGCGACGCAGGCTTGCGCCAATGACAATGCAAGATCGTCGCGGCTGACGTCGTAAGGCTCATGCCTGGGATCCGGCTCAGTGCGGAAATGGCTCGGATGAACGTTGGCGCGCGCGCCCGCCAGCACGACACCATCGACCACATCGAGCAGCGCTCCAATCTCGGTAACCTCCGGGCAGCCCGCGAACATCAGCGGCAGCGCGCCTGCGACCTCCGCAACCGCCCGCAGGTTCTGCTCGCTGACGATCTGCACCTCAAATCGGTCCTCGACACAGTGCGAATTCCCGATCACGCCGACCACCGGCTTTCTCATCGCCAGACACCTAGCTCCGATAGCGGGTCGTTGATCCGGATATGCATGTTACGGTTTTCGCGGAGAGAGCGACTCGCGGCAAATCGATTCCGACAGACTTTGACAATCATGCCCCTCCACCGAAGTCGGATCAACAGCTTAAGGTTGGCACCAGCCATGCTCACACGATAGCCGCGCAACGCTCATGCCCGACTATGCGCTGTGAAAGGCGGCTCACCACGCGTTAGAGCGGATGAGGAAAAGTGCGGAGCGGTTTCTCGCGCGCATCCCGCTCTAAAAAACGGAATCGACCGATCCACCGCAATTCACCGCGCCCGGCTGAATCAGTCCGTGGAACGACGGAGCTCCAAAGCACCCTCGACCTTGGCCGGCTTCGCTTCCGGCTTAACGGGGTCAAGCTTGGCGCTTTCGACCCGCGGAGTCTCGACACGCGCGGTCACCTCTGTCTTCAACGCGTCGGCGGAACGCGGGCTGTGCCCATGGCCGCGCGGGCGCGCGGCGGCGCGCGCCAGCAGCATCTGCCTGCCGCCCTGATGATTGAAATCGCAATACGCAAAGCCCATACCGGAAACTGAACCGCGGAAGCTGCGATCGCTCTGCTTGTCGAGGTTGAAGCATGGCTCGAACGGAAGGCCCTGAATCGAGGCGCAAACCGCCTGACCGCGCACCTGAAGCGTATTGCCCGGCAGCCTCATGTGGCGAACCGGACCCGAACCGCTGAACTGCACCGCGCCGGCCGCACCGCCATCCTCGAACACCCGGCCGGCGCCGCGGGTGCCGTCGAAGCAGGTGAAGGCGAAAACCTTGCCGGCTACGAACCGCCTGGCCTCGTCGGCATTCATCATGTGACCGGCCATCGCCGGTGCCGCGATCGCACCTGCAACCAGGGCTCCTGACATGAAACGCGCGAGCATACTGCAACTCCGACCAACTTGAGCGCGGGGTAACCGCCGATGGCTGACGCCTTTACCCGCTGCTTACCATACCAACCGTGGCAACATTGGAGCAGCTTGGTTGGTAAAGTCTGAACATCCTAGAGAATTTTAACCACGATGCGTCCGCGAACCTCGCCGGCGAGAATCCGGGCGCCGGCTCCGATAACGTCGTCCAAGCCGATTTCATGAGTGATTTCAGATAGCTTTGACCGGTCCAGATCGGTCGCGAGCCGCCTCCATGCGGTATTCCGAAGCTCGATCGGGCCCATCACGGAGTCGATGCCGAGCAGGCACACCCCGCGCAAAATGAAAGGCGCCACCGACGACGGTAGATCCATGCCGCCGGCGAGACCGCAGGCTGCGATGGCTCCCCGGTATTTCGTCATCGACAGCAGATTGGCGAGCGTGGTGGACCCGACGCTATCGATCCCCCCCGCCCAGCGTTCCTTCGCCAGCGGCTTGGCCGGACCCGACAGCTCGTTGCGGTCGATCACTTCAGACGCGCCGAGATCCTTGAGATAACTGGCTTCCGACATGCGGCCGGTGGAGGCGATGACGTGATAGCCGAGCTTCGAGAGCACGGCGGTCGCCACCGACCCGACACCGCCGGCGGCGCCGGTTACGATCACGGGGCCATCCTTCGGCGTCAGACCATGCTTTTCCAGCGCCAGCACCGACAGCATCGCGGTGTAGCCCGCCGTCCCGATCGCCATGGCATCGCGCGCCGTCAGGCCCGCGGGCAGCGCCACCAGCCAGTCGCCCTTGACGCGGGCCTTTTCCGCATAGGCCCCGAGATGAGTTTCTCCCATGCCCCAGCCGTTGCAGACGACCTTGTCGCCGACCTTCCAGGAGGGATGCGACGACTGCTCGACCGTGCCTGCGAAATCGACCCCCGCGATCATGGGAAAGCGCCGCACCACCGGCGCCTTGCCCGTGACCGCCAGGCCGTCCTTGTAGTTCACCGTGGACCATTCGACGCGAACGGTGACGTCACCATCCATCAATTCGGATTCGTCGAATTGAGTCAGCGCGGCTGTCGTGCCCTTCTCGGCCTTGTCGATCCGGATCGCCCTGAATGTCGCCACGCTACCGTTCCCCGACGTTTGGCCGAGCCTCTCGGAAGATTGAACCCATTATGCAGGCTGCGCAACCGCCCGCCGGACCGGGGCTTCGATGATCGGAAGGTTGATCAATGCGGACAGCACACCGAACAGCACCGACAGCCACCAGACCGGGGTGTAGGAACCGAAATGGTCGAACACCACGCCGCCCAGCAGCGCACCGAGAAATCCGCCAACCTGATGACTGAAGAATGCGAAGCCGTAGAGCGTCGCGAGCCAGCGGGTGCCAAACATCAGCGCCACAAGGCTCGTGGTGGGAGGTATCGTGGACAGCCAGGTCAGGCCGGTGACGACGCCGAATGCGACTGCGGAGAACGTCGTCATCGGGGTTGAAATGAACGCAACGATCGACAGTGCGCGGATGAAGTAGATCACCGACAGGATGTAGCGCTTGGGCATCCTGGTCGAGAGCCATCCGGCGCTCAGCGATCCGATGATGTTGAACAGTCCGATCGCCGCCAGCACCCATCCCCCGGCCTGGACCGACAGGCCGCGATCGACCAGATAGGCCGGCAGATGCGCGGTGATGAAGGCGAGCTGGAATCCACAGGTGAAGAAGCCGAGTACGAGCAGCACATAGGAGCGGTGACCGAAGGCTTCCGCCAGCGCGCTCTTGAAAGATTGTTCCGATTCCGCGACAGCCGTGCTGCCCGCATCGCCGGGTGGAGTCGACAACACGAGCGCGAGCGGCACTACAAACAGCATGAGCACCGCAAACACGGTCAACGCCGGTTGCCAGCCGAAATTGTCGATCAGCGCAACGCTTACCGGCGCGAACACGAATTGTCCGAATGATCCCGCCGCGGTGCCGGCGCCCAGCGCGAGGCCGCGCCATTGCTCCGGCAACAGCTTGCCGAAGGCGGACAGCACCAGATTGAACGAACAGCCGGACAGGCCGAAACCGATCAAAAAACCCGCACCAATATTGAGCGACAACGGCGTGTTCGCATAACGCATCACCAAAAGGCCGGTGGCATACATCAAAGCGCCCACGCAAATCACGCGCACGCTGCCGAACCTGTCGGCAATTGCGCCGGCGAAGGGCTGGCCGATTCCCCACAGCAGGTTCTGAACCGCGAAAGCCAGCGCGAAGACATCGCGGCCCCACGAAAACTCGCTGCTCATGGGTTGCATGAAGAAGCCGAAGGCCGAACGCGGCCCGAACGTCAGCATGCCGATCAGGCAGCCGCAGATGATGATCACCAGCGGTGTACGCCAGCCCGATCCACGCCAGGACCGCCTAACGCTCTCTTCGATTGTCGCCATCGAAACGTCCATTTGCCGACGCGCACGGGCGGGGTCGGCCATCAGCATCATCCGGCCGGCATCGGCCGAAGTGCAAGTTAATGCGTCTGCATGAAAATGCCAACGCGCGCGGGACGACTAAAACCTCCCCGTCAGCGATGTGTGAGAACCCGAACCAGGTACCTACGCCCTAGCGCCGGGCGCGAGTTTCGGCCGAGCTATGCGCGGCGTCCGCCAGCCTGGCGGTGATTTCGGCGGTCTGAGCCGTCGTCCCCCAGCTCGGTGCATCGCTGCCATCGCCCCACGCGCGCGGACGGTAAAAGGTGTGGACGCCGGTCCGGTACATCTTCTTCATCTCGTGGACCCAGGATGGATGCACCCAATAGGCGTGATAGTGCGTCGACTTGCCGACTTCCGGCAGCCACAGCCGTCCGTCGAGCGTGGCCTTCGCGATCCTGCGGGCGCGATCCCACATGTCCGGCTCGGTGACCACATCGCGAATGCCGTCGCAGGCGAAGGTGAACTGGCACGCCAGATGACGGTTCGCATTCTGATAGACCACGCCGCACACGGTGGTCGGATAGTAACCCGAGAACACCCGGTTCATGACCACCTGCGCCACCGCGATTTGGCCGCGGATCGCTTCGCCGCGCGCTTCGAAGTAGACCGCCTCGGCAAGACATTTTTCCTGCTTGGCACGTTTCTTTTCGTCCAGCAGGCCGAGCCGCTCCGCCGGCGTTTTGATCTCACCCTTGCCGACCACGGTTTCACCGGGCCTCGCAGAATCCCGCTGCGGCGGAATGGACGCCTTCATATCGGGATCTGCTGCGGGGCCCGGCGACACGATCGTCGGCTCCTCACCGGGCTGCCAGCGTTCCAGACCACCACTCTCGACACCCAGCGACGAACCGCCAAAATACAGGCTCGCCGTCTTGATGGAGAACCCGTCGGTGGAAGGCTGCGGCTCGATGGTCACATCGCCGGCTTCGCCATGCCGCTTGAGATCGTCGAGCGGCTGCGCCTTGATCGATGGCGAAATATCGTACTGCGGCAGCGGCGGTGCCTTCAGGGCTTCCGTCAGTTCGGGATCGAGGGCCACGGGATCCGCGGCATGCGTGGCCGTCGCCGTCTTCGCCCCCATCACCGATGTATTGGATGTCGGCGAAGTATTGGATGTCGGAGAATCCTGCGGCATCGCACCCGCTGGCCCACTGGGTGGCCTCTCCGGCGTCACGATGGTCAGACGATCGCCTTTCAGCGTCCGATTGACCTTGGGGAAATCCGAGGCTTGATAACGTGGCGGCGGCCGCGTCAGCGGGTTATGCGTGACCGCGCCAACACCCTGGCCGTCGAGACTGGCAAGCAGGAGCGTGGCCGCACGCGGCGCTGAAGTGCCTACGGGGCGTCCAAAGCTGAATGTCGCGACTTGAATGGAACTGACGGCGGAGGCGAAAACACGTTTCTGCCAGCGTTCGGCAACGCCGGGCTGCCGCGCAAGCAGCGCGGCAATGTCCTGATAGCCGGTTTCGTTCGGGATCAATGCGAAGAAGCAGAGACCGAAGCCGAAGAGCGCAAGACGCGCGCCCTTCGGCTCGTTTCGCAACACAGACATCGATACGCTCACGCAACGCCACACATACACGCGATCGGTCCGCACGTTTGTGTGCATTTCGATCGATTTCGGTAATATCCAATTAAAGTTGCGAGGGCGTTAATCGGCGATGCGCGCGTATCACAGGCAAGGACGCGTTCGCGGTCGCGCGCGGATACCGCAAACGTTGGTAAACGATAGCTCCGGCCGAATGGTAAAGATCAGGTCAACGCCGCTGGCGGTGAACGTCGGGTGCGGGAAATGCGCGCGAAGAAAAAAGCCGTGGTTGTTATCCAGGATGCGGCCGTCAAATTCCCGATCGGGACAAGCATCACGCGCGGTTCGCGATGGTCTTTCCGAGCGCAGCTTGCGCAGCGGCAAGGCGCGCGATCGGTACGCGATAGGGCGAGCACGACACGTAGTTCAATCCGATCTCGTGACAGAACGCTACCGACACCGGATCGCCGCCGTGTTCGCCGCAAATGCCGACCTTGAGGTTCGGACGGGTCTTGCGGCCGCGGGCGACGCCGATCTTCACCAGTTCTCCGACACCGTTGCGGTCCATCGAGATGAACGGGTCGATCTCCATGATGCCCTTGGCGATATAGGTGCCGAGGAAGCTCGCGGCGTCGTCACGGCTGATGCCGAAGGTCGTCTGCGTCAGATCGTTGGTGCCGAACGAGAAGAACTCCGCGCTTTCCGCGATCTCGCCCGCCACAAGGCAGGCGCGCGGCAGTTCGATCATGGTCCCGACCTGATAGCTCAGCTTGGTGCCGCTCTCGCGCATCACCGACTGCGCGGTCGCATCGATCCGCGTCTTGATCAGATCGAACTCCGCTTTGGTCGCGATCAACGGCACCATCACCTCGAGGCCAACTGCCTTTCCGGTGCGTTTGCCGGCCTCAACCGCAGCCTCGAAAAGCGCCCGCGCCTGCATTTCGGCGATCTCGGGATAGACGATCGCGAGGCGGCAGCCGCGAAAGCCGAGCATCGGATTGAATTCGGCCAGATTGCGGGCGCGATCAGCCAGCCTCCGCGGGTCGGTGTTCATCGCACGCGCGACTTCCTCGATCTCAGCTTGCGTATGCGGCAGGAACTCATGCAGCGGTGGATCGAGCAACCGGATCGTGACCGGCAGACCCTTCATGATTTCGAACAGCTCGACGAAATCGGCGCGCTGCATCGGCAGCAGCTTCGACAGCGCGGCGCGCCGCGCCTGCTCGTCTTCGGCAAGGATCATCTCGCGCACGGTACGAATGCGCGTTTCCTCGAAGAACATGTGCTCGGTACGGCACAGGCCGATACCCTCGGCGCCGAACCGCACCGCCGTGCGCGCGTCCGCCGGCGTGTCACCGTTGACGCGGATGCCGAGCTTGCGAATCTGATCGGCCCAGCTCATGAGCGTACCGAACTCACCGGACAGCTCGGGCTCGATCATCGGCATCTGCCCCGCCAGCACCTGGCCGAGCGAGCCGTCGATGGTGATGACGTCGCCGGCTTTGAAGGTGCGGTCGCCGACCATCATGGTACCGCGGCCATAGTCGACGCGGATGCCGCCACAGCCGGAGACGCAGGGCTTGCCCATGCCGCGCGCGACCACCGCCGCGTGCGAGGTCATGCCGCCGCGCGTGGTCAGGATACCCTCGGCGGCATGCATGCCGTGGATGTCTTCCGGGCTGGTCTCCATCCGCACCAGGATGACCCTGCGGCCGTCAGCCTGCAGCTTGGTCGCGTCATCGGGGGAAAACACGATCTCGCCGGCCGCGGCGCCCGGCGACGCCGGCAGGCCGGTGGCAATCACGTCGCGCGTCGCGTTGGGATCGATGGTCGGATGCAGCAACTGGTCGAGCGAGGCCGGATCGATGCGGGCCACTGCGTCCTTCTTCGAGATCAGGCCCTCATTGGCCAATTCGACCGCGATACGCAACGCGGCGCGCGCGGTGCGCTTGCCGCTGCGGGTCTGCAGCATCCAGAGTTTGCCGTCTTCGACGGTGAACTCCATGTCCTGCATGTCGCGATAGTGCTTTTCGAGCTGGGTGTAGATGCGCGTCAGCTCCTTGAAGGCATCCGGCATCGCCGTTTCCATCGACGGCTTGTCGGAGCCGGACTCCGTGCGCGCCGCATCGGTGATGTCCTGCGGCGTGCGGATGCCCGCAACCACATCCTCGCCCTGAGCATTGATGAGAAACTCGCCGTAGAGCCGGCTCTCGCCGGTCGACGGATTGCGCGTGAACGCCACGCCGGTCGCCGACGTCTCGCCCAGGTTGCCAAATACCATGGCCTGCACGTTGACGGCGGTTCCCCATGACTCGGGAATATTGTGCAGGCGGCGATAGGTAACCGCCCGTGCGTTCATCCACGAGGAGAACACCGCGCCGATCGCGCCCCACAACTGCTCATAAGGATCCTGCGGAAAGTCCTTGCCGGTCTCGCGTGCAACGGCAGTCTTGTACTTACCCACCATCTCGATCCAGTCGTCGCCGGTCAGGTCGGTATCGAGCGAATAGCCCTTGGTGTCCTTGAAGGTATCCAGGATGTCTTCGAAATAATGATGCGCGAAGCCAAGCACGACATCGGAGTACATGGTGATGAAGCGGCGATAACTGTCATAGGCAAATCGCCGGTCGCCCGACATCGCGGCCAGCGCTTCGACGGTCTTGTCGTTGAGGCCGAGATTGAGCACCGTATCCATCATGCCGGGCATCGACGCGCGTGCGCCCGATCGTACCGAAACCAGCAGAGGATTCTTCGCGCCGCCGAACACCTTGCCGGTGATCTTCGCGACGTGTTCCAGTGCCTTTTCGACCTGCGGCTTCAGTTCCTTCGGATAGGATTTGTCATGCGCATAGAAAAACGCGCATACTGAGGTCGGAATCGTGAAGCCGGGAGGCACCGGCAAACCGAGATTGGCCATCTCGGCGAGATTGGCGCCCTTGCCGCCGAGCAGGTCCTTCAGCCCCGCTTTACCTTCCGCCCTGCCATCCCCGAACGTATAGACCCACTTGTCCCTCACCGGCGCTGCCGCCTTCGTCGCCTTATTCGTCGCCTTGCGCGCGCCACCGGAACTTGCGGCCTTCGCCCGAGGTGTTGCAGATGGCTTTGATTTCGCTGCGGGCTTTTTGGACTTCGAGGCGGCTTTGGCCATGGTATGAAACCATTCCACGTGAGGGAAAGCGTGTGCGCCTTACACCACGTTTTGACGACCCCGCGCAAGCTGCGCAGGCGCCGCTTCCGCTGCGGGATGATGTCTGCTCGATTCCGCTCGCTCACTTCTGATGGAATGAGAAGCGGTGTTCTATAATTTGATTTGACGTATTTTCATCACGCGTATCGGTATCCGTCCTCGGGTCAAGCCCGAGGACAGGCTTCATTCGAAAACACTCCAGGATTCCAACTTCGCGGCACGGTGTGAATCGTGAAACAGCCCGGCTCATGCCGGGCTGTTTCGTTTGCGGTTAGTCAGTCGACCCGCCGAATGGCCTCAGGCCTGCGGCTGCGGTTCGAGGCCCGGATCGGGATCCGGACGCGGGCGCGGTTTCCCAGCCGGCGGCACCGCCGAGGTGCGCGGGGTCGACGGCTCCAGCACCGATTCCCGGTTCGGCTTCTTGCCGTTGAGCAGATCGGTGATCTCGTCGCCGCTCAGCGTTTCGAACTCAAGCAAGCCCTTGGCCAGCGTCTCCAGATCGGCCCGCTTCTCACCGAGAATCCGGGTCGCGTCCTTGTAGCCGGCTTCGACCAGACGCCTGACTTCGGAGTCGATCTTCTGCGCGGTCGCCTCCGACACGTTCTGCTGGCGGTTGACCTGCATGCCGAGGAACACCTCGTCATTGTTCTCGCCATAGGACACGGTGCCGAGTTCTTTCGACAGGCCCCAGCGCGTCACCATCATGCGCGCAAGACGCGTCGCCTGATCGATGTCGGACGCAGCACCGGACGTCACCTTCTCGTTGCCGAAGATCATTTCCTCCGCCACGCGCCCGCCCATCATGATGGCGAGCCGCGAGGTCATCTGCTCCAGCGACATCGACAGCTTGTCGCGCTCGGGGAGCTGCATCACCATGCCCAGCGCCCGTCCGCGCGGAATAATAGTCGCCTTGTGGATCGGATCGGTGGCGACCACGTTGAGGCCGACGATGGCATGGCCGCCCTCGTGATACGCCGTCAGCATTTTTTCTTCCTCGGTCATGACGAGCGACTTGCGCTCAGCGCCCATCATCACCTTGTCCTTGGCTTCCTCGAACTCCGACTGCGTCACCATGCGCTTGTTACGCCGGGCTGCGGTCAGCGCCGCCTCGTTGACGAGATTCATCAAGTCGGCGCCGGAGAAACCGGGCGTGCCGCGGGCAATGGTCTTGAGGTTGACGTCGGGCGCCAGCGGCACCTTGCGGACATGCACCTTCAAAATCTGCTCGCGTCCGACAACGTCGGGGTTCGGCACCACGACCTGACGATCGAAGCGACCGGGGCGCAGCAGCGCGGGATCGAGCACGTCGGGACGGTTGGTCGCGGCGATGAGGATGACGCCCTCATTGGCCTCGAAGCCGTCCATCTCGACCAGCAACTGGTTCAGCGTCTGCTCGCGCTCGTCATTGCCGCCGCCGAGTCCGGCGCCGCGATGACGACCGACCGCATCGATTTCGTCGATGAAGATGATGCACGGCGCGTTCTTCTTGGCCTGCTCGAACATGTCGCGGACACGGCTCGCGCCGACGCCGACGAACATCTCGACGAAGTCCGAGCCAGAAATGGTGAAGAACGGCACGTTGGCCTCGCCCGCGACGGCGCGCGCGATCAGCGTCTTGCCGGTGCCGGGCGGGCCGACCAGCAAAACACCGCGCGGAATCCGTCCGCCGAGGCGCTGGAATTTGCCGGGGTCGCGCAGGAACTCGACAATCTCCTGCAGGTCCTGCTTGGCCTCATCGACGCCCGCGACGTCCTCGAAGGTGACGCGGCCGTGGGCCTCCGTCAGCATCTTGGCGCGCGACTTGCCGAAACCCATCGCCTTGCCGGCACCGCCCTGCATCTGGCGCGACAGGAAAATCCACACGCCGATCAGCGCGATGAACGGCAGCCACGAGACCAGCAGCGAAACGAACCATGGCACACTGTCGCCAGGCGGCTTCGCAGTGATCTGCACCTTGGCATCATAGAGCTTTTTCACCAGCCCCGGATCGGTTGGCGCATAGGTCTGGAAATTGGAACCATTGGTGAAGGTGCCATGAATCTCCTGCCCCTGGATCACGACATCGCGAACATTGTTCTGATCGACTTCCGTCAGCAACTGCGAGAACGAGATGTCCTGTGCTGCTGCGTGGTGGCCGGGATTCTGGAACAGCGTGAACAGTGCCAACAGGAGCAAGACAATGATGACCCAGAGGGCGAAGTTGCGCATATTGGCGTTCATCGATTTTCCTTCGAGGCCGCGCGGATCGCGGCCGGATGTCCCTGCATCGACTCAATAGATAGGGGGTACTGACACTTATACAATCTAGGCGCGGAGGTTGCCGCTGCCAAGGGAACCGCGCGAGAGTATTATCAAATTAAACCTATTCAGCCAGAACAAGTTGACATAGGGCATTTCAACGCGTCAGGACCAGCCCATTCGGTCCATCACCTCTTTGATCCACTTCACCTTTCAAGGGCGGGCCGACAAAAAACGGCATGGGGTCGCCTCACTCTTGCACGTCAGCTATCCAGGTTAGCGTATGATGGAACCTGGTGCATGGATGGAGTCTATTTTCAGCCCATCATAGCGCAGTGGTTTCCGCGAACGGTTAACGCCCGCGACGCCCGGCCGCATCAGCCAGTTCGCCGCCGTGGCGGCGCCGGCTCGACGCAAACCCGCTCGGTGGTGAGCGTCACCAGCGCCCCCGCCAACGTCCTTTTCAGCAGGATACGGCGTCCGTTATCGCCGCTATCCGCGGCCGCGCTGTCGAGCGCCGCCAGCAGAGCCTCGACCTTGCCCAGTTCGGCCGGCCCCTCGCAGCCGACGCGATCGATCGCCCGCAACAGCAAACGCACTTTGATCTCCTCGGACAAGACCGAAAAGGCCTTTGCCTGAAAGCCGGGACGCTGAACGCCACGATCCTGCAGCGCCAAATAGCGCTCGGCGCCGTCGACGAGAAGTTCCAATGCGATATTTGCCCGCGACAGACGCAATGCCAGCCGCGCCAGGTTGCGGGCGTCGCATCCTTCCTCCGCCAGCGCCGGCATCAGAGCGCGCAGGCGCGGGCGCGTAAAGCTGACGTCGCGATTGGTCGGATCCTCCGCATAGCCGATCCCGGCCTTTTCGAGCGTCGCGATCAACCGCGATTTCGGAACATTCAGCAACGGGCGAGCCAGGATGAACCCATCGCGCATCGTTTCGCGCGCCATCGCAGAGAGGCCGGCAATGCCGCTGCCGCGCGATATCCGCATCAGAACCGTTTCGGCCTGATCGTCGCGGGTGTGGGCCGTGAGGATATGCAATGCGCCATTGGCGCGGGCGGTTCTCGCCAGCAGGCGGTAACGAGCCTCTCGCGCCGCTGCGGGTAACCCGGATTTCGGTTTCGCGCCGCTCCAGCGCACGATGCGGTGGGTCACTCCGAGCGAGGTCGCGAGGTGCTTGACGTCCCGCGCCTCGCGCGCGGATCCGGACCGCAAGCCGTGATCGACCGTGACGGCGATGAGATCAGGACCACGCGTCATGGCGCGCCGCCATCGCGCGGCCAACCACATCAAGGCGATGGAATCCGGGCCGCCAGACACGGCAAGGACCAGCGCGCGCGCCTTTCTCCAGTCCGCGAAAAGCGATTTCGCTTCCTTGGCCGATATTTGCAAAGCGGAGGGAGCTTTCGGTGGCTTCATTGCCTGCGCAATCAGTCTAGTGTTCCGATTCCGAAGTTCGCATGAGCTTGCAGCAACCTTGATGCGAACTTCGGAATCATAGGGACACTAGCAACTTTGATGATTCTAGTGTGGTTTGGGTTCAGAAGTTCGCTTGAGGAGCTTGCAGAGAAAGTGAAGCGAACTTCTGAACCACCACACTAGTTTGAGCCGCCGATGCCCATCCCAAACGTCAACCGGTTGCCATCGGGATCATCGACATCGAAATCGCGCATACCCTAGGGGCGATCGCCGGGCGGCTGCAGTATCATTGCGCCACGCGACTTCAGCTCATCGTGAAGCGCATCGACCTCGGTCACAAATACGTTGACGGCGCCTTGGCCGGATCGGCGCTGCGTCTTGTCCGCGGCTTGGAAACGGATCGTGACATCGTCCCGCTCAACGCCGCCGTAGAAAACCGGATCGCCGTAGGTGAAACCCACATCGAAGCCAAGAACGTCGCGATAATGGGCAACGGTTTTCAGGACGTCCTGAACCACGAACAGGGTCGCGGCCGCGCAAAACCGCGGTGCATGAAGGCTCATCGGACAAGCTCCTTGGCTCGGAAGCCAGTCCGAAACTACGCGATCCGGCGACCGTTCTCCAGAGCGCGATCAGCAAACGTGGATTCCGGTTTTGCGCCCGATCGCGCTCTAAAACATATTGAGAACGCGCATGATCTTTTCGCCAAACCGCTCACATCTTGGCGGATCATGCGCTAGCACTTCACCCGCTTTTGCTCGCGGTCGACCGCCTGCTTCACGCCCGCGGAGGAGCGGGGATATTTGCGCGTCACTTCGCCGAGCGCGGCGCAGGCGGCTTCCTTCTCCTTCAGCGCTGCCAGCGATTGTCCGAGCCGCAGCAAGGCATCTGCCGCCTTCGCCGAACTGTCGTATTTCGTGGTGACGCCGAGGAAAGCCTCGGCCGCTTCGCGATATTTCTGGCGCTGAAACAGGCTTTCACCGAGCCAGTACTGCGCATCGCCGGTCAGCGCACCGGACGGGTATTTCTGGGTGAAATTGCGCATGGTTTCCTCGGCAAGCGCATAGTCCTTCCGCTGCATGTAGCCGATGCCCAGATCGAATTCATCGCGCGGCGTCGCCGACGGCGGCAGCGTGGTCAGGCCGTTGGTATTGGGCGAAGCGGCGTCCGGCGCCGGATAGCCCCCCGGACGGCGTGGACTGGTATTGGCAAGGTCGAGCGGCGCGCCGGCTTCCCGGCCGCCCGGCGAACTCACGGCCTCTTCCGGCACCGGCATCTGTCCGCCGCCCAGCGCGCGCGGTGCACCCGGCGCGTTCGGATTCCGGCTGGGATCGAAGGCATCGCCGCGATGGCCTTGCACAGGTGCGCTCACCGCCTGTTCCTGAACGACAGGCGCCTGGCCTCCCCGCTGATCGTAGGCCGGCTGCCGGTAGGCCGGGGTCGATTGCGCCGGCGGAGCGGCAGCAACGGGCGGCGCGCCTCCCGGCTGCGCCTGCTGCAACTGTTGTTCGAGCACCTGATTCCGGTGCTGCAATTCCTCGTTCTGTCCGGTCAGCGTTCGCAGTTGCTCTTCCAGTTGCTGAATGCGGACTTCAGGGTCGACATCGTATTGCGCGAAGGCGGGTGACGACAGCACAAGCGTCGCGGCAATGGCCGCTGCGCGCGCAAGCATCGGGGTCATGGATGACATTTTGGCCTGACGATTGAAATGAGCGTCACATCGAAAGCGCACCCATTGAAAACCCGAGTACGCCGAAAATGTGACTTGGTCCAACACCGGTAATCACTTTACGACGATCTTGCTGGCCAGTCTCCTTCTTATAGCGTTTCAAACTGATCCAAGATGGGCATCAGTTCTCATAAAGAAAACGCGTCAATACAAAAAGCTCGAGCCCGGCTTAGATCCCATCAAAAGCCGGACCGCTCTTCTACGTTTTCTCGCGGCCCAAAACAAAACCGGCGCCCGAAGGCGCCGGTTGAAATCGATGATGCGCAACGCTTCAGGAACTGGCGTTCAGCACCGTGACGGCACGGCGGTTCTGCGACCAGCAGGAGATGTCGTTGCAGACCGCGACCGGGCGCTCCTTGCCGTAGGAAATGGTTCGCATCCGGCTCGAGTCGATGCCCCGCGATGCAAGGAAGGAACGAACCGTCTGCGCGCGGCGGGCGCCAAGCGCGATATTGTACTCGCGCGTACCGCGCTCGTCGGCATGACCTTCAATAGTGAAGGAATAGCGATTGTAGGTCTGCAACCAGCGCGCCTGCTTCTCCAGCGTCGTGACCGCCTGGGGCGACAGATTGGTCTGATCGCTTTCGAAGAAGACGCGGTCGCCGACGTTGACCACGAAATCCTGCTGGCTGCCCGGCGTAGCGGCCCCGGCCATGGCGCCGTCTGCACCCATGCCGTTCTTGTTGGCGCATGCACCCATCGACAGCGCTACAGCGAGCACGGCAGCCAGCTTCAATCCCTGGAGGAATCGCTTCTGATATAACATTCCGGAGCCTCCACGCTCACGCTTTTTCCACTGTCATCCGCTCTACAGGGCGATGGTTAAGCGAACGTTCCGTCAACCTTGATGAGACGTTGCCCGACTGCATCAAATGCCAAGTTTTCGGAAGAAGCGCCCGCGATGGTTAATGAGTTGCAAATGTGGCGTGACGGTGAAGCGACAGCGGGTTTTCGGACTCTGCAAATCTGCAGCCCGCAAATATCCGGTCATTTGCGCAGGAAATTCGTCCGGTCGCAGACCCCAGCGGGGAAGTCAGGCCCCGAATCACGACCTGGGGACGATCGAGGCTCGCGCGAACGGAAACGAAGACCCCGTCAACGCGGGAACCGGGACTCCAGTCCTGCGTTCAAACAACATCCGACGTTCGAAATAACTCGAACGTAGATAAGGATAGCGGGCGAAGACCTTTTCGCGCGACGCCGGAAAATCAACCGCCATCAGGCAAATCGGCTTGATCAGACCTGGATAGACGCGAGGCGGGCTCATCGGCTGGTGATTGAACAGGCGCGTGTAGAACGTACGGTGCTCCGGGCGAACGGTGGCGAGTCCTAGATCAGCATTGAAGAAATTGCAGGCGACGAAGCACAGTCGAAGCGTGAGATAAGGCAATTCGGGAAAGCGCCCCGCGATTTCCGGATCCGCGACAAAGCGGGTCGGGTCAACCATGACCTTGCCCTGATCGACCTCGGGCTGAAGATAATCTTGAAACACGTCCACCGACGGGCACAGCGGATATTCGGGCGATGAAATGCTGAGCCGAATGGAACTAGCGAGCGCACCATCCAGATAAACGCCGAAAATCCAAGAGTTCGGCATATCGTCGAAACGATCGGTGATTTTGTGATCGCGGTTAGGCTCGATTGCGCCTTCTTTCAGGTAGGCACGATATCGAAGGCGGTAGATGACGTCCTTGTCCGCCGCCGTTTCCATCAGGCGGTAATCGATGCGATCGAGAAGCTCGATGCCACGTTCTACGGGCTTGGCAATTGTTTGTTGAGCTGAACTCATTGGAACACCCCCGAGCCATTTGATCCCAGCCGACGGCCGAAGGTTAACGCTTTGCTAACTTATTGCAAAGGTAACGAAGCATTAGCGTTAATTTGTGTCCTCCATATTATTCGTATCACAGTTTCGTTCACGTCAGATTAGAAGATTTCAATTGGATGCGGGCGGATTATAGGAAGAAATTTCAAGCGATCGACCGGGATGGGAGGACCTTCACATTATCGCCACGCTGATGCCGCCCATGGGAAGCGTCAAGCAGTTGACGTATACGAGCCGCCGCCACCGGTCGACTGAACAGATAGCCCTGCGCTTCCGTTACCGTACCGTCGGCGCTGATGAGCTCGAGCTGCTCGTTAGTTTCAATGCCTTCGACAACAACGGACATGCCGAGGTCGGCACTCAGCCGCGCTACGCCGCGTAGGAGCGTTAGCGGCCGGTCCGTATCGATCCCCTCGAGGAACGAGCGGTCGATCTTCACTTTCTGAAGCGGGAAATTGTGCAGATAGCTGAGGCTCGAATAGCCGGTGCCGAAGTCGTCGAGCGAAATCCTCACGCCCGCCGCACGCAACTGCGTCAGCGCATCGAGTGTCCACTGGGTGTTGCGCAGCAAGGACGATTCCGTGATTTCGATTTCCAGGCGGTGCGCCGGAAGACCGGAAACCTCCAGCGCATAGCGGACTTCGCTCAGGATTTCGCGCTGGTGAAACTGCTGCGACGAGAAATTGACGGCGACGCTGACACCCTCCGGCCACGTCATGCATTCCATGCAGGCCTTGCGCAAAATCCAGCGGCCGAGATCGATGATGAGGCCCATCTCCTCCGCCACCGGAATGATGTCCATCGGCGACACCGTTCCGCGCGTGGGATGATTCCAGCGCAACAGCGCCTCGCAAGCGGTGATCCGTCCCGACTTCAGATTGACCAGCGGCTGATAGAACAGTTCGAACTCTTCGTTGGCCAGCGCCTTGCGAAGATCGAGTTCGAGGACGCGGCGCGCTTCGACGGTTTCCGCCATCTCGGGGCGGAAGAAGCAGAACGTTCCGCGGCCGCCCGCCTTGGCGCGGTAGAGCGCCATATCGGCGTTCTTGAGAAGGTTGTCGGCGGTGACGCCGGGCGACGTCAATGCGATGCCGATGCTGGCGCCGATCTCGACCAAGTGGCGATCAACCTCATATCGCTCGGTGAGCCGCTCGACGACGCGACGGGACAGCGCAGCCGCCTCCTCCGGCGACTGGATGTTTTGCTGGAACACAACGAATTCGTCGCCGCCGAATCGCGCGACGAAATCCTCCGGCCGCAGCATACCGCGGAGCCGGTCGGCGACAAGGCACAACAGGCGGTCGCCGCATGGGTGACCGAGCGTATCGTTGATCTGCTTGAATTGATCGAGATCGATGAACAGCAGAGCCGACAACCGAGACCCGCTGTTTGCGAGCGCCAGCAGGCGTTCGATTTCGTCGCGAAAGCTGAGCCTGTTGGGCAGTTCCGTGAGCGAATCGAAGCGGGCGAGATGACTGATTCTCGCTTCCGCCTTGCGTCGCTCCGTGATGTCCTCGACCAGCACGACCGTGCCTCCGCCAACCATCGGCTGGAATGTCCACGACAATGCCCGACTGTAGTCCCTATCCGCGTCGGCAGTCACGATTGCGCCGGCCTGCGAATTCTCGAGCTCCGAAATAATCGCCCTTCCGTTTTCGGGTGATATCGTTCCCACGGCCACGCATGCCGCGATGACATCCGCCGCACCAACGCTGCGATGCACGAAGCCGTCCGCGATATGCATCATTTCGCTGAAGCGGTAGTTCATCACGCCCAGGCGGCCATCGGCGTCGAACATGCACAGGCCATGCGGCATGTTATTCAGCGCGGTGTCGAACTGACCGGCGAGCGCCGCTTCGCGTTCGCGTGCGATCAGGGCGCGAACGAAAATCGCCTGCAGTCTCGTCGTGATCCTCTCGAGGCCGAGGAAATACAGCACGGTAAGAAGCGCCATTCCCAGGTAATATGGGTCGGCGCGGAGCGCCATCGCCCCCGCCATCGGTCCGCAGGTCAGCAGAATTTGCAGATGGAAAATCCACGGGCGCCCGTAGGCGCGGCCGGCACCGGCCGCCACGTATCCCGTGGTGACAGCGATACAGATCATATGCGCGACCGCATCGTCGGTCAGCAGGAGCGCGATGGCGCACCAAGCGCCGAGCGCAATCGCGTAGAGCACCGCTCCGACCTGATATCGGAGTTCCCAGCTCCCTGCCTCGGTCACGGTCAGGTCCGAACCGCGGCGCTTGTATTTCGCCATGTCGAAGCTACGGAGCGCGCCGATCAGGACCAGCGACACCGCACACGGCCACAGCAGATGATTGCCGGTCTTCAACGCGGTCATGAGAGCGGCAATCGCCGCGCAAACCGCACCGGCGAACATCGGGGTCGGATTCTGAAAAAGCGAACCCACGAGCGCCGCATATATCGCTGGCGACATCGTATCGGTATCGCGATGGTGATCGGCCAATTGCATCGGGGACGCGCGCATCCTTTTTCGGGCGCACAGTGTTACCGAATGCTAGTGAAGCCTTTCTGAGCGAACATCGTTAGCGAGAGGTTGAGCCGATCACCGAAACCCGAATTTACTTCCTGAATCAGCAGGCTAACGGCCCGATTCTAACATTCGCATCCCGTTTCAGGAGACTTCTTGCGAATGTTAGAATCGGGGCGCTGGTGGGTTATGAATTAACGTTCGCCTCCCGCGACGACCGGACTTATGAGAGCAGGGGCGACCAGGCCGGATCGGATGCGAAACCGGGTGTCGGGACCTTCAACTCGTTGCGGCCGGACACGTCGATCGTATAGAGCGACGGACCGCTAGCGCCGCCGGGATCGCGGAAGAACATCAGGACCCGGCCGTTCGGCGCGAAGGTCGGACCCTCGTTGTGAAATCCCGACGTCAGAATCCGCTCGCCCGAACCATCCGGCTTGATGATGCCGATGGAAAACTGGCCACCACCCTGCCGGGTGAAGGCAATGTAATCGCCACGCGGCGACCAGACCGGGGTCGAGTAGGAGCCCTCGCCGAATGAAATACGCTGCGCGGCGCCGCCAGTCGCCCCCATCACATAGATTTGGGGCTTGCCGCCACGATCCGACTCGAAACAGATGCGGCCGCCATCGGGCGAATAGGATGGCGAGGTATCGATCGCCGGTGTGTCGGTCAGACGCGTGGTCGACTTCGAGCGCAGGTCCATCACGAACAGGTTCGAGTTGCCGCCTTGCTGCAAACTCATGATGATACGTTGGCCATCGGGCGCAAAACGCGGCGAGAATGACATGCCGGGAAAGTTGCCGACGATTTCGCGCTGTCCGGTTTCGATATTGAACAGATAAACCCGTGGATCGCCCTGCCCGAATTCCATGTAGGTGATTTCCTGGGTCGAGGGTGAAAAGCGCGGCGTGATCACGAGGTCGGCACCGCGCGTGAGATAGCGCACATTGGCTCCGTCCTGATCCATCAGGGCCAGACGCTTGACGCGGTGCTGAGACGGCCCGCTCTCGTCGACGAACACCACGCGGCTGTCGAAATAGCCCTTCTCGCCGGTCAGGCGCTCATAAATCTGATCGGAGATGATGTGCGCGATCCGCCGCCAGTATTCCGGCGATGTGAAATATTGCTGGCCTGCGAGCTGCTGCCCGGTCGCGACATCCCACAAACGAAATTCTGCCTTGAGCCGCCCGTCGCCCTGACGCGTCATGCGCCCGGTCACCAGCGCCTGCGCGTTGATGGTCTTCCAGTTGGCGAACTGCGGCGGCGTGTCGATATTGGTGATCTTCTCGATATACGCCGCCTGGTCGATCGGCGCGAACAACCCGCTGCGCTTGAGGTTGTTGGTGATGACCTTGGCGACGCCGGCGCCAACCTCACTGTCCGACGGCGAACCGGCAACGAAATTCGGAATGGCGATCGGGATTGGCGCGTATTCACCGCCCGGCACCTGCACGCGCGCTTGCCCGAAAGCGCGGCGGCTGGCAAGCGCGAACCCGATTGCGCTACTGCCAGCAATTAACTCGCGGCGCGAGAAATAGATCGGCATTTTCGGAACCCTGCTGTTTTTCGTCATTCCACTCGCCCTAGTACCGCTTTCCGAAGTTCGTGAGACATCGCAACATCCCCTTAACGAACTTCGGAAAGCAAAGGGTACTAGCAACTCTACGATTCTAGTACCGCTTTCGATTTGAAATTCCCGAAGATGACCCCGCTGCAAGTGGTACAGAAATTTCAAATCGGCGGTACTAGGCGCAAATAACTGCGCCGTTAGGTCTGATTCTCGGTGAACACCGGCTCGAAAAATTTCCACTCATCAAAAAACTGTGCAGGTAGCTTATACGGCTGGCATTCGATGATCGCGCGCATTGCGCTCTCCTGATAGACGCGGAAATATGGCGTGGTCGGATTGCTGATCGCGATCGGCGTCGTCTCCAGCGTGCCGTCGCGCTTCAGCTTAATCGAAAAGATTGCCTGCGTTGTTCGCGCTTCGATACCACCGTACGGCTTCTTCCAGCAGCGCTCGACCTGGCTGCGAAAGAGCGCGCCCCACGTCGCCGAGTTGTCGGCGGACTTGCCGTGGGCAAGGCCGAGCGCGGCGTTTGAATTTAGCGTGTCTCCTGTGACCGAGCGGCGAGTCGGCTCGCGCTTGTCGAGCAGCGCCGCGATCTTCGATTGGTCGAACACGCGCTCGGCCTTCTTCGCCTCTGCCTGGGCTTTCGCCTCGGCTTCAGCCTTGGCCTTTGCCTCGACTTTGGCCTTGGCTTCCGCTTTCGCCTTAGCGTCAGCTTTTGCTTTCGCCTGCGCTTCGGCCTTCGCCTTGGCCTTGGCTTGAGCCTCCGCCTTTGCCTCAGCTACGGCTTCCGCCTCAGCCTTCGCGGCCTCTGCTTTGGCTTTCGCATCCGCCTTGGCCTTTGCGTCTGCTGCTTTGGCTGCAGCCTCGGCCTTCGCAGCGGCTGCGGCCTCGGCAGCGGCCTTGTCATCTGGTTTTGGTTGTTCTTGGGGCGCCACGTCGGTCACGACCGGCGGCTTCTTGTCGTCGATCTTGCCGACGGTGTCCTCCGGCGGCGTAGGGTCGGCGACCTTCTCGACCAGCGGCTTCGGGTTTTCCTTCTTGCCGGTTTTCATGCCCGCCGTCACATGCGCGAGCTGATCGGCAGAGATAATGTCGACCGGCAGGGATTCCTCCGGCACCGACTCGAAGGCCTTCGACGAAAACGACACCAGACCCCACCCGATCACGAGGACGTGCAGGGCAATCGACGCCGCCAGTGTCTTGTCGACCTTGACCTTCAAACCTAGTACCCGATTCCGAAGTTCGCATGCCCTTGCAGCAACCTTTGATGCGAACTTCGGAATCAAAGGGCACTAGTAATCTTATAACTCTAGTGTGGTTTAGGTTCAGAAGTTCGCTTGACTGATTCGCCGGAGAAATGAAGCGAACTTCTGAACCACCACACTACGATCCCTGCTCCACTTCGGTGACCAGTGCCAAGCGCTTGAAACCGGCACCCGACAGCTTGCCCATCACCCGGGCCACCGTACCGTAGTCGGCCTTCTTGTCGGCGCGCATGAATATGCGCTCGTCGAGACCGCCGCGGGCATCGGTAATCGCTTTCAACTTCGGGACCAGTTCGTCCATCGAGACTTCGGTATCGTTGATGAAAATCCGGCCCTTGGTGTCGACCGACAACTGCAGCGGCGTCTTGTCCTGCTCGAGGCTCTTGGCCTGGGTCTGCGGCAGATCAAGCGGCACCCCCACGGTCAAAAGCGGCGCCGAGACCATGAAGATGATCAACAGCACCAGCATGACGTCGACCATCGGCGTTACGTTGATCTCGGCCATCGGCTGTGACCGCCGCCGTCCGCGCCGTCCACCGCCACCCGAGGAGGAGGCTGCCGGATTCATCGCCATGATGGACCGTCCGTTTCCATGCCGTCCGACCTCAAGCCCGCTCGTCGATCTGACGTGACAGGATCGCGGAGAATTCGTCGGCAAACCCTTCAAGCCGCTGAGCTTGGCGATTCACTTCCGCGGTGAATTTATTGTAGAAAATAGTCGCCGGAATGGCGGCGATAAGGCCGATTGCCGTTGCGAACAGCGCTTCGGCGATGCCCGGCGCCACCACCGCGAGCGAGGTATTCTTCGACGCGGCGATCGACTGAAAGCTCGACATAATGCCCCAGACGGTGCCGAACAGACCGACGAAGGGACCGGCCGAGCCGACCGTCGCCAGCACCAGCAGCCGCCGTTCCAGCCGTTCGATCTCGCGCGCGATCGAGACGTTCATCACCTTCTCGATCCGCATCTGAAGTCCGGCGAACGAGCGCGCCTGACTTTCGAAAGAGCGTTTCCACTCGCGCATCGCCGAGACGAAACAGGCGGCCATCGACTGCGTCGGCTTGGCCGACAGCGCCCGGTACAGATCCTCGATCGACTCTCCCGACCAGAAGGCCTGCTCGAAGCGGTCCATCGCGCGCTTGGTCCGGGCGTAAAGAAACATCTTGTCGATCGCGATTGCCCACACCCACACCGAACAGCCCAAAAGGCCGAGCATGACCGCCTTCACGATCCAGTGAGCGTGGAAAAAAAGCGTAATCAGCGACACGTCGGCTGAGGCCAGGGGCAAGGCTGACTGCGCCACGTCGGCCGGATTCATGAGCAGTGTCCTCTCAACGCAAGATATCCCCTATTGTCCCGGAGCGGCTCCGCCGCCTGTTTCGCAGCCATGCATCGCGCGCGGCGTAAAGCGCCAACGCGACAACCCGGTTGAGTCACATGGAGGGCCCGTCCAAAGGCGGGACCTGCTTCCCCTGCCAACATGTCAAAACGAGGGCTATCGGCCTATCTTTACGACTGTAACCAAACGCTAATCATGGTTAAGGCGGAGTTACCAAAGAGGAATTACGACCGCGGAACTGCCCTGTTCCCCAGCCCTTGCACACCGAGGGCCGGTCGCGGCCGGACCGGGCAGACGCCGAGAGCCGATGGCCGCCAGCGCGCACTCGCCAGTCGCATCAGTGACCGGCCGGCTCGGAGCTTCAACGCGGCAATGCCGCACAAAAAACGCCCGCCTGTTGTGCAGGCGGGCGGTCATGTCGGCGTCAGGTCTTATAACGAAAGCCGGCGAGATCGGCGTACCGTTGCTGGTCTCGATTACTGACCTTGTGTCTGATCGTTCGGCGGCGTCGGACGGGTGCGATGCTGGGCCATGAACGCATCGAACTCTTCCTTGTCCTTGGCCTGACGCAGGCGATCCAGGAAGTCCTTGAATTCGGTCTGCTCTTCCTCAAGCCGCCGCAGCGTCTCCATGCGATACTCATCGAAGGCGCGGTTACCGCTGGAGGGCGCCCCGAAGCCGCGGAAGCCAAAGCCCCGGCGCTCCATGTGATCGCGCATCCGCTGCATCTTGTTTTCGAAACGATCGTTGCTCCAGCAACCCATTTTTCTGCTCCCGAGTGTGAAGAAGAGAATCGCAAGGCCGATCGGCCACCACACCATGAAACCCAGCACGATCAGGACGATCCGAAGCGGATGCCAAGGCGCATTCATGAAGCGGGGATAGGGATAGCAACCTTGTTGGCCCTGCATGTGGTTAGGGCCGTTCCAGCGATCGTAGTCAGCGGTGTTGGCCATGGGCCTCTCCATGAACGGCATCGCGCCGCGTGAATGTAAATAACATTTACATAAGTAGGCCGTTGCGGATTTTTGTCAAGCGCGAGTTGGTGCGGCAAACACGAACATGCAGGTCGCGCGGTTCTTGATTGTTACGACCCATCACATCCGACCCGGCGAGCGACTGCGGGGCAAAACGAAAAAAGCCCATCCGAAAGAAACGCTTGGGTGGCCACACGCGCGAACCGATGATTTGCTCCGCCGGTGCACGCATGCCCGAGCCGCGCGATCAACTCGCGGATTTGTGATTCCACGGACCCGGCGGCGGTGACGGCGACGCAGGTGATGCAGATCCCGGCACCGGTGGTGGCTGGGCCGGGGCGCCCGCATGGTCCGCCGCCTTGCGCTCGGCAGAAAAGCCCAGCCCACGCAGATAAATCAGCACCCCAGCTTCGAGCAGGTCTTCCGCGGACATCGGCAGCTTGCGGCGCGCCGCATCGCCGCGGCCGAACAGGGAGGCGATGCCGTGGGACATCGACCAGATATGCAGCGCCATCATCAGCGCCGGCGGTCGTGCGACGCCAGGCGGCGTCAGCGCGGCAAGCCTTTCCGCTGCAGCGCGAATGATGCCGAAGGCGCGCTCGCTCGCAGCCGACAGCATCGGATTGACATCGACCGGGACGCCGGATTCGAACATCGCCGAATAATAAGCAGGCTCGTTGCGAGCGAAGGCGAGATAGGCGCGGCCGACGCGCTCGAACGCGGTTACGGTATCGGGGCGACCGTCATCCCAGGCTTTGGTCAGCACCGCCTCGAACTGTTCGAAACCGCGCTGCGCGATGCTGGACAGCAGTTCGTCGCGGTCGCGAAAATGCCGGTACGGTGCTGCGGGACTGACGCCGGCTGACCGCGCGGCGTCGGCAAAGGTGAATCCCGCCGGGCCTTTCTCGGCGATCAGGCCAAGCGCCGCCTGCAGCAGCGCCTCCTTCAGGTTGCCGTGATGGTAGCCGCGCTCGGGGCGGCGTGGTTCCTTACGCCAGCTCATGTGAATGGTTTTTACATGAGCCCCGGCGAAACGCTACTCGTTTCGTCTGCTTCCGGTCGGACGCCCGGCTGAAATTCGGGGCCACGTCGGCCCGCGAACGCGTTGCGGCGAACCCAAGGCAGTCTCCGGGCGGCCAAAACGGAGGCCGCTTTGCCGTTAACCCTTGCCGGGTTTCCCTTGCATCGTCTCGAATCCGGCGGCGGCTTCCTGCACATCGGCGGGAAAGTCGGCCATCTCCTGCACCTGCCGGATTTCGATGATCTCATTGTCCGAGGCCGGGCATCGCTTCGCCCAGGCGATCGCCTCGTCGCGCGAGGCGACATCGATCATCCAGTAACCGCCCAGCACGTCCTTGGCCTCGGTGAAGGGACCGTCGGTCACGAGCGGCTTGCCGCCGACAAAAGAAACCCTGGCACCCATCGACGGCGGATGCAGGCCGTCGAGCGTGATCAGCACGCCGGCATCCATGAGGTCCTGATTATATTTCATCATCGCCGCGACCGCCTTCGCATCAGGCATGGTGCCCGGCGCCGCCGCCTCATAACCTCTCGGAATCATCAGCATCATGAATCGCATGGGTCGTTGTCCCTTGTTGGGTGTGGGTGTCTTGTGTTTACTTTTTCGCAGCCGCCTGCGCGCGAAGGCGTTCCTCCTGCGCGCGCAGTTCGGGCGTCAGCGCCTCACCAAAATCCTCGGACGAGAAAATCTGCCTGAGCTCAATCTCCGCGCCGCCGTCGAACGGCGCGCGTTTCATCCATTGGATCGCCTCGTCTTTGGAACCGACCTCGATCAGCCAGAAGCCGCAGACGAGATCGCTGTTCACCGGGAACGGGCCCTCTGTCACCACAGGCGCAGCGCCCGAATATTTGATACGCGCGCCTTTCGAGGTCGGATGCAACCCCTCGCCCGCCTGCATGACGCCGGCCTTTACCATCTCTTCGTTGAACCGACCCATCGCGGTCAGCATCTCGGTGCTCGGCATCACGCCGGCCTCGGTGTCCTTCGTCGCCTTCACCATCACCATGAAACGCATCGCGATCCTCCGTTGATCCGGACCGGTCCACACCGGCTCTACAATGAAGACGGGCGAACCACGGGCTCTCCGACATTTCCGGAAAGAATTTTCGGCGCGTGCGAGGGCCTTCAGTCGCTCTGCGGGAACATGTGGAAATACGGTTCGGCTTCCTTCAGCACGCGGGCATAGGACGGCCGCGCCTTGAGCCGTTCCAGATAGGCGGCGAGATGTGGATGGCTGTCCTCATACGGCAGCACCCTGGCGGCATAGAACAACGCCGGCGCGGCCGCGCAATCTGCCATCGAGAAATCGTCGCCGGCTGCCCAGGGGCGCGATGCCATCTCGCGCTCGGCAATGTCATAGGCCGCACGCATCCGCGTTTTCGCATCCTCAACGCCGTGCGGGTCCTTGCTACCGGCAGGCCGCAGCCGGTCGCCGACCACCTTTTGCATGTGGTTGTGAATGTGCAGATCGTAAAAACGGTCCTTCAGTCGCACCTCGCGCTCCGCATCGCGATCCTGCGGGATGAACCGCGTCACGCCCGGATAATGCCTGTCGAGATACTCGATGATGATGCTGGATTCCGGCACCACCTCACTGCGCGCGGCATCCTGCAGCACCGGAAATTTGCCGACACCCCACAGCTTCAGCAGCACCGCGCGCTCGTCCGGATCGCCGAGATCGACCGACATGGCCGTGAATGGCGTCGCGTTCTCATGGAACGCGATTAGTGCCTTGTGGCAATAGGACGACAGCGGATGCATGTACAGCGTCAGCGGCATGATGTTCTCCCGGTGAGCGAGCGCTTTGCAGCGCTGCATATGATGATGTGATGACGCAAGACGAAAGCCACGACGCGGCCGTCAAACGCAGATGAGCGCGTATCGCGCGTTTTCCGTCGCAACAAATTCCTGCCGCATTGCTTGATCACGCTTGTGTCATTGCTTCGGCCGCGGGGACAAGATGCGGGCGCAGTAATTCCAAGGGGCGTTCCGCGTAAACATCGATTCAATTTTGGCTCGCGCGCAAGCCGCGATGAGTCATGCCCGAACCACACTGGCCAAAACCAAATGGGGAAGGACATCATGACCGATGCCACAAAGCGGACGGCTTCCGGCACGCTCGCCGATATGTTCGCGCATGTCATGGCGGTGACGGCGCTGCTGGTGATCGCAGCCTGCGTCTTCTACGTGAAATAGCTCTTCGGCCGTCACGACACCGCGAACGCGGCTGCGCGAGGGGAAAAATAAGCGAACCCCTCGCAGGTGCCGTTGAAGTGGGCACAGGAATTGATTTTCATCTCCTCCCCCGCGTATGAGCGGTTAATTCAGCTCTCCGCCGCCTTGCGCAGATTGGCGAGACCAGCCTCGAAATCAGTACCGACCATGCGATCCATGTTGATGAACACGTGCATGATCTTGCCGATGAATGGGGTCGGGCCCTGCATCGCCCATGTGACACGGGTGCCATCGCCCTCAGGCTGCAATGTGAATTCGGCGGTGTTGTGCGCCTCGAAGGGCTTCAGGAAGTCGAGCTTGATGACGACATTCTGGGAAGCGGGCGCATCAAGAATTTCCATGTGGCCCTTGCCGACGTTGCTGTCGCCTTCCCAGGCGTAGGTCGCACCCTTGCCGCGTTCGGCGCCGCCGTAGGTCCGCTTCATCGCGGGATCGCGGGTCTCATAAGGCGACCACCGTCCCCACTGATGGAAGTCGGCGATCAGCGGGAAGATCTTCTCCGGCGGCGCCTTGATAACGGCGGACCGCTCGACGCGGAAGGTATCGGGCTTGGTCGAAGCCAGTCCCAGAACAACGGCGACAGCAATGACGAAGATGGCGACGACGATGGCAAGGACTTTCAGCATGGCAATCCCTCAAGTCTGGATAAACAGGACAGCCCAAGGACGAACGGCGAGGCGACATCCAGACAGCAGCCGAATACTTTTTTGAAATCAGCCGCCAGAACCCTACTCCGCCGCCCTGGTGCGAGGCGCGCCGTCTTTCATCAGCTGGTCGAGATGCATGCGGATATGCGCCGCCTCTGCCGTGGTATGGGCGAGCGCGATGGCGCGGTCGAACGCAGACCTCGCCTCGTCATTGCGGCCGAGCTGCATCAGGAAGGCGCCCTTGACGCCGAAGAAATGGAAATAACTGGAGAGCCGCTGCTCCAGCGGCGCGATCAGCGCCAGCGCGGCCTCCGGCCCCTCGACCTTGGAGACGGCAACGCTGCGGTTGAGCGTCACCACCGGCGACGGCTGCAACTGCTCCAGCGTCGCGTACAGAAGATCGATCTGGCGCCAGTCGGTGTCCTCCGGCTTTGGCGCACTCGCATGCAGCGCCGCGATCGCCGCTTGCACCTGATAGGGGCCGGCGCGACGATGGCGCATCGCCTTGTCGATCAGCGCCGTGCCCTCCGCGATCATCTTCCGGTTCCACAGGCCCCGATCCTGATCGTCCATTAGAATGATCGCGCCGCATGAATCGAATCTCGCCGGGGCTCGCGCGTGCTGCAATAGCAACAGCGCCGTCAGCCCCATGATCTCGGGTTCGTTCTGGAACAGCCGCAGCAGCAGCCGCGCCAGCCGGATCGCTTCCTCGCACAGCGGCGCGCGGATCTCCGAGGTGTCGCCGCTCGCCGAGTAGCCCTCGTTGAAGATAAGATAAATCATGGCGGCAACCACGCCGAGCCGCTCGCTGCGCTCCACCGCGCCGGGCGTCTCAAACGCAACGCCGGCCTTCGCCACCGCCGCCTTGGCGCGGGTGATGCGCTGCTCCATCGCGGCTTCGCTGACAAGGAACGCACGCGCGATCTGCTTCACCGTCAGACCCGAGACGATCCGCAGCGCCAGCGCGATCTGCTGTGTCGCCGGCAAATCGGGATGGCAGCAGATGAACAGCAAACGCAAAATATCGTCGCGATAGTGCGAGCCGTCGAGCCGCTCGGCAACCTCGCTTTCGGCATCGCCGAGGTCGGAGATCACATCGTCATCCGGCAATTCCTGCTGCTTGCTCCGCCGCCGCACCTCGTCGAGCGCCGCGTTGCGTCCAACCATGATCAGCCACGCCGCGGGATCGCGCGGCGGGCCATTTTCGGGCCAGTTCTTCAGCGCGCGCAGGCAGGCGTTTTGATACGCCTCCTCAGCGGTGTCGAGATCGCGGAAATAGCGCAGGAGCGCGCCGAGTGCCTGGGGCCGCGCCGCCGTGAGAGCCGCATCGATCCAGGCAACGTCGGTCATGCGATGGCGCCTCCGGCATCGAACAGGCCGACGGGACGGATTTCATAGGAGCCGCCCGGATTGGCCTCACCGAGTTCCTGCGCGACTTGCAGCGCCTCCTCAAGGTTCTTGCAGTCGATCAGATAGAATCCGAGCAACTGCTCCTTGGTTTCGGCGAACGGACCGTCGACGATCAGCGGCGGATCTTCCTTGCGCAACGTGGTCGCCGCCGTGGTCGGCAGCAGCCGCGCCACCGGACCGAGCCGACCCTGCTTGCGCAGCTTGTCCTGCACGACCGCGAGTTTCTGCATGACGGCGGCATCATGCTCGCTGCTCCAGGAACCGACGACGTCCTCGTTGTGGTAGCAAAGTATGGCGTAGAGCATGCGAAGCGGCTCCCTTCTTTTCTGAGGACGAACCAGTATGCCCGCTGCCGACATGGGGGCCCACCAAATTTCGGCGACGGCAATCGGCCGTCATGCCTGCCAACAGGTCCGGCTTCGCCGGCCCGATGACAAGGCTCCGGCGGGCAGCCAGTATCTGCTCGCTTGATATCAACACGATGCGACTGAGTTTGCTGATCGTCCGGTCAAGCCAGACGATGACGGCGCACGAGTCCTTAGAGCCGGCTGCGTGGCACCACGACGGAAGCGCGACAAGGATTATGGATTCCGGGACGAGGCAAAGCATCGCCCCGGAATGACGGAGAAGGAAGCCGCTACCCGTTCGCCGCTGCCTCGATATCGGCGATAACGATCTTTTTCATCTTCAGCATCGCCTTCATGGCGCGGCCGGCCTTGGCGCGATCCGGATCCTGCAACAGGCGCGGCATCATCTCTGGCACCACCTGCCATGACACGCCAAACCTGTCCTTGAGCCAGCCCCCCTTGAGCGGGCCGCCACCGCCGGCGGTGAGCTTGTCCCAGTAGTAGTCGATGTCGTCCTGCGACTTGCAGTCGATGCTGAACGAGGTCGCTTCGCTGAACTGGAAATGCGGGCCGCCGTTCAACGCCAGGAAGCGGGTGCCGTCGAGCTCGAACTCTACGGTCAGCACCGTTCCGGCCGGCTTCGAGCTGCCTTCGCCATAATGCGTCGTTTCGATGATCTTCGAATTGCCGAACACCGAGACATAGAACTTCGCGGCTTCCTCGGCCTGCGTGTCGAACCAAAGAAATGGAGTGATTTTGGGCATGGCGTGCTCCAATATTGGGTGCATCCAATGGATAGATAGATGCGAGGCAACCCGCGAGCAAACGGCGGGTTCCATCAGGATGTCGTCCGAGGACGAACGGCACGGCTGCGATCCGACATCACATGAGGGATTTTCCGGCAGGAATTTTCGGCGCGTTCAGGACCGTCCCGCCATCCACGCGCCTCGCGCCTGGTCCGGACCTGACAATGCAATTTCCAGAACGTGATCGCCGGTGATCAGACTTGATCCGCCTTCATAGCCGTTCGCAACGGCTTCGGAATCGGCTTCGCCTGCCCGCCGGATATGAACGCCACCTTCACCTTTGCGTCCAGCAACAGCACGTCACCGCGCCGCACCTCCTGATGCAGCGTGATCGAGGCGCCGCGGACTTCCAGCGGCCGCGTCACGATGTCGAGCACGTCGTCCATCCGCGCGGGCTTCAAAAACTCGAGTTGCATCGAGCGCACCACGAAGGCAAAACCCGGCGCTTCACTCTCGGCCTCGTCGAACAGCGCGCGCTGGTGGGCGCCGAGCAGGCGGAGATAGTTGCTGCGCCCGCGCTCCATGAAGCGCAGATAGTTGGCGTGATAGACCAGCCCGGTAAAATCCGTGTCCTCGTAATACACACGAATCTGCATGTGATGCCTGCCGTCGCGGATCGATCCGTCGAGTTGGGCTTCGGGCGCGGACGAATTCATTCGTCCTCCTCCCCGCCGAACAATCCGAACTGCGCCGGATCGCGCGAGGGCTCAGTCAGGCCGAGATGGCGGAAGGCGTGAGAGGTGAGCAAGCGTCCGCGCGGGGTGCGCTGCAGGTAGCCGCACTGGATCAGATACGGCTCGATGATGTCCTCGATGGCGTCGCGCGGCTCCGACAGCGCCGCCGCCATGGTTTCGACCCCGACCGGCCCGCCGCCGTAGTTCAGCGCAATGGTCGTGAGGTAGCGGCGGTCCATCGCATCGAGACCGGCCGCGTCGACTTCCAGCGCACCGAGAGCGTGATCGGCGATCTTACGGTCGATCGAGGCCGCATCGGCGGCGGACGCGAAATCGCGCACCCGCCGCAGCAGGCGGCCGGCGATGCGCGGCGTACCGCGGGCGCGGCGGGCGATCTCGTTGGCGCCGTCCGCCGTCATTCCGACATTGAGAACACGGGCGCCGCGGCTGACGATCCTCTCCAACTCGTCCTCGGTGTAGAAATTCAGCCGCACTGGAATCCCGAAGCGGTCGCGCAGCGGATTGGTGAGAAGTCCCGCGCGCGTGGTGGCGCCGACCAGCGTGAACTTCGCCAGCTCGATCTTGACCGAGCGCGCCGCCGGTCCCTCGCCGATAATGAGGTCGAGCTGGAAATCCTCCATCGCCGGATACAGGACCTCCTCCACCACCGGCGAGAGACGATGGATCTCGTCGATGAACAACACGTCGCGTTCTTCGAGGTTGGTGAGCAGCGCGGCAAGGTCGCCGGCCTTGGCGATCACCGGGCCGGAGGTGGCACGAAAGCCGACGCCGAGTTCACGCGCGACGATCTGCGCCAGCGTGGTCTTGCCGAGGCCGGGAGGGCCGACAAACAGCACGTGATCGAGCGCCTCTTTGCGCTTGCGCGCAGCGTCGATAAAAATCTGGAGGTTGGCGCGGGCCTGCGCCTGCCCGACGAACTCGGCCAGCTTTTGCGGCCGCAGCGCGGTGTCACCGACATCGTCGGACCGGCGCTCGGGCGTGACGATGCGGGATACCTCGCTCACCTCGCCAACTCCTTCAACCCAAGCCGGATCAGTTGCGCGGTCTCCGCATTCTCGCCCGCGCTGCGCGAGGCCGCCGCGATCGCTGCGGCCGCCTGCGGCTGGCCATAGCCGAGATTGACCAGCGCCGAGATCGCATCCGTCACCGGACGCGGCGCACGCTGATCGTCGATGGCGCCGGCGAGATGCACAATGGCCGGATCGACATTGGCGAAGGACGGTGCCTTGTCCTTCAGTTCGGTGACGATGCGTTCGGCTACCTTCGGGCCGACGCCCGGCGTGCGCGCCACCGACGCCTTATCGCGCAAGGCGATGGCGTTGGCGAGATCGGCCGGCGACAGCGTGCCGAGCACCGCGAGCGCCACCCGCGCACCGACGCCCTGCACCGTCTGCAACAGACGGAACCACTCGCGCTCGTGGTCGGTGCGGAATCCGAACAGCTTGATCTGGTCCTCGCGCACATAGGTCTCGATCGACAGCATCGCCGCCTCGCCCGGCGTCGGTAGCGCCTGCAGCGTACGCGATGCGCAATGCACCTGATAGCCGACGCCGCCGACATCGAGGATCACATAATCCTCGCCATAAGAATCGATGAGGCCTCTCAGTTTGCCGATCATGCGCCCGCCACCTTCATCCGCGCAGCCAGCGCCGCCGCACCCCGGTGATGCGCGTGGGTGATGGCGATGGCGAGCGCGTCAGCGGCGTCGGCGCTTTTTGGATCGGCCTTCGGCAGCAGGATCTTCAGCATAGCCTGGATTTGGGTCTTGTCGGCGTGGCCCGCGCCGACCACCGTCTTCTTCACCTGATTGGGCGCGTATTCCGCCACCGCGATGCCGAACATCGCCGGCGCCAGCATGGCGACGCCGCGCGCCTGTCCGAGCTTGAGCGTCGCCACACCGTCCTTGTTAACAAAGGTCTGCTCGATCGCCGCCTCCGCCGGGCGGAACTGGTCGAGGATCCGGCCGAGCCCTTCATGGATCGCCAGCAGCCGGCTCGCCAGCGCCATCTGTTCGCGCGTCTCAACCGAGCCGCAGCCGACGAAGATCAGCCGGTTGCCCTCGACGTCGAGCACACCCCAGCCAGTGCGGCGCAGGCCGGGGTCTATGCCCAAAATGCGAATCGGTGAGGAGGTCATGGCCCATGTTAGCGCAAGCGTATCCTCGCGTCCGCCCCGCCCGCGCCAGTTGCCATGCATGTCGCGAGCGGCTCGCACCCGAAGGAGTTGGGTTTATTGAACCTCACCGGTTCCAGCAACGACGAAGGCCGTACCGGTTTCCGCGCCTATGGTCACGATCGGCCTGGGCCGGCGAGGAGTTTCAAGCGCGATGCGGTCAGCGGCTGCCATTCTTGTTATGACGGTGATCACTGTCGCTGTTTCGGCCGATTCAGCCGGCGCAGCGCAAAGCCGCTTCACCTCCATCGCCAACAGGGACTGCACCTTCGCTCCGATCGGCAATGAGCCGGGCGATGAGGAAGACCAGCTCAAAACATGTCCCGGCCGGGGCGGCGTGCAGGTCATGGTTAACGCCTTGGGGACCCGGCTGCGGATCGGCTGTCGCTGGCCGAAGGGACATCAACCGGACAAGGTCATCTGGGCCGTTGAGGCCTGGTCCGCCGGTTTCACCGTCGACTGGTCCGGATCAGGCAACGGCGAACCTTCTGCCGCGATCGTGAGGATGAAATTCCAGAAAAAGGATCTGCCGGTTGCAGGGGATCAAGTGCTGGCGGTGATCCGGGTCGCACAGGATACCGCCTGCGTGATGGGTGCGGTGGATGCCGGAGTAACCCCGAAAGCCAATGAGACGGCGCATGCGCTTGCTGAGGCGGCGGCATCGTTCGTGTGCGGCAAGGACAAGCCGACGATAGGCGGGGTGAAAATCAAAGCCGCGGAAGAGATCGTGCGCGGAATCGCCGAACAATGAACCGTCAGACCAAGTCGACTGGCCGGAGAGCGGAATCTAATGACCTTGGAGCAAGAAGGAAGACGGCAATAAACAAAAATATGATTGAGCCGGCCAGTGCGGTCGCGCTTCGAACTGACCTTCAACACCGCATTCATAACAAGGCCTTCTCGACATGAGCATGTTGTTCAGAATTATTCTTGCATCCATCCTTACGAGCCCAGCGCTTGCATTCGCGCAAACGCCAAAGAAACCCATCGCATCTCCCGCTCTGGAGGCTGAATTCAACACCTTTATCGCCAAATTCCGAACGGCGCTGAAAGCGAACGATTCGGCTGCCGTCGCCAGCATGACCAAGCTGCCTTTCATGGGCGACAAGACCTACGCGGATGCCGCACAATTCCGGGCGAAGGCTTATCCGGAATTCTTCACCGCGAAAGATCGCGCCTGTATCCAGCGCAAGAAAGCGGATTATGGTCGAGACGGCGAGAACAACGACAATTACTTCGTCTTCTGCGACGAGAGCATCTTCACCTTCACCAGGACGTCAAGCGGATTCCTTTTTACGGAGGTTGGCGTGAATGATTAAGCGCACCTTCCGCGAACGCCAGAGCTGCTGCCCTGACTTGGTGGATCAATTGAGTCTGAACCCTAAAGCAGCGTGCCGCGCAAGATCAGCAGCGCCACGCTGAAATAGATCATCAACCCGGTGACATCGACGAGCGTGGCGACCAGCGGCGCCGAAGCGCTCGCGGGATCGAAGCCGACCCGTTGCAGGATGAACGGGAGCATCGATCCCACCACCGAACCGAAAGTCACAACGCCGATCAGCGCGGCCGCGACAGTCAGCCCGATCAGCATCCAGTGCTCGCCATAGTCGAAAATGCCGAACTTCTGCCAGGCCACGACGCGGACCAGCCCGATGACGCCCAGCATGGCGCCGAGGATCAGCCCGGTCGGCAGTTCGCGCAGGGCCACGCGCCACCAGTCGCCGAGCCTGACCTCGCGCAGCGCCAGCGCGCGGATCAGAAGCGAGGTCGCCTGCGACCCGGAATTGCCGCCCGAACTCATGATCAGCGGGATGAACAGCGTCAGCACGATGGCCTTTTCCAGTTCGCCCTCGAAGTGCTGCATGGCGCTGGCGGTCAGCAGTTCGCCGAGGAACAGCACGCAGAGCCAGCCGCCGCGTTTGCGGATCATGCCCCGGAGCCCCACCTGCAGATAAGGCTCGTCGGTGGCCGCCATGCCGCCGAACTTCTGCACGTCCTCGGTGTTTTCCTCGATGATGGCGTCGATGATGTCGTCAACCGTGACGATGCCGAGCACATGCCCGGCCTTGTCGATGACAGGCACCGCCAGCAGGTCGTGCCGCGAGATTAGCCGCGCGACGTCCTCCCGGTCGGTCAAGGGTGAGGTGGTAATCGGCGAGCGCGCCAGATCGGCGATCCTGACCAAAGGCTCGCCGGCAACCAGCCGCCGCAGCGACACCGCGCCGATCAGGCGGCGGGTGAAGGCATCCAGCACGTAAATGGCATAGACCGTCTCGCGGGTGCGCTCCACCTGACGGATATGCTGCAGGGTGCGCTCCACGGTCCAGGTCGCAGGCACGCTGACGAACTCGGTCGTCATCATCGCGCCCGCGGTGTTCTCCGGATAGGCGAGCAGGCCCTCGATGGTCGTGCGCGTCGCCGCGTCGAGCCCCTGCATCAGCTCGGTGCGGATCGGCTCCTCGAGCTGCTGCACGATGTCGGCGGCCATGTCGGCCGACATGCCGGCCAGCAGAATGGTGGCGGTCTGCCGCGGCAGCGCCTCGACGATCTCGGGACCGAAATTCAGTTCCGGCTTATCGAGGATCTCAATCGAAATATCGACCGGCAGCAGCACCAGCACCGCGGCCGCGTCCTGCGGCGCGAGCAGGTTGAGGATTTCGACGTTGTCGGCGACATGGCCATCGCTCAGGCGCGAGGCCAGCGCGAACACATCAAAGTCGCCGTCCGTGGCGGTGTGGATATCCGTCATAGCTCACCTTCGGGGTCTGCCGGCAACGGCAGGCCTGGCGAGCTCATCAAGCTCTCAGACCGAGGCCCCTGTCGGCAAGGTACCTGGCAAGGTACCTGGACTGTCGCTTGGCATTTTGTTTGGTGTTCCAGTGATGGGCGCGCGACCGAGGCCGCAAGCATCCCGCTTGGCTGACATGATCCTTCAGCCGGACGGCGTCAAGAAAAAAAGCGGGCGATAGTACGACTTCATCAATGAAGTCGAAACTCGGTCCGCGATCGCACTGCTCACCTTGCCCGCAAGCGGCGCGAGGGAGAAAGGTCACCCGCCCAGCTTCGCCATCAGCGCGTCGGAGACTTCGAAATTGGCATAGACGTTCTGGACGTCGTCATGTTCGTTCAGGAGATCGATCAGCTTGAGCAGCTTCTCGCCGGTTGCATCATCGACGGCGACCGTATTCTGCGGCTTCCAGATCAGGGCTACCTTGCGCGCCTCGCCGAACTTGCCCTCAAGCGCCTTGGCGACGTCGCGGAAGGTCTCCTGCGACGCATAGATTTCGTGGCTACCCTCGCCCGACACCACGTCGTCGGCGCCGGCCTCAACGGCGGCTTCCAGTATGTCGTCGGCCGAAGCCTTGTCCGCGTCGTATTCGATGACGCCGAGGCGATCGAACATGAACGAGACCGAGCCGGTCTCACCGAGATTGCCGCCGGACTTAGTGAAATACGAGCGGATGTCGGAGGCGGCCCGGTTTCGATTGTCGGTCAGCACTTCCATGATGACGGCGACGCCGCCGGGGCCGTAGCCTTCGTAACGCAGCTCATCATAGCTCTCGGCGTCGTTGCCGCTGGCCTTCTTGATCGCGCGCTCGATATTGTCCTTGGGCATATTTTCCGCCCGCGCCGCGATCATGGCGGCGCGAAGCCGCGCATTCATCCCTGGATCGGGCGCGCCGAGCTTGGCCGCCACCGTGATTTCGCGCGCAAGCTTGCTGAACAGTTTTGACTTCTGGGCATCCTGCCTGCCCTTGCGGTGCATGATGTTCTTGAATTGGGAATGTCCGGCCATCGGCAGGTCTCTCTAAAATTCCGGGCGAGCCCGGCGGCGGCGCACCGGGCGTCTCGGCAAGGGCATAAGCGGCGCGGCGTTATAAGCCGGGACCGGGCGGAATTAAAGACTGGTTCGAAACATCCGGCGCGATCGCTCCGCGGAGACTTCCGAAAGCGCCCTCACGTCCAGAACGACGGCTCCGCCCGCTCGAGCCGTCCGCCGAGCCGCACCGGCGCGATTCTAAGCGCGAGCCCCGTCGCGTCGTCGGTCTCGACCGCGACGCCGCTCAAGGTGGCGACGCCGTTGGCCGGCTCGAACCGGGCGCTCGAAATGCCGGTGGTGAAACGGCGCAGTGGCTCCTCCCTCTGCATCCCGATCACGGAATCATAATCGCCGGTCATGCCGGCATCGCTCATATAGGCAGTGCCGCCGGAAAGGATCCGGTGATCCGCCGTCGGCACATGGGTATGCGTCCCGACCACGAGGCTGACGCGGCCGTCGCAGAAGAAGCCCATGCTTTGTTTCTCGCTGGTCGCCTCGCCGTGGAAATCCACGACGATCGCATCCGCCGCCTCGCGCAACGGACAGGCGTCAAGCTCACGATCGATAGCGCGGAAGGGGTCGTTGAACGGCTCCATAAAGATGCGCGCCATGGCGTTGATGACGAGCGCGCGGCGGCCGTCCTTGGTGTCGATCAGCATGGCGCCGCGTCCTGGCGTATGACGCGGGAAATTCAGCGGACGAATGAGCCGCGGCGCGCGCTCGATGAACACCAGCGCCTCTTTTTGATTCCAGGCGTGATTGCCGAGGGTGACAGCGTCGGCACCGGCGTCGAGAAATTCCTGGTAGATCGTCTCTGTGATACCGAAACCGCCGGCCGCATTCTCGCCGTTGATGACGACAAGATTGAGCTTCCATGCGGCAATGAGCGCCGGCAGGTGTTCGTTGACCGCGGTGCGCCCGGTCTTGCCAACGACGTCACCGATAAAAAGAATACGCAACCTTATAAACTCCGGCAGTCGAACAGATCGGTTTCGGTTAGCACATAATCGAGCCGAGCGTCGTGGGACAGTGCCGGCACCTGCGGAATTTCCTGCACCGCGAAAGCGAGACCGATGGCGATGACGGTCTTCTGTCGGCGCAGACTCGCAAGTGTGCGGTCGTAATAGCCGGCGCCATAGCCGATACGATGGCCGGCGCGGTCGAACGCGACGAGCGGCACCAGCACGATATCCGGGACGACCTCGGCCGCAGTGGCGGGCGGCTCGGAAATCCCGAATGCGCCGCGCACCAGCGCGTCGCCCGGCTTCCACGCACGGAACGCCAGCACAGCATCGCGCGCTGAAATCGCCGGCATCGCAAGCGCCGCGCCCCACGCGGCAAATCGCTGCATCAATTGCACCGGATCGATCTCGCTGCGGATCGGCGCATAGCCGGCGACGACCATTGACGATGTTATCTCGAGGGACGGCGTCCGCGTCACGATCGCACGCGCCGCGTCGTCGCGCTCCTGAACACTCAAAGCATCGCGGCGAGCCAACGCGACGGCGCGCAATTCGTTTTTCGATCGAGCTTCCGAGGAAATCGACATGCAGAATGTTTATAGCGTTTTCGAGCGAAGTGAGTACCGGTTCGCGTGAAGGCGTCAAATCACAATCACAGAGCCCCGCTTCTACAGAAGAGGAATGGCTCCATTCCACCGTCATCGTCCCCGAAAGCGGATGATCCAATACAGTCGAAAGCCAACGACACGCCTACTGGATGCGCGGCAACGCAGGCACGTTTACGCAGTCTGCGACCGCTATGGCGGGCATGACAATCGAACCGAATTGAAGGATAAAGTGCGAGGCCGCAATGGCCGTTGGAGCGCTCGATCCCGGAGTTCCCTACGAAAGTAGGTGGGCACCATATGACCGGATCCACGGACCCGGTCAGGGACAGTTCCCTTAAGGATCGATAAGGCCCCGGGGATGTGTGGCTCCTGACGCGCGACGCAGCCTCGCGGGGCTCAATGTAGGCGCGATCGGGAGTGAATGCCAGCCTGATGCGCAGCAACCCCGACAGACCCAACGTCGCAAAGCAGCTACCCGATGGCGATGCCGCCGCCGACAGTGCGGTTCAAGACCTGCGTCGTCTTCTCGATCCGCTGCGCCGCTACGTTCAGCGCAGCCGCCACGGCCGTTTGCGTGGCGCGCGCGCGCTCGGCGGCCGCAGCGCGCACATCGCCCAATGCGTTCAGCTCGGTCTCCAGCGCATGGATGCGCTGACGCGCATCCATCAGTTCGTCGGACGCCGTCAGCGCCGCCATCACCTCGAGCCGTTGATCGCCGATCTCGCCGAATTTGCCGCGCAAGTCGCCGATCCGGCGTTCCAGATCGCCTGCCAGTTTCTGCAAACGGTCTTCCTGGCCGTCCTCACAGGCCATCCGGTACTGGCGGCCGTTGATGGTGACGTTGAGGTGGCTCATGGCTTCTCTCCCGCCGCTTCAAGCACGGACTTGATCGTGCCAATCGCCGCGTCGAGCTTTTCAGCAATTTCGCGATTGACACGTTCGAGCTTGCGCGTGCGCACCAGCGCGCTGTCGAGTTCGTCCGCAAGCCGCGAACGGTCGGCGCCCAGCGCCTGAATGCGGCTCGCGAGCTCGTCCTCGTCGCGATCCGCCTCGCGCCGCCGTTCCACCGCTCTTTCCAGAGCATCGAGCGCGGCCGTCAGCCGCCGGGTCGCAGCATCGATCTCGGCTGTGCCACTATGGGGCGGTTCGGCACTGCCGGAACGGTTGGCGGGTCGGTCGTTCATGTTCGCTCTGCGCGCCTTTCGGCCGGCCGCGGGCCGATTACAAAGCTACGGCTCAGCAAGCCTTTAGGGGCTGAAATTTACGTGGCGGACGAGGCCAGCGCAACGCCGCAACGCAGCTATGCACTGCAAAACATTCTCCCCGAAGGAGGTCCTCCCCGCACTTGGACTCCGCGGACGCAGGTGCTATGCCCCCGGCAAGCCAGTCTCTCTCCCCTTGGAGCCCTCGGATTCCCATGCAAACCGTCAGCCCACCTCCCTATCAGGACCGGATATCCACCATGCCGACCGTCGATTCCTCCCGTATGGCAAATGCAATCCGCGCGCTCGCGATGGATGGTGTAGAAAAAGCAAATTCGGGCCATCCCGGCCTGCCGATGGGCATGGCCGACGTCGCCACCGTGCTGTTCACCAAGTTCCTGAAATACGATGCCGCCGATCCGCACTGGCCGGATCGCGACCGCTTCATCCTCTCCGCCGGCCACGGCTCGATGCTGCTCTACGCGCTTCTGTACCTGACCGGCTACAAGGAGATGACGCTCGATCAGCTCAAGAATTTCCGGCAACTCAATTCCAAGACGCCGGGCCATCCCGAGAACTTCATGACCGAGGGCGTCGAGACCACCACCGGCCCGCTCGGCCAGGGCGTCGCCACCTCGGTCGGCTTCGCACTGGCGGAACGCCTGCTGGCCGCCCAATTCGGCAACGACGTGGTCGACCACTACACCTATGTGCTGTGCTCCGACGGCGACCTGATGGAGGGCATCAGCCACGAGGCCATCGCCCTGGCCGGTCATCTCAAGCTCAACAAGCTGATTTTCCTTTATGACGACAACGGCATCACCATCGACGGGCCGATCTCGCTGGCCGACGACGTCGATCAGGTGGCGCGCTTCAAGGCGTGCGGCTGGGACGCAAGACGGATCGACGGCCACGATCCCAAGGCGGTCGCAGCCGCAATCCGCCGGGCGCAGAAGTCCGACAAGCCGTCGTTGATCGCCTGCAAGACCATTATCGGCTTCGGCGCCCCCACCAGGGCCGGCACGTCCAAGGCGCACGGCGAAGCGCTCGGGGCGCAAGAGCTCGCAGGCGCGAAGAAAGCGCTCGGCTGGGACTACGGCCCGTTTGAAATTCCCGACGAGGTCCTCAAGGCCTGGCGCAGCGCGGGGCGCAAGGGCAAGCGGCACAATAAAGAGTGGCGCGCGCGGTTCGCGGCGAAGCCCGAGGCGGAGCGCGGCGAATTCAAGCGCCGAGCGGTCGACCGCAAGCCGCCGCAAAACCTCGACGAGGTGGTCCGCAAGCTCAAGGACAAGCTGATCGCCGAACCGCCGACGGTCGCCACCCGCAAGGCCAGCGAAATGGCGCTCGAGGTGCTGGTGCCCGCGGTGCCGGAATTGCTGCTCGGCTCCGCCGACCTCACGCCCTCCAACAATACCCGCACCAAGGGTCTCAAAGAGGTGCAGCCCGGTCACGACGACGGCCGCTATATCCACTATGGCATCCGCGAACTCGGCATGGCAGCGGCCATGAACGGCCTTGCGCTGCATGGCGGATTCGCGCCGGCCGGCGGCACCTTCATGTGCTTCACCGACTACGCCCGTCCGGCGATGCGCGTTTCAGCGCTGGCGCATATCCCGGTGATCTACATCATGACTCACGACTCGATCGGACTCGGCGAGGACGGTCCCACCCACCAGCCGGTGGAGCATCTGGCAAGCTTGCGCGCGATGCCGAACATGCGCGTGTTCCGCCCCGCCGATGCGGTCGAGACCGCCGAGTGCTGGCAGCTCGCCTTGGAGCGGCCGAAGGGACCGACGGTTCTGGCGCTGTCGCGGCAGAACCTCACACCGGTGCGCAAGACCGCGCATCCTGACAATCGTTGCGCGCACGGAGCCTACGAGCTGGTCGCGGCCAGCGGCGACGCGAAAGTGTCGATCTTCGCGTCAGGATCCGAAGTCGAGATCGCGGTCGCGGCACAACAACAGCTCGCCGGGCGCGGCATCGCGTCGCGGGTGGTCTCGGTGCCCTCGCTGGAACTGCTGCTCGAGCAACCCGAGGAACGTCGGCAAGCCATCATCGGCAAGGCGCCGGTCAAGATTGCCGTGGAAGCGGCCGTGCGCTTTGGCTGGGACGCCGTGATCGGGTCCGACGGCCTCTTCGTCGGCATGCACAGTTTCGGTCAAAGCGCTCCCGCCAAGGATCTGTACAAATTCTTCGGCATCACCGCCGAAGCCGTGGTCAACGCTGCGGAGAAGCGCCTTCGTTGAGGTTGAGATTGCCTCAAAATCAAAAAGGCGCTAGCTAAACGGAATTATCAATGGTCGCTGCCCGGCAGAACCGGGCAGCAAGGCGTCGACGCTGCGCGCTGAAACTTGCGGTTGCGCGGACGGAATGTCGCCTATTTGAAGGAGAATGAAGGTCATGGCAGTCCGGGTCGCAATCAACGGGTTTGGCCGCATCGGCCGCAATGTTTTGCGCGCCATCTACGAGGCCAAGCGCGACAACGAGATCGAGATCGTCGCCATCAACGATCTCGGCCCGGTGGAAACCAACGCACATCTGCTGCGCTTCGACTCCGTGCATGGCCGCTTCCCATATGAGGTGAAGGTCGAAGGCGACAGCATCGTGATCGGCAAGAACAAGATCAAGGTGACCGCCGAACGCGACCCCTCGAAGCTGCCGTGGAAGGAACTCGGCATCGATATCGCGATGGAGTGCACCGGCCTCTTCACCGCGCGCGACAAGGCCGCGGCGCATCTCGCCGCCGGCGCCAAGCGCGTGCTGGTCTCGGCTCCGGCTGAAGGCGCCGACATGACCGTGGTCTACGGCGTCAACCACGACAAGCTGACCAAGGAGCATCTGGTCGTTTCGAACGGCTCCTGCACCACCAACTGTCTCGCGCCGGTCGCGAAGGTCATCAACGATCTGGTCGGCATCGAAACCGGCTTCATGACCACGATCCACGCCTACACCGGCGATCAGCCGTCGCTCGACACCATGCACAAGGACCTCTATCGCGGCCGTGCCGCGGCGCTTTCGATGGTCCCGACCTCGACCGGTGCCGCCCGGGCGATCGGCCTGGTGCTCCCTGAACTCAAGGGCAAGCTCGACGGCGTCGCCATCCGCGTGCCGACCCCGAACGTCTCGGTGGTCGATCTCAAGGTGATCGCCAAGAAGGCGACCACCGCCAACGAGATCAACGAGGCGATGAAGCGCGCCGCCTCGCAGGAACTGAAGGGCATCCTCGGCACCACCGACCAGCCCAACGTATCCAGCGACTTCAACCACGATCCGCATTCCTCGACGTTCCACATCGACCAGACCAAGGTGCAGAACGGCACGCTGGTCCGCGTGCTGTCGTGGTATGACAACGAATGGGGCTTCTCCAACCGCATGAACGACACCGCTGTCGCGATGGCGAAGCTGATCTGAGACGACGCGTCCCTCGCGCATCGCGGCACAAGTGCCGCGATGCCGAACCGGGACCGTTCAACACCGCAACTTTCCTGCGTAGCGGTCCCGGCTCTGCGGTGCACCGTTCACGCCGCACCGCCTCCGGGATCCAGCCATGACAAAATCCTTCCGCTCCCTCGATGACGTTGACGTTCGCGGAAAGCGCGTCCTGCTGCGCGTCGATCTCAATGTCCCCATGGAGCAGGGGCGCATCACCGACACCACGCGGCTGGATCGCGTGGCGCCGACGATCACTGAAATCGCGGACAAGGGCGGCAAGGCGATCCTGCTGGCGCATTTCGGGCGGCCCAAGGGTCGCGATGCCAAGGACTCGCTGAAACCGGTCGCGGCGGAACTTGCGAAAGTGCTCGGCAGGCCGGTCGCGTTCGCCGACGACTGCATCGGCGACGCTGCCGAAAAGGCCGTCGGGGCGATGAAGGATGGCGACATCCTCTGCCTTGAGAACACCCGCTTCCATAAAGAGGAAGAGAAAAACGATCCGGCGTTCGTCGCCGAACTCGCCAAGCTCGGCGACATCTGGGTCAACGACGCCTTCTCCGCCGCGCATCGCGCCCACGCCTCGACCGAAGGCCTCGGCCACAAGCTGCCGGGCTATGCCGGACGCACCATGCAGGCCGAACTCGAGGCGCTCAACAAGGCGCTCGAGGCGCCGACGAAGCCCGTCATCGCCATCATCGGCGGCGCTAAAGTTTCGACCAAGATCGACCTTCTGGAAAACCTCGTCAGCAAGGTCGATGCGCTGGTGATCGGCGGCGGCATGGCCAACACCTTCCTGCACGCGCAGGGCGTCAATGTCGGCAAATCGCTGGCGGAAAAAGACCTCGCCGCGACCGCGCTGCGTATTCTCGACAAGGCCCAGGCCGCCAACTGCGCCATCATCCTGCCGGTCGACGCCACGGTTGCGTTCCACTTCGCCGCCAACGCACCGTCCCACGCCTACGGGCTCGACGCGATCCCGGCCGATGGCATGATCCTCGATGTCGGACCGCAGTCGGTGGAGCGTGTTCATTCGGCCATTGACGACGCCGCGACGCTGGTCTGGAACGGCCCGCTTGGCGCGTTCGAGCTGACGCCGTTCGATCGCGGCACCGTCGTCGCCGCGAAACACGCAGCAGCCCGCACCAAGACCGGAAAGCTGGTATCGGTCGCCGGTGGCGGCGATACGGTCGCGGCGCTGAACCAGGCCGGAGTAGCCGGCGATTTCACCTACGTCTCGACCGCGGGCGGGGCCTTCCTGGAATGGATGGAGGGCAAGCCACTGCCCGGCGTTGAAGTATTGCGGGCTAAATGACGCTGCTCCTCGCGTCAAAATGAGTTGCGGCGTCAGAAAACCGCAATTCTCATACCTGCATAATCCTTGAATCCGATATCCTCGTTTCGGAAGAGAGCACGCAGGAGGAGACGCTCATGAATCTCGCTGACCTCAACAAAGTGGCGCAGGCCATGGTCGCGCCCGGCAAGGGCATTCTTGCCGCCGACGAATCCTCACCCACCATCACGAAACGGTTTGACGCGATCGGCGTGACATCCACCGAGGACAGCCGCCGCGACTACCGCGAGATGATGTTCCGCGCCACCGACGCCATGACCAAATACATCTCCGGCGTCATTCTCTACGACGAGACCATCTGGCAGAACGCCAAAGACGGCACGCCGCTGGTCACGCTGATCGAGCAGGCAGGCGCCATTCCCGGCATCAAGGTTGACGAGGGCACCCAGCCCCTGCCCGCGTGTCCCGGCGAACTCGTGACCGTCGGACTGGACAGACTCGCCGAGCGCCTGAAAAAATATTACGCTCAGGGCGCACGCTTCGCGAAGTGGCGCGCGGTGATCGACATCAACGCGACGGGCGGCATCCCGAGCATGACCGCGATCGGCGTCAACGCCCATGCATTGGGGCGCTATGCTGCGCTGTGTCAGGCCGCCCAGATCGTGCCGATCGTCGAGCCGGAAGTGCTGATGGATGGCGATCACGACATCGAGCGCTGCTTTGATGTCACGTCGCGCGTACTCAACGTGACGTTCCAGGAGTTGCGGAAGCAGCGCGTGGCGCTGGAAGGCATGGTCCTGAAGCCGAACATGGCGATCTCAGGCAAGAAGTGCGCGAAGAAGGCGTCGGTGGCGGAGGTCGCGGAAAAGACCTTGCGCATGCTGAGGGCCTGCGTGCCCGCCGCCGTCCCCGGCATCGCCTTCCTGTCCGGCGGACAGTCCGACGAGGAAGCCACCGCCCATCTCGACGCCATGAACCGGATCGGCAACCTGCCATGGAAGCTCACCTTCTCCTATGGCCGCGCGCTGCAGGCGGCGCCGCAGAAGGCGTGGTCCGGCAAGGCCGAAAATGTCGCCGCCGGGCAACGGGCTCTCAATCACCGCGCCCAGATGAATTCGCTCGCCAGCAAGGGCGAGTGGAAAGCCGATCTGGAAAAGAAGGCTGCGTGAGACTCGGACCTGATTTTGCCGTCATTGCGAGCGAAGCGAACCACACCAAGTTCGCTTTGAATGACGACGGGCGACTCTTCACCTCCCGCAAGCGGGAGAGGGAGTGCGCAGTACCAGATACGTTTCCCTTACAATGTGGAACGCTCAAGACGTTCAGGCTTTAGATGTCACCAAAAGCCGCTTCCCTGCGTCCC